>NZ_JACONW010000116.1 GCF_014357575.1 Pseudomonas folii | reverse complement strand
AGAGTTTTTCGTTCTGTCTGCGCCAGAAGAGGTGCGAATTATAGAGAGATCTGAGAGGCCGTCAACCCTTAATTTCACTAAATTGTCATATCTTCCTGAGGCCCCATAAAACAAAGGGGGGGAGCCTAACGGCTCCCCCTTCTCTATCGGCTACTTACAGACTAGGAAACGCAAACTGCGAAGCTTCGTGGCTCGCACGTTGCGGCCAACGCTGCGTAATAGCCTTACGGCGTGTATAGAAGCGCACCCCGTCCGGCCCGTACGCATGCAGATCACCGAACAGCGAACGCTTCCAGCCGCCGAAGCTGTGATAGGCAACCGGCACTGGCAGCGGCACGTTGACGCCAACCATACCCACTTCAATCTCATCACAGAACAGACGCGCCGCTTCACCGTCACGAGTGAAGATGCAGGTGCCATTGCCGTACTCATGATCATTGATCAGTTGCATCGCCTGCTCAAGGCTGGCAACTCGCACGATGCACAGCACTGGCCCGAAGATCTCTTCTTTATAGATGCGCATCTCTGGCGTGACCTGGTCGAAGAGGCAGCCGCCCATGAAGAAGCCGTCTTCATTACCGGCAACGCTCAAGCCGCGACCATCAACGACCAACTTGGCGCCCGCCTGCACACCGTCTTCTATATAGCCGCCGACTTTGTCGCGATGCTGACCGGTGACCAATGGCCCCATATCCAACCCGCAGGTTGTACCGGCACCGATTTTCAGCGAAGCAATTTGCGGCACCAGTTTAGCCACCAGCGCATCAGCAATCTGATCACCCACACACACGGCAACCGAGATGGCCATGCAGCGCTCGCCGCACGAACCGTAAGCAGCGCCCATCAACGCACTGACCGCGTTATCCAGATCAGCATCCGGCATCAGCACCGCATGATTTTTCGCACCGCCCAAGGCCTGGACTCGTTTACCGCGTGCAGCGCCTTCTTTATAGATGTACTCGGCAATCGGCGTTGAACCGACAAAACTCAGCGCTTTGACTTCCGGCGCTTCGATCAGCGCATCCACCGCCGCCTTGTCGCCATGGACGACATTGAGCACGCCCTTGGGCAAACCCGCTTCGTGCAGCAATTGAGCGATCAGGAGCGTGGAGCTCGGATCGCGCTCGGACGGCTTGAGGATGAAACAGTTACCGCAAGCGATCGCCAGCGGGTACATCCACAGTGGCACCATGGCGGGAAAGTTGAACGGCGTAATACCGGCAACGACACCCAGCGGCTGGAAGTCGGACCAGGCATCAATGTTCGGCCCTACGTTGCGGCTGTATTCGCCCTTGAGGATTTCCGGCGCGGCACAGGCGTATTCAACGTTCTCGATACCGCGCTTGAGTTCACCCGCCGCGTCTTCGAGAGTCTTGCCGTGCTCTTCGCTAATCAACTGCGCGATGCGGCCTTCATTCTGCTCCAGCAGTTGCTTGAAGCGGAACATCACTTGGGCACGTTTTGCTGGAGGAGTATTGCGCCAGGCCGGAAACGCCGCCTTGGCCGAGTCGATGGCTTGTTGCACTGTTTCGCGACTTGCCAACGGGACTTTATGGATGGCCTGACCCGTCGACGGGTTGAACACGTCAGCAGTGCGGCCGGTATCGCCGACCAATTGGCCGTCGATCAAGTGTTGAATGTTGCTCATGAAATGACTCCACAAAGCAGGCGCGAACAAACTCCGCGCCTGTCACCTATATAGAAGAGGTTTATCAGTCGATCTGATTCAGCGCTTCGCCAACCGCATCGAACAAACGATCCAGGTCTTGCGGTTTGCTGTTGAAGGTTGGCCCGAACTGCAGGGTGTCACCGCCAAAACGTACATAGAAGCCAGCCTTCCAGAGTTTCATGCCCGCCTCGAAGGGACGAACAATTGCATCGCCATCTCGCGGCGCAATCTGAATAGCGCCCGCCAGACCGTAGTTACGAATGTCGACGACGTTCTTTGTGCCTTTGATGCCATGCAGTGCGCTTTCGAAATGCGGCGCCACTTCAGCAACTTGCTGAACAAGATTTTCCCGTTGCAGCAGATCCAGCGCAGCAATACCGGCCGCACAGGCAACCGGGTGCGCGGAGTAGGTATAACCGTGCGGGAATTCAACCGCGTATTCAGGCGTTGGTTGGTTCATGAAGGTCTGATAGATCTCGCTGCTGGCAATCACCGCCCCCATCGGAATGGCACCGTTGGTAATTTGCTTGGCGATGCACATCAGATCAGGCGTCACACCGAAGCTGTCCGCACCGAACATGGAGCCGGTACGACCGAAGCCGGTAATGACTTCGTCGAAGATCAGCAGGATGTTGTGCTGATCGCAGATTTCCCGCAGACGCTTGAGATAGCCTTGAGGCGGCACGATCACGCCAGCGGAACCCGCCATTGGCTCGACGATAACTGCTGCAATGTTCGAGGCATCGTGCAATTCGATCAATTTGAGCATTTCATCCGCGAGAGCAATACCGCCCGCCTCGGGCATGCCTTTCGAATAAGCATTGCTGGTCAGCAAGGTATGAGGGAGATGATCCACATCCATCAATTGGCCAAACATCTTACGGTTGCCGTTCACTCCACCGAGGCTGGTGCCCGCGATGTTCACACCGTGGTAGCCACGCGCGCGGCCAATCATTTTGGTTTTGGTCGCTTGCCCTCTCAGACGCCAGTAGGCGCGCACCATCTTCACGGCGGTGTCGGCGCACTCGGAACCTGAGTTGGTATAAAACACGTGATTCAGATTGCCCGGCGTCAGTTCGGTGATTTTTTCAGCGAGCTGAAACGACAGTGGGTGACCGAATTGAAACCCCGGGGAATAGTCCAGAATGCCCAGTTGTTTAGAGACAGCCTCCTGAATTTCCTTGCGCGTATGACCCGCACCGCAGGTCCACAGACCAGAAAGCGCATCATAGATCTTGCGTCCCTTGTCGTCTGTCAGGTAACTGCCATTCGCCGCGACGATCAAGCGCGGATCGCGCTGGAAATTGCGGTTGGCGGTGTAGGGCATCCAATGAGCATCAAGCTTCAGTTGGCTGGCAATAGACATGTCGGACGACTCGAAACTGTTCATCGAAACGGACCTCGCTTGAGCGCTGGGCGATTGAGTGACTGCAAATACTTGATGCAGCTACGGTGCCACGGGGATAAAGTCGTGAAAACTCAACTTTTACGATCTTTAGTTAGCCGATGACTAAACTATGAGCAGCCGTCGCCCCGATCCACTGGCACAAGTCAGCGATTTTGATATTCGATTGCTGCGCATCTTTCGAAGCGTAGTCGAGTCGGGCGGGTTCTCCGCGGCCGAAAGCGCGCTTGGCATAGGCCGTTCGGCCATCAGCCAGCAAATGAGTGATCTGGAACAGCGCCTGGGCTTGCGCCTTTGTCAGCGCGGTCGCGCAGGATTTTCGTTGACCGAAGAGGGCCGTGAGGTTTATCAGTCGGCGTTACAACTGCTGAGCGCACTGGAAAGCTTCCGCACAGAGGTCAACGGCCTCCACCAGCATCTGCGTGGTGAGTTGAACATTGGCCTGACCGACAATCTGGTCACGCTCCCCCACATGCGCATCACGCACGCACTGGCTCAGTTGAAAGAGCGTGGACCTGACGTGCACATCAACATCCGCATGATTGCGCCCAATGAGGTGGAGCAAGGCGTACTCGACGGTCGCCTGCACGTAGGGGTAGTCCCTCAGGCCAGCGCGTTGTCGGGCCTTGAATATCAGCCGCTGTACAGCGAGCGTTCGCTGCTCTATTGCGCAGTGGGACACCCGCTTTTCTATATGGAGGATGCTGCGCTGGATGACGGGCGTCTTGCAGAGCAGGATGCCATTGCGCCGACCTTCCGTTTGCCGGCAGAAATTCAGGCTCATTACCAGGCGCTCAATTGCACGGCCAGCGCGTCGGATCGGGAAGGCATGGCGTTTCTGATTCTGACCGGGCGTTACATCGGCTATTTACCGGATCACTACGCGAGCTTCTGGGTGCAGCAGGGTCGCTTGAGGGCACTGAAACCGGCATCGCGCTTTTATGACCTGAGTCTGGTGTCGGTGACCCGCAAAGGGCGTCGCCCTCATTTGGTGCTGGAGAGCTTTCTGCAGACGCTGGCTGCTACACGGTGAGACATTTGTCCAGTTGCAGGCTAATGCACTGTAGGAGTGAGCTTGCTTGCGATAGCGTCAATTCAGTAGATGAATTCGTCGACCACGAGACCGAATCGAGAGCAAGCTCACTCCTACAGGTCATGAGTTTGCTGCGCGACGGCGCGGTGCCATGGAGACCGGTGCCGCCGCGACAGATATACGCTAAACATTAGCGCTCAAAAAACCTGAGCACTTGGACAGCTTTTTGCACAGTAGTTGTATTAAACGACCCGCGAGAGCACGACATGCAGCCCGAAGCCTCACCCAGCAGCGATCTGATCTACGGCCTCGATGATCGGCCCAAGCCGTTACCGGCAATACTCGCTGCGCTGCAACACGTACTCGCCAGTTTCGTCGGCATCATCACCCCACCATTAGTGATTGGCTCGGCATTGGGGCTGGGCGCCTACATGCCTTACCTGATCAGTATGGCGCTGATGGTTTCAGGTGTAGGGACTTTCATCCAGGCACGTCGTCCATTCGGGATTGGCGCAGGGATGATCTGCCTGCAAGGCACCAGCTTTGCTTTTCTCGGCGCAGTATTGTCTGCCGGTTTTCTGGTCAAGCAACGCGGCGGGAGCCCTGAAGACATTCTGGCGATGATCTTCGGCGTCTGTTTTTTCGGCGCGATGGTGCAGATTGTGTTGAGTCGCTTCATTGGCCAACTGCGCAGAGTCATCACGCCTTTGGTCACGGGCATCGTGATCACCCTGATCGGCGTCAGCCTGATCAAAGTCGGAGTGACGGATCTGGGTGGTGGTTTCAACGCCCCGGACTTTGGAGAGCCGCTGAATCTGGCACTGGGCGGCTTCGTGCTGATCGTTATCATTCTGCTCAACCGGTCGAATACGCCATGGATACGCTTGTCCGCGATCATCATCGGCCTGGCTGCCGGGAGCCTGGCGGCGTGGTTCAGCGGAAAGCTGATACCTCATTCCGTTGGCGACCTGCCCCTGATCAGCGTACCGGTCCCGTTCAGGTTCGGGTTCGCCTTCGACTGGACAGCTTTCCTGCCCGTTGCGCTGATTTATCTGATCAGCACTATCGAAACCGTCGGCGACCTGACCGCCAACTGCATGCTCGCTAAAAAGCCCATAAGCGGCCCCACGTACATTGCCCGGCTTAAAGGTGGCGTATTGGGCGACGGATTCAGTTGCATGATCGCCGCAACCTTCAGTGCCTTCCCCAATACCACTTTCGCGCAAAACAACGGTGTGATTCAGCTCACTGGCGTGGCCAGTCGTTATGTGGGTCTGTACATCGGCGCAGTCCTGTTCATGCTCGGCCTGTTCCCGACCATTGGCGCTTTGCTGCAACAAATCCCCAAACCCGTCCTCGGCGGTGCAACCCTGGTCATGTTCGGCAGCGTCGCCGCGGCAGGCGTGCGCATTCTGGCTCAAGCGCCGCTGGATCGGCGCAGCATGCTGATCATTGCCACTTCTTTTGGTGTTGGCTTGGGCATCGCTTCCCAACCGGCCTTGCTGCATCACCTGCCTAAACTGGTGCAAAACCTGTTCGACTCGGCGATCACCAGCGGCGGCATCACAGCCATCGTGATGAGCCTGTTATTGCCAGAGGACAAGGCGAGCGTTGCAGGTACAGAATCTGCAACCGAAGGTGAGCCATCGACACGCTAACTACTGATAATGCTGAACACCTGATTGGGTTAGCTGTTCAGCGTTGTACCCCCTTGATCTGTCCGGAACGGCCCCATGATCCTTGAAGTCCCTGCGCACAGTAGTCACGACACAAAGCCCGCCAGTCGCATTCGTCAGAAGAATGAAGAGGCCATTATCAAAGCCGCCGAAGACGAGTTCGCTCGTCACGGCTTCAAAGGCACCAGCATGAATACCATCGCGCTGAACGCCGGGCTGCCCAAGGCCAACCTTCATTACTATTTCACTAACAAGCTTGGCTTGTACGTTGCGGTACTCAGCAACATCCTCGAGCTATGGGACAGCACCTTCAACAACCTGACCGTTGAGGATGACCCGGCATTGGCACTGAGCCGCTACATCCGCGCCAAGATGGAATTCTCCCGTCGTCAGCCCCAGGCCTCGCGGATTTTTGCGATGGAGATCATCAGCGGCGGCGAATGCCTCAATCAGTATTTCAGCCAGGATTACCAGGCCTGGTTTCAAGGGCGAGCCTCGGTTTTTCAGGCGTGGATCGATGCAGGCAAGATGGATCCGGTCGATCCGGTGCACCTGATCTTTCTACTGTGGGGCAGTACTCAACACTACGCCGACTTTGCTACGCAAATCTGCCAGGTGACCGGACGCACTCGCCTGACCAAGCAAGACATGGAAGTTGCGGGCGATAATCTCATTCGCATCATCCTCAAGGGTTGCGGCCTGACGCCTCCAGGCGCTTAACTGGCGGAATCTGTTTACAGCTGGAACCCACGCATGCCTTTTACTCTGGTCGGCCCTTGCGAATTTCGCGAAGAGATTCGCAAGAGCCGCTTCATCACCCTGGCCGCGCCCATCTCCAGCGCCGCCGACGCACAAGCGTTTATCGAGCAGAACAGCGACTTCAACGCGACTCACAATTGCTGGGCCTGGAAACTGGCCGATCAATATCGCAGCAATGACGATGGCGAACCTGGCGGGACTGCGGGCCGACCGATTCTGGCCGCCATCGAAGCTCAGGAATTTGATCAGGTCGTCGTGCTGGTGATTCGCTGGTACGGCGGCATTCAACTGGGTACCGGCGGCCTCGCCCGGGCCTATGGCGGTGGTGCCAATAAATGCCTGCAACAGGCTGAGCGTCTGCCGCTGATCACTCGCGTGCCGTTGAGTCTGTCTTGCAGCTTCAGCGAATTGGCGCTGGTCAAGTTGCGGGTGGCGGAGCTCAACGGTTTGGTGCAGCAGGAAGACTTCACCGCCAACGGAGTGGACCTTGCGATTGCAGTTGGCCCCGAGCAGGTTGAAGTGCTGCAGCGGCAGTTGGCAGACTTGAGCCGGGGGCGGATAGTTTTGAGCAAAGACGGGGAATGATACAAAGCCCCCCTGGCCACGTGGGACCGGCTTCAGCCGGGAAGAAGCCGGGACAGCAGATGAGTATTCATCTGTAGAAATACCGCCTTCCCGGCTAAAAGCCGGTCCCACCACATCGCGCAGAACCTGTGGGAGCTGAGCTTGCTCGCGATAAAGGTGGACGCGGTTCACTTTGGATCGCGTCCGACCTATCGCCAGCAAGCTCGGCTCCCACAAAATCTAAGCAAGGTCGTGGGGGCGCAGATGTCTGGCCTACACACAATTACTGTGCATCCGGCTGTGGATAAGCTGAGCACATGCGGCCGCAAGCCTTGCCGTACCTGGCTTTCAGCCGATCGATCATTTTTTATACAAATCTGTCATATAACAACAAAAGAGATGTAAAAACAGCGCGTTACAGTTCGTTATCGTCAGCCGCTACTACCAATTGCCTGCTTATACCGCACTTTTGAGCTTGCACACATTTACTGTGGAGCAACCTGTGGATAACAGGTGCAAGGGTTGCGGTAATGCCGGAGTTGCCTCACTTGACGGTGACTGTATGTTTTTTACTCAGTGGACTGTGCGAAATTGAATCATTCCCTCAGCCTGACGCCCTGATATGGTGCCGACATGGACTTTCGGCTCCACCGCAGACCCCAGGCTCTAGCCCTCGGGACTTCGCCCTTACAAGCAAATCGGCATTTACCCGCAAAAACCTGACTGCCTGGCCAGGAAATTGCTTTATCCACAGGCGATCCTCTTACCTTGAGCCTGTCATGCCAAACCCTGTGACATCTGCACGCCTGCAACTGCGTGCCATCAGCAAGCGCTATCCCGGCTGCCTGGCCAACGATGCCATCGACCTGAATATTGCCCCCGGAGAAATCCACGCCCTGCTTGGCGAAAACGGCGCAGGCAAAAGCACCCTGATGAAAATCATCTACGGCGTGACGCAGCCCGATTCAGGCGAAATAGTCTGGCAGGGACAGGCTCTGAAAATGCGTAATCCGGCACAGGCCCGCAGCTTGGGCATCGGCATGGTGTTCCAGCATTTCTCGTTATTCGAAACCCTGACAGTCGCCCAGAACATCGCGTTGGCAATGGGCGGCGCGGCCGGTACGCCAAAGCAACTTGAACCAAAAATTCGCGAGGTCTCGCAGCGCTACGGCATGGCGGTAGAACCACAACGACTTGTCCACAGCCTGTCGATCGGTGAGCGGCAGAAAGTCGAGATTATTCGTTGCCTGATGCAGGACATTCGCCTGTTGATTCTCGATGAGCCGACCTCGGTACTGACGCCGCAGGAAGCCGACGAACTATTCGTCACCCTGCGCCGCCTGGCCTCAGAAGGCTGCAGCATTCTGTTTATCAGCCACAAGTTGGGTGAGGTTCGCGCCTTGTGTCATAGCGCCACCGTATTGCGAGGCGGCAAAGTATCCGGACACTGTATTCCGGCGCAGTGTTCGGATCTGGAGCTGGCGCGGCTGATGGTCGGCGACGCTGAAGGCCTGACTGCGCAATACCCCAAAGTCGCGGGGCAGAAACCGTTCCTGCAGGTGGAAAAACTCTCCTGGCACAACCCCGATCCGTTCGGTTGCTCTCTGGTGAATCTCGACCTTGATGTGCGCAGCGGCGAAATCGTCGGCATTGCAGGCGTGGCGGGTAACGGTCAGGACGAGTTGCTGGCACTGCTCAGCGGCGAACAAACATTGAGCAACTCACTGTCATCCAGTATTCGATTTGCCGACTTGAGCGTTGGCCATCTACGTCCTGATGCACGGCGCAAGAACGGCCTGGCGTTTGTTCCAGCGGAACGACTGGGGCACGGCGCAGTGCCGGACTTGAGCCTCAGTGATAACGCGTTGCTGACTGCTTTTCAGCAAGGGCTGGTCAGCAACGGGCTGGTCCAGCGTGGCAAGGTCAGAAGCCTGGCCGATGAGATCATCAAACGCTTCGCGGTGAAGACGCCAGATGCCCAGGCGCCCGCTCGCAGTCTCTCCGGCGGCAACTTGCAGAAATTCATTCTGGGTCGCGAGATCTTGCAGAATCCGAAATTGCTGGTGGCTGCGCACCCAACGTGGGGTGTCGACGTGGGGGCCGCCGCAGCGATTCATCGCGCGCTGATTGCCTTGCGTGATGCGGGCGCAGCAATCCTGGTGATTTCCGAAGACCTCGACGAACTCTTCCAGATCAGCGACCGCCTTGCAGCGCTGAGCAGTGGCAGGCTCTCCCCTCTCGTGCCGACCGGGCAAACCTCGCCCGTGCAGGTCGGCGGCTGGATGGCCGGTGAATTCGATGCCCCGTCTGCCACTCAACCTCAATTCCAAGCCGCCGCGCTTAATTAACGGAGTTTCCGATGCTGCTCTCTCTGGAACCGCGCGGGCAACAATCGCGAGCCATGCTGTGGTTTTCGCCACTGCTGGCCGCAGTATTGACCCTGATCTGCGGCTCATTATTGTTTATCGCTCTGGGCCTGGACCCATTGCTCACTCTGCATACCTTGTTGATTGCACCGGTCAGCGACTGGTATGGCGTATCCGAACTGATGGTCAAGGCGCTGCCGATTCTGCTCTGCGCGTTGGGTTTGGCGGTCGCTTATCAGGCGCGCATCTGGAACATCGGCGCAGAAGGCCAGTTGTTGATGGGCGCGCTGGCGGGGAGTGCCCTGGCGGTCAATATCATTGATATGGAAAGCCGCTGGGCCTTGGTCCTGATTCTGCTGGTCGGCACATTGGGTGGTGCAGCATGGGCGGGTTTGACTGCCTGGCTGCGCACCCACTTCAACGCCAATGAAATCCTGACCAGCATCATGCTCAACTACATCGCGCTGAACCTGTTGCTGTTCTTCGTTCATGGACCGCTGAAAGACCCTGCCGGAATGAATTTTCCTGAGTCAGCGATGTTTGGTGATGCCAGCCGCTTGCCGCTGTTGACCGAGGACGGCCGCGTGCATGCGGGTGTGTATTTCGCCTTGCTGGCTTTGGTCGCAGTCTGGGTTTTGCTGCAACGCAGCTTTGTCGGTTTCCAGATCAAAGTGCTGGGGCTGGATAAACGTGCGGCAGGTTTTGTCGGGTTTCGCGAGAAACGCCTGGTCTGGCTGGCCTTGCTGATCAGCGGCGGACTGGCTGGCTTGGCTGGAGTCAGCGAAGTCGCCGGCCCCATTGGTCAACTGGTCCCGCAAGTGTCACCGGGTTATGGCTATGCAGCGATCACGGTGGCCTTCCTCGGCCGCCTGAATCCGATCGGTATTCTGTTCGCCAGTTTGCTGATGGCGCTGCTCTATCTAGGCGGCGAAAACGCGCAAATGGCCCTGAACCTTCCCCAAGCCATTACCCAGCTGTTTCAAGGAATGATGCTGTTCTTCCTGCTGGCCTGTGATGTGCTGATTCTCTATCGCCCACGCCTGAAAGCGCGCTGGGCCAAACGTCAGATGGCACCCGCTGCCACGGGAGCCGTGTGATGGATATCGATCTGCTGAGCAATATTTTCTTTGCCATGGTGCGTTGCGGTACGCCGCTGCTATTGGTCGCCCTAGGCGAGTTGATTTGCGAAAAAAGCGGCGTTCTCAATCTGGGCCAGGAAGGCATGATGCTGTTTGGCGCAGTGATCGGTTTCATCATCGCCTTGAGCACCGGCAATCTGTGGCTCGGTGTGCTGCTGGCGATGATGGCGGGGATGCTGCTGTCGGGATTGTTCGCGGTGGTGGCGCTGGTCTTCAATGCCAATCAAGTGGCAACGGGTTTGGCGCTGACTATCTTTGGCGTGGGTTTGTCGAGCTTCGTCGGAGCAGCCTGGGTAGGTAAACCGCTGCAAGGTTTCGAACCGATTCTGATTCCTTACTTGAGCGACATCCCGCTGATCGGCCGCATGCTGTTTGCTCAGGACATTCTGGTTTACCTGTCCTTCGCGTTGTTTGCACTGGTGGCCTGGGCCCTGTTGAAAAGCCGCGTCGGTCTGATCATTCAGGCCGTTGGCGAGAACCCGGACGCCGCCAGCGCCATGGGTTTGCCGGTGCTGCGCGTGCGAACCCTGGCGGTGTTGTTCGGTGGCGCAATGGCCGGGCTGGCCGGGGCGTATCTGTCCTTGGCGTACACGCCAATGTGGGCTGAAAACATGAGCGCCGGGCGCGGCTGGATCGCCTTGGCGCTGGTGGTGTTCGCCAGTTGGAGAGTGTGGCGCCTGCTGTTGGGTGCGTACCTGTTCGGCCTCGCCAGCATCCTGCATTTGGTGGCGCAGGGTATAGGCCTGGCGATCCCGTCTAACCTGTTGGCCATGCTGCCATACGTGGCGACCATCGTGGTATTGGTGCTGCTGTCGCGTAATGCCCTGCGCACAAGGCTGTATGCTCCGGTTTCTCTGGGGCAGCCATGGCAGGCGGGGCATTGAGACTCACAGCTCAATGACGTGGGACCGGCTTTAGCCGGGAAGAAGCCCGCACAGCCGATAAATTTTTATTGGCGGTAAGGACGCATTCCCGGCTAAAGCCGGTCCCACGGGGCCACAGCTGCAACACCGCCCAGATCAATTCCATGATCAGGAATCCCGCCAGCAACCACGTCGCCCCCTGCATCAGGGCATAGGCCTGCCACGTCGCGAACAGCAATCGACCTACTGCGTCGTAACGCCCGAAAACCGCTTGCGGATCGCGAATCCGTAGCACTGACCACACGCAAACGATCGAACCCAGCAGGTTGGCCATCAACATATGCATGGGCTCGAATGTGGGCAGCGCACCGGGCACACTCCAGGCCTGACTCAAGCTGGATAACACTCCGTGCAATACGGCAAAACTCCAGGGTGTTACAAAAGCAGCCGTGACGATCAGGTCGTACCAGCCACTGGCACGAACGAGTTGGCGATAGTGTTGCGGTTGCCACATATAAACTCTCCTGGCGCTGTGATCTCAATATTGACGCGATGTCGTGGGACCGGCTTTAGCCGGGAAAAGGCCGGGACAGTTACTGATAAAGGGTCGTCAGAAACACCGCCTTCCCGGCTAAAGCCGGTCCCACGTCCTCCTCCACGAGCAAACATAGAATTTCCTAAGAAATTAGTATTTTGCAGACATGGCAGGAGGCTAAAGGCTGGAGTACGCTCCAGGGTCAACCCCAAGGGACGGAAAAATGCGCATTGGTGAATTGGCTCAAGCCACCGCGGTCAGCCGCGACACTCTGCGGTTCTATGAGCAGCGTGGTTTGATTGCCGCGCAACGCAGCGCTAACGGCTATCGGCACTACCCTGCGGAGATGGTGCAGTTGGTGCAGTTCATCAAAACCGCACAGCGCCTGGGTTTCAGCCTGAACGAAATCGGCCACAGCGTTGCCGAACTCTGGAAGACGCCTGCGCCAGATCTGGCCATTGCTCAACTACTCAGGGACAAGCTCGTGCTGATCGAGACGCGAATTGAAGCACTCGGCGAATTGCGCACCGAATTGCAGAACCGTCTGGGCCAGAGCTGCCCGCTAAGCCCCTGATAACTTTTCAAGGAGAAAAATCTTGTCTACTCAAAAAACTGCACTGATCGTCGGAGCCTCTCGTGGCATCGGCCTCGGACTGGTCAAACAACTGACCGAACAAAACTGGAACGTCATCGCCACCGTTCGCGATCCACAAAAAGCGACTGACCTCAAAGCAATATCTGGCGTCCGTGTCGAGACCCTGGATCTGGATGACGTGGCGTCTCTGGATGCCCTGAAAAGCAAGCTGGAGGGGCAAGTCTTTGATGCGCTGGTCATCAATGCCGGAATAATGGGGCCAAGACCACAAAGCGCCGAGCAGATCACCACGGCTGAACTGACTCAATTATTTCTCACCAACGCCATTGCACCTATCCGGCTGGCTGAGCGCCTCGTCCAGCAGATGCGCCCAACCACGGGTGTATTGGCTTTCATGAGTTCCAGATTCGGCAGCGTAACCTGTCCGGACGGTGCTGATGCTTCGCTGTACAAAGCGAGCAAAGCGGCGCTGAACTCCCTGACCAACACGTTCGTCCTGCAGTTGCCAGAGCCTCGCCCCACCGTCTTGTCTTTGCACCCGGGCTGGGTGAAAACCGACATGGGCGGCGAAGGTGCGGCTATCGATGTCCAAACCAGCACCCACGGTTTAGTGGAGCAGCTCGTGAACTACGCAGGTAAAGGCGGGCATTACTTTGTGGATTACAAAGGCGAGACGATCCCCTGGTGATATTGCAGAAATCGCAATTTCCTGCGGGAGACTCTCGTAGGACCGGCTTTAGCCGGGAGAGCGGTATTGCTGGCGAATAAGATTGGGTGAATGTCACGACGCCCTCCCGGCTAAAGCCGGTCCTACGGGATGAACGCTCTCACAAAGATCTCGCCCCAACAAAAAAAATGCGGTTAGAATCGCCGGGCGCCGAGATCCACCCGGCGCCCCTGGATCAGCAGACAGGGCAACACTGAGCTGGCTAACCTGAACCTGTCTTTCAGAGGAGCCGGCACGATGCCTGCGATCCGTATCTGGTTGAAAAATCCCCTCGCTGTTTTCACGGCCAATGCCCTCGATGCACGAGGCGGTCTGGTGATTGAAAACGGTGTCATCGTCGAACTGCTCGGCGCCGGTCAGCAACCCGACAGCCCGTGCGATCAAGTATTCGACGCCCGTGAGCATGTGCTGCTGCCGGGTTTGATCAATACCCATCACCACTTTTATCAAACACTGACGCGTGCCTGGGCTCCGGTGGTCAACCAGCCTTTGTTTCCGTGGCTGAAAACCTTGTATCCCGTCTGGGCGCGTGTGACTCCCGAGAAACTGGCGCTGGCCAGTAAAGTCGCACTGGTCGAGTTGCTGCTGTCGGGTTGCACCACTGCGGCAGACCATCACTACCTGTTCCCGGACGGCCTGGAAAACGCCATCGATGTCCAGGTTGAAAGCGTCCGCGAATTGGGCATGCGCGCCATGCTTACTCGCGGCTCAATGAGCTTGGGTGAAGACGATGGAGGTTTGCCGCCGCAACAAACCGTGCAGCAAGGCGAAGTGATTCTTGAAGACAGCCAGCGCCTGATCGAACGCTATCACCAACGTGGCGCGGGCGCGCAGATCCAGATCGCCTTGGCGCCCTGCTCGCCCTTCTCAGTCACGCCGCAGATCATGCGTGAAAGCGCAGCTTTAGCGGAAAAGCTCGACGTACGCCTGCACACTCACCTGGCCGAAACCCTCGACGAAGAAGACTTCTGCCTGCAGCGTTTCGGCCTGCGAACGGTGGATTATCTCGACAGCGTCGGCTGGCTGGGGCCGAGAACCTGGCTGGCCCATGGGATTCACTTCAACCCTGACGAAATCGCTCGACTGGGCGCAGCAGGCACCGGTGTATGTCATTGCCCGAGTTCAAACATGCGCCTGGCTTCCGGCATTTGTCCGACGCTGGATCTGATCGCAGCAGGCGCGCCGTTGGGGCTTGGCGTAGACGGTTCGGCGTCAAATGACGCCTCGAACATGATCCTCGAAACGCGGCAGGCGCTGTATCTGCAACGTCTGCGTTATGGCGCAGAAAAGATCACACCCGAACTGGTGCTTGGCTGGGCCACAAAGGGTTCGGCGCAGTTACTTGGTCGTAGCGACATCGGTGAACTGGCAGTCGGTAAACAGGCCGATTTGGCAATGTTCAAGCTGGATGAACTGCGCTTCTCCGGCAGCCACGATCCATTGTCGGCGCTGCTGTTGTGCGGCGCCGATCGTGCTGATCGGGTGATGATTGGCGGCCAGTGGCGAGTGATCGATGGGCAAGTCGAAGGGCTGGACCTGAAGGGATTGATTGCTGATCACAGCCAGGCGGCGCGGGCGTTGATTCGCGGCTGATGAACCCATTCCTGTAGGAACTCACGAGCAATGCGAGGCAGCGATGGCGTTCTGCCTGATATACCGCTATCGCGGCCTCGCGGTGCTCGTGCGCTCCTACAGATCATTCGTTTGCAGCACAGTAGCGCAGTTTGAGGATTTACAACCCCAACAACGACAACATGATAAATGTCGCAAACAACACGAAGTGGGTCATGCCTTCTATCGCGTTGGTTTCGCCGTCATTGAGGTTGATGGCGCTCACCAGCAGGGTGATGAAAATCATCACGGTCTGCACCGGGGTCATCGCCATTTGAAACGGTTGGCCACTGTAGAGGGCCATGGCTTCCATGACGGGTACGGTCAGGATCACCGTCGATAGCGATGCACCAAGAGCAATGTTCACCACCGATTGCATACGGTTGGCCAGGGCCGCGCGCAATGCCGTCAGAATCTCCGGTGCGGCAGAAATGGCCGCCACCAGAATCGCAGTCATGACCGGCGGTGCGCCAGTGCCTTCAAGCCCCAAATCAACGGTCTTGGACATCACTTCCGCCAGTGCGCCAATCACCACCACGCCAAGCACCAGGGTGCCGATGGACAGCGTCAGATTGACCGGCTTGGCCTCCGCTTCAGGCTGGTCCTTGCGCTTCTTTTTCTCTGGATAGCTGTAGCTGAAAAAATAACTGTGCGGCCCGACCTGCATGCGCAGGAACAGGGTGTAGAGCAAGATCATCGCGCCAATGGTGAACGCCGAATACAGCTTCCAGTCACCTTCGGGGATGAACTCCGGCACCACCATGGATACGCCCATCGCGGTGAGAATCATCACGCTGTAGGTGCGGGCTGAATCGTCGTTGTAAGACTGCTCGCCATGCTTGATACCGCCCATCAGAGCGGCCAGCCCAAGGATGCCGTTGATATCGAGCATCACGGCTGAGTAAATCGTATCGCGCACCAACGTTGGCGACGGTTCGTTGCTCATCATGATCGCCAGGATCACGACTTCCACCAGCACCGCCGACAGGGTGAGGATCATGGTGCCGTAGGGATCGCCGACTTTCTCTGCAAGCAATTCGGCGTGGTGAGCCACGCGCAACGATGCACAGACGATGAAACCTACCAGCGCAATCCCCGCCGTCAGCGCCACGCCCTGCCCGTTATTGAGGAACGAATGCTCGAACACGTAGGCGACAACTGTCGCGATGATCGCGAGCAGGAGAAATTTTTCTTGCTTGAGTATTGAGCCCATTGACTAGCCTATAAACCTTCCTGGGTGAAACGTCCGGATAACGTGTTCAAGGCGTTGAGAGTGCCGAGTGTAAGCAAAGGTTTCAAAATAGGTGAGATCCTGAATATTGGTGCGAATGACGTGGGACCGGCTTTAGCCGGGAAGAGGCCGGTACAGTCGCCATAGCTCCATCGTCAGAAATGCCGCCTTCCCGGCTAAAGCCGGTCCCACGTCAGAATTCCACAGAGGTCCAGCAGAGCAGCTTGCACCAGTTAGCAGCAAAGCCAGCCGGTTCTGCACCGTCTGGCATCGTCCTGCCAAGGCTAAATCGATTGAGAGGCTAGCCCTGTCATTAACTGTCCAGTTGGTCAGTTTTTTGCATTGTTCGAGCAACCCGCTTAGACGGCCGTGCCAACAAGACCACAAGGAGCTAGACCCGATGCACTCCACCACTCACCCGCGTCGCCCCCTGAAAAAATTGCTGTGTGCCATGGCTGCGGTCGTCGGCCTGGGTTCCAGTCTGCTGGCATCAGCGGCAGATCCGTTGAAAGTAGGGTTCGTCTACATCGGCCCGATCGGCGACCACGGCTGGACGTATCAGCATGAACAGGGCCGCAAGGCCATGGTTGAAGCTCTGGGCGACAAGGTCACCACCAGTTATGTCGAGAACGTGCCGGAAGGCGCCGACGCTGAGCGCGTCATCCGCAATATGGCTAAGGGTGGCTACGATCTGGTCTTCACCACCTCCTTTGGTTACATGAACCCAACACTGAAGGTCGCCAAACAGTTCCCGAAAGTGACTTTCGAGCACGCCACTGGCTACAAGCAGGACAAGAACATGGGGACCTACCTGGCGCGCACCTATGAAGGTCGCTACGTCGGTGGGTTCCTGGCGGCCAAAATGACCAAGACCAAAAAGGTCGGTTACGTCGCATCGTTCCCGATCCCGGAAGTCCTGCGTGACATCGACGCGATCCAGCTGGCGTTGAACAAGTACAACCCGGGCACTGAAATCAAAGTGGTATGGGTCAACTCCTGGTTCGATCCGGGCAAAGAAGCTGACGCTGCCAACGCGCTGATCGATCAGGGCGTGGACGTGATGTTCCAGCACACCGACAGCCCGGCGCCGATCCAGACGGCCGAACGTCGCGGTGTCTATGCCGTGGGTTATGCGTCGGACATGGCCCACTTCGGCCCGAAAGCGGTACTGACTTCCATCGTCAACAACTGGGGGCCGCACTACATTCAGGCGACTGAAGGCGTGATCAATGGCACCTGGAAATCTCAGGATTACTGGGGCGGTCTGAAGGAAGGCACGGTTGAGCTGCCGATCAGCGATATCGTCCCGGCGGACGTGAAGGCAGAAGCCGAGAAGATCATTGCCGACATCAAAAGTGGCGCATTCCACCCGTTCACCGGCCCGATCAAGGATCAGACCGGCACAGTGAAAATCCCGGCTGGCCAGGTTGCGACCAATGCAGAACTGGCCTCGATGAACTATTACGTTGAAGGCATCAAGGCGGAATTGCCGAAGTAACT
>NZ_JACONW010000115.1 GCF_014357575.1 Pseudomonas folii | reverse complement strand
ACATCAAAATATCTGCGCTCCACTAATGTGAATCCATGTGAACAATAAATAATACTTCACATTATCCGCTCACTGATTCACTATCGGATTCACAGATCAGAACAATTCCGACCGATTGCTGGCAGTGACGAGCATCGGCAACCATCCGAGGAAGACAGCATGACTAACAAGAATGTCGGCGTTATTGGCTTGGGTGCGATGGGTTTGGGCATTGCCCGCTCGTTGCTGCGCAGTGGTTTCAATGTGCATGCGTGTGATGTCCGCGCTAGTGTCACCGAGCAGTTCGCCACCGAAGGCGGCGTTGCCTGCGCCTCCCCTGCTGCCATGGCAGCCGCTTGTGATGTGATCATCACCGTTGTGGTCAACGCTGAGCAGACCGAAACCGTACTGTTCGGTGAGAACGGTGCCATTGCAGCACTGCGTCCCGGCAGCCTGGTTATCGGTTGCGCCACCGTCGCACCGACCTTCGCGGTCGAGTTGGGCGAACGTCTGGCCTCGCAGAACCTGCTGTACCTCGATGCCCCGATCTCCGGCGGCGCAGCCAAAGCGGCTGCGGGCCAGATGACCATGATGACCTCCGGCCCGGCTGAATCGTACGCCAAGGCCCAGGCCATTCTGGACGGTATGGCAGGCAAGGTTTATCGCCTGGGCGACGTTCACGGGCTGGGTTCCAAAGTCAAAATCATCAACCAGTTGCTGGCCGGTGTTCACATCGCAGCCAGCGCCGAAGCCATGGCGCTGGGCCTGCGTGAAGGTGTCGATGCCGACGCGCTTTACGAAGTGATCACCAACAGCGCGGGCAACTCGTGGATGTTCGAGAACCGTGTGCCGCACATTCTCAAAGCTGATTACACACCGCTGTCGGCTGTGGATATCTTCGTCAAGGATCTGGGCCTCGTACTGGATACCGCTCGCACCAGCAAATTCCCGCTGCCGCTGTCAGCCACCGCACACCAGATGTTCATGCAGGCTTCCAGCGCCGGTTACGGTCGTGAAGATGACTCCGCCGTGATCAAGATTTTCCCGGGCATCGAATTGCCGAAAGCCAAGCCAGAACAAGCTTAAGGGGCAACCGATGAGTAATTCTCCTGTGCGCCCGTTGCTGGGCTGCATCGCCGACGATTTCACCGGCGCCACCGACCTGGCCAACATGCTGGTGCGTGGCGGCATGCGTACCGTGCAAAGCATCGGCATTCCGACCGCTGAAATGGCGGCCGATCTGGACGCCGACGCCATCGTCATTGCCTTGAAATCCCGCACCACGCCTGCCGCCGAAGCCGTCGAGGAATCCCTCGCTGCGCTGGAATGGCTGCGCGAGCGTGGCTGTGAGCAGATTTTCTTCAAGTATTGCTCGACCTTCGACTCCACCGCCGCTGGCAACATCGGTCAGGTCAGCGAAGCACTGCTGAAAAAACTCGGCAGCGATTTCACCCTGGCGTGTCCGGCGTTCCCGGAAAACGGTCGCACGATCTTCCGCGGCCACTTGTTCGTTCAGGACCAGTTACTGAATGAATGCGGCATGCAGCACCACCCGCTGACGCCGATGACCGACGCCAATCTGGTGCGCGTGCTGCAATCGCAAACCCAGCAGAAAGTCGGCCTGCTGCGCTACGACAGCATCGCCAAAGGTGTTGACGGCGTGCGCAGCAAAATTGCCGAGTTGCGCGCTGACGGCGTGAGCATGGCGATTGCCGATGCGCTGTCCGATGCCGATCTCTACACCCTGGGCGAAGCCTGCGCCGACCTGCCATTGCTGACCGGTGGTTCGGGCCTGGCCCTGGGCTTGCCCGGCAACTTCCGCAAGGCGGGCAAATTGCGTGACATCGACGCCGCCAAACTTGAGCCGGTTGTGGGTGGGGAAGTGGTGTTGGCAGGTAGCGCTTCGGTCGCCACCAACGGTCAGGTCGCGGCATGGCTTGAAGCCAATCGCCCTGCCCTGCGCATCAATCCCTTGGAGCTGGCCGCTGGCCGTCCGGTGGTTGAGCAGGCGCTGGAGTTCGCCCGCAAAGCAGGCGAAACCGTGCTGATCTACGCCACCAGCTCGCCAAACGAAGTCAAAGCCGTACAACAGCAACTGGGCGTTAAACGCGCAGGTGCTCTGGTTGAAGACGCTCTGGGGCAAATCGCGAAAGGTTTGCTTAATGCTGGCGTGCGCCGCTTCGTGGTCGCGGGCGGTGAAACCTCCGGCGCTGTGGTTCAGGCCTTGGGCGTGCAACTGCTGAAGATTGGTGCGCAGATTGATCCGGGTGTTCCGGCCACAGTCAGCAGTGGCGCTCAACCGCTGGCATTGGCACTCAAGTCCGGCAACTTCGGTGGCCGTGACTTTTTCAGCAAAGCCCTCAAGCAACTGGCGGGGGAAGCCCCATGAGCGCTGATAACCAACGTGCAGAAAACAAGCTTCGCGAAGAGATTTGCGACATCGGCAGGCTGCTGTATGGCCGCGGCTATACCGTTGGCAGCGCCGGGAATATCAGCGCGCGGCTCGATGACGGCTGGCTGATCACGCCAACCGACGCCTGCCTGGGTCGCCTCGATCCGACCGAAATTGCCAAGGTCAATCTGGCCGGTGAATGGGTGTCGGGCAGCAAACCTTCGAAGACCCTCGCGCTGCATCGCGAGGTCTACGACCGCAATCCGGGTGTGGGCGGCGTGGTGCATACCCACTCCACCCATCTGGTTGCGCTAACCCTGGCGGGCGTCTGGCAGGAGGACAACATCCTGCCGCCACTGACGCCTTATCAGGTGATGAAAGTCGGGCAGATTCCGCTCATTGGTTATGAGCGTCCCGGCTCGCCGAAAGTCGCCCAGCGCGTTGCGCAACTGGCCAACAGTGTGCGCGGCGTGATGCTCGAACGGCTCGGACCGGTTATCTGGGAAAGCTCGGTTGCCAAGGCCGCCTACGCCCTTGAAGAACTGGAAGAAACCGCTCGACTCTGGTTGATGACCCACCCCAAACCCGCTCCGCTCGACCAGGCTGCACTGGACGAGTTGCGCGAGGTTTTTGGGGCCAAGTGGTAGTTCAAGGCATTTGATTGGGGGCCGTTCAGCGGCCTTCGACAAGACCCGGCCCAGCCGGAAAACAATAACAATGGGACTTTAAAGTATGACGCCACTAATGCTGATGTTGATTGCGGGCGCGGGCATCGCGCTGCTGCTGTTCCTGGTCCTCAAATACAAATTCCAGCCGTTCGTGGCGTTGATGCTGGTGAGCATCATTGTTGCACTGGTCGCGGGTGTGAAACCGGCTGATCTAGTTGCCACCATTGAAGGCGGCATGGGCAAAACCCTCGGTCACATCGCGATCATCATTGCCTTGGGCGCGATGATCGGACGCATCATCGAGCTGTCCGGTGGTGCCGAAGCATTGGCGAAAACCCTGATCAACCGCTTCGGCAATCGGCGCACGCCGCTGGCACTGACCGTTGCCGGTTTCATCGTCGGTATTCCGGTGTTCTTCGAAGTGGGCGTGATCATTCTCATGCCGCTGGCCTATGGCGTCGCCCGTGCGGCACGTAAACCACTGTTGCTGTTCGCCTTGCCGATGTGTGCGGCATTGCTGGCGGTGCATGCCTTTCTGCCGCCGCATCCGGGTGCTGTGGCCGCTGCCGGTCAGTTGGGTGCAGACCTGGGTCGCGTACTGATGTTTGGTATTCCGATGGTTGCGGTCCTGAGCCTGGTCGGTTACTTCATTGCTGGCCGCATGACCCGCAAGTTCTACCCGATGACGGACGATATCCGTGCCGAAGTCTACGGCCCGCATATGACCAACGCCGATCTGCAAGCCTGGCATAACGGCGACTACTCCAACACCAGCAGCGAAGCGACGCATTCGAGCAAGCCGGGTATGGAAGAAAGCGCCAGCAGTCTTGCCGCATCGCTGCCGCCCGCTCCGGCGCCTGGCTTCGGTTTGATCATCGGCCTGATCCTGCTGCCAATCGTATTGATTCTGTTGGGCACACTGGCTACCACTATGTTGCCTGTCGATTCGACACTGCGCAGCATTCTGACTGTACTGGGCGCGCCGCTGGTTGCGCTGCTGATCGACACCCTGCTCTGTGCATGGTTGCTGGGTACTCGCCGTGGCTGGAGCCGCACTCAGGTGTCGGACGTGATCGGTTCGGCGCTGCCGGGTGTGGCCATGGTGATCCTGATCGCCGGTGCCGGTGGCGTCTTCGGCAAAGTGCTGGTGGATACCGGTATCGGCGCTGTCGTCTCCGAAGCACTGCGTACCACCGGCCTGCCGGTACTGGCGCTGGGCTTCCTGCTGACCCTGCTGCTGCGCGCCGTGCAAGGTTCCACTACCGTTGCCCTGGTAACCACGGCCGGTATTCTCAGCCCGCTGATCGCAACCCTGAACCTGACCCCAAACCACCTGGCGCTGCTGTGCCTGGCCATGGGCGGTGGCGGTCTGGCAATGTCGCACATCAACGACGCCGGTTACTGGATGTTCACCAAACTGGCTGGCCTTAATGTCGCCGACGGCCTGCGTACCTGGACCGTGCTGGTTACTATCCTCGGCACCCTGGGCTTCCTCGCGACCCTGGTGATCTGGCCATTCGTCTGATCCAACAAGACTGGAGTTCACATGCCTCGTTTCGCTGCCAACCTCAGCATGCTCTACCCGCAACATGATTTTCTCGAGCGCTTCAGC
Organism: Pseudomonas folii; assembly: GCF_014357575.1. Classification (GTDB taxonomy): domain Bacteria; phylum Pseudomonadota; class Gammaproteobacteria; order Pseudomonadales; family Pseudomonadaceae; genus Aquipseudomonas; species Aquipseudomonas folii. The sequence continues at coordinate 13,044 of NZ_JACONW010000115.1, read as the reverse complement.
GCAGCGGCCGCCGATGGTTTCGGCGCCGTCGAGTATCTGTTTCCGTACGACTACAGCACTCAGGAGCTCAAGCAGCGCCTGAGCGACAACGGGCTGGTGCAAGCGCTGTTCAATGCTCCGCCCGGAGACTGGGCGGCAGGCGAACGCGGCATTGCTTCGTTGCCCGGGCGCGAAGAAGAGTTTCGCACCGGCATCGCTCGTGCGCTGGAATACGCAGACGTGCTAGGCAACGACCGGATTCACGTCATGGCGGGCTTGCTGCCCAGTGAAGAATTGCGTGAACGCCATCAGGCGGTATACCTGGAAAACCTTGCCTACGCTGCTGAACAAGCTGCCAAGGCGGGCATCACCGTGCTGATCGAACCGATCAATACCCGTGACATGCCTGGGTTCTTTCTGAATCGTCAGGATCAGGCGCAAGCCATCTGCAAGGAAGTCGGCGCGGCCAACCTCAAGGTGCAGTTCGACTTCTATCATTGCCAGATCGTTGAAGGCGATGTGATCTCCAAACTGCGTCGTGACTTCGCTGGCGTCGGTCATATCCAGATTGCTGGCGTGCCGGATCGTCACGAGCCGAATCTGGGCGAGCTGAACTACAACTGGCTGTTCGAAGAAATCGATCGCCTGGGTTACACCGGCTGGATTGGCTGCGAATACCGGCCCAAAGGCGACACCAGCACTGGCCTGCAGTGGCTGCGCGATTGGCAGAGCCTCAAGCGCTGATTACAGTTGGCCTCGGCAACACCTAAACCTCATAAAAATAAAAAGAGGAACTGACCATGCGAGGATTCAAAAGTGGCCTGTGCGCTGCGCTGCTGATCGTAGCGCAGACGGGGATGGCCTTTGCGGCAAGCGTTCCAGCAGCAGTGGAAGCGGTATGGACAGCACCCAGCTTCACTTTCCACACCGGTGAAAAACTGGAGAACCTGCGGATGAGTTACATCACCGTCGGCGATCCCAAGAACCCGGCGGTGCTCTATCTGCACGGCACCAATCGCCCCGCCAGTGACATGATGGGCAAGGAGTTTGGAGGTGAGCTGTTTGGTCCGGGACAGCCTCTGGACGCCAGCAAGTACTACATCATCGCACCCGATGGCATCGGCGTCGGCAAGTCGAGCAAACCTTCTGACGGTTTGCGCATGAAGTTTCCTGCTTACAATTACGACGACATGGTTGAGGCGCAGTATCGCCTGCTGACCGAAGGGATGGGCATCAAGCATTTGCGGCTGGTCATGGGCAATTCCATGGGTGGCATGCAGACCTGGATGTGGGGTCAGAAATGGCCGGACATGATGGACGCTCTGGTACCGATGGCCTCGCAGCCCACAGCGATGTCGGCGCGCAACTGGATCATGCGGCGCATGCTGATCGAATCCATCAAGCAGGACCCGGCCTGGAACGAGGGGAATTACACCAGCCCGCCGCCTTCGCTTCGTCTGGCTAATGTGATGTTTGGCTTCGGAACCAGCGGTGGCACCCTTGCTTATCAGGCCCTGGCGCCTACACGAGCGCAGGCAGACAAACTGGTTGATGAAAAGCTGGCAGCGCCGCTGCCGGGGGATGCCAACGATTTCATTTATCAATGGCAGTCCTCGGCGGACTACGATGTCTCGCCAAAGCTCTCGGCAATCAAAGCGCCGGTGCTGGCAATCAACAGTGCAGACGACGAGCGCAATCCACCTGAGACCGGGACGATGCAGAAATCCTTGGCGCAGTTGAAGAACGCACGTCTGGTATTGATTCCTGCCAGCGCTGAAACCCGCGGACACGGCACGACCAACATGGCCCGCTTTTATTCTGAACCCCTGGGTGAGTTCATGAAAGCTACTGCGCGGCCTTGATGGTATTGAGATCTGTCTTTCAGCGGGAGACTCGATGTTTGCCTGCGAGCTGATAGACGACGCAAAACCCTGTGGGAGCGGTGCTTGCCCGCGATAGGGACACCGCGATCTTAAGTGAACCGCGTCCAGCCTCATCGCGGGCAAGCACCGCTCCCACAGGAGACCGCATTTCCAGACAAGACCGGCCGCTTCGGTTTATTCGTCGATCGCCTCTTCCTTGAACTGATCTTTCACGTAGGTGATTTCGGTCTTGCCGTGCGGCGCTGGCAGGCCGTCTTCGCCAAGGTTGACGAACACCATCTTTTCAACCGTCAGGATGCTCTTGCGGGTGATCTTGTTGCGCACCTGACAGGTCAGCGTGATCGAGGTACGGCCAAATTCGGTGGCGGTGATACCCAGCTCGATGATGTCGCCCTGGCGCGAGGCGCTGACAAAATTGATTTCAGAGATGTACTTGGTCACCACGCGCTGGTTGCCCAACTGCACGATGGCGTAAATCGCCGCTTCCTCATCAATCCAGCGCAACAGGCTGCCACCGAACAGGGTGCCGTTGGGGTTGAGGTCTTCAGGTTTAACCCACTTGCGAGTGTGGAAGTTCATGTCTGCTCCTGATCGTCTGCCGATTGATGCCGGTCATCATGGCAGACACAGCTGATATCAGCACAGCCATCGCTCCCTATTGAATTGATAGGGCCACGTTGATTGAGCACGTTACGGCCATGCCCTCCGTCCGCTTTACTGCACTTTTTCAATGATCGGGTTGAAGTTAGCCAAGCATCCGCCGATAGAAAACATTGGGAAGATGAGTCAGCTTGGCTATAATCCCCACCGTTTCAAAACGGTCATCTTCAGTTGATACCGTTCCCGCCACCTGTCCGAGGGGCGCTGCAGCAGGTTTTCCTGTCAGGCTCGGATGGGGCGTTGTTTGACCGGGTTGTCCCTGTCGAACCTTAAACGCACAACGGCGCCCATTCGCACACTACGAATGGAGACTCTCTAATGAGTGCAGTACTTACGCCCGCAGATTTTTCCGACTACAAAGTAGCCGACATGTCCCTGGCTGCCTGGGGTCGTCGCGAAACCATCATCGCTGAATCCGAAATGCCTGCCCTGATGGGCCTGCGCCGCAAATACGCCGGCGAGCAACCGCTCAAGGGCGCGAAGATTCTCGGCTGCATCCACATGACCATTCAGACTGCCGTACTGATCGAAACCCTGGTTGCCCTGGGTGCCGAAGTTCGCTGGTCGTCCTGCAACATTTTCTCCACTCAAGACCAGGCCGCTGCTGCCATTGCTGCTGCCGGTATTCCTGTGTTCGCCTGGAAAGGCGAAACCGAAGAAGAATACGAGTGGTGCCTTGAGCAAACCATCCTGAAAGATGGCGCGCCTTGGGATGCCAACATGATCCTCGACGACGGCGGCGACCTGACCGAGCTGCTGCACAAGAAATATCCGGCCATTCTGGACCGCGTTCACGGCGTGACCGAAGAGACCACCACTGGCGTTCACCGCCTGCTGGACATGCTGGCCAAAGGCGAGCTGAAAATCCCGGCCATCAACGTCAACGACTCGGTAACCAAGAGCAAGAACGACAACAAGTACGGCTGCCGTCACAGCCTGAACGACGCCATCAAGCGTGGTACTGACCACCTGCTGTCGGGCAAGCAAGCACTGGTTATCGGTTATGGCGACGTGGGCAAGGGCTCGGCTCAATCCCTGCGTCAGGAAGGCATGATCGTTAAAGTCACTGAAGTCGACCCAATCTGCGCCATGCAAGCCTGCATGGACGGTTTCGAACTGGTTTCGCCGTTCATCGACGGTGAAAACGACGGCACCGAGGCAAGCATCGACAAAGCTCTGCTGGGCAAGATCGACCTGATCGTGACCACTACGGGTAACGTCAACGTTTGCGACTCGAACATGCTCAAAGCGCTGAAAAAACGCGCTGTGGTCTGCAACATCGGTCACTTCGACAACGAAATCGACACCGCTTTCATGCGCAAGAACTGGGCATGGGAAGAAGTGAAGCCACAGGTACACAAGATCCACCGTACCGGCCCTGGCGCATTCGATGCCCAGAACGACGACTACCTGATCCTGCTGGCCGAAGGCCGTCTGGTTAACCTGGGCAACGCCACAGGTCACCCAAGCCGCATCATGGACGGTTCGTTCGCCAACCAGGTTCTGGCGCAGATCTTCCTGTTCGGTCAGAAGTACGCCGATCTGTCCCCGGCTCAAAAAGCCGAGCGTCTGACCGTTGAAGTACTGCCGAAGAAACTCGACGAAGAAGTGGCCCTGGAAATGGTTCGCGGCTTCGGCGGCGTTGTGACCAAACTGACCAAGACCCAGGCCGACTACATCGGCGTGGCTGTTGAAGGTCCGTTCAAGCCGCACGCGTATCGCTACTAAGCAGCGGTAAGCTTCAAGCCTCAAGCGGCAAGTAAAAGCGTTTCATTTACTTGTGGCTTGGGTTTGACGCTTGTTTCTTTATCGTTTTTACGCAGCCGTGAGCTGCAAGCTTTGGTGACAAGATTGGGCGCATTGCCCTCTTGCAGCTTTTAGCTTGCAGCTTGTAGCTGGAGGTTCCCTCCACCATGTCCCAAGACCGCAGCTTCAGCTTCGAATTCTTCCCGACGAAGACCGAGGCTGGCCATGAAAAGCTTCTGAACGTTGCTCGTCAGCTAGCCAGTTACAACCCCGCTTTCTTCTCCTGCACTTACGGTGCCGGTGGATCCACCCGCGACGGTACGATCAACACCGTCCTGCAGCTGCAAAACGACGTGAACGTGCCGTCCGCTCCGCATCTGTCCTGTGTTGGCGACAGCAAGGCCGACTTGCGCGCCCTGCTGAACCAGTACAAGGAAGCTGGCATCAAGCGCATCGTTGCCCTGCGCGGCGACCTGCCTTCGGGTATGGGCGTTGCCAGTGGCGAACTGCGCTACGCGAGCGACCTGGTGTCTTTCATTCGTGAAGAGACCGGGAGCCATTTCCACATTGAAGTGGCGGCTTATCCTGAGATGCACCCTCAGGCCCGCAATTTCGATGACGACGTGAAGAACTTCGTGCACAAGGCCCAGGCCGGTGCAGACAGCGCAATCACCCAGTATTTCTTCAACGCCGACAGCTACTTCCATTTTCTGGAACGCGTACAGAAGAAAGGCGTTACCCTGCCCATCGTGCCGGGCATCATGCCGATCACCAACTACAGCAAGCTCGCGCGCTTCTCCGATGCCTGCGGTGCGGAAATCCCGCGCTGGATCCGCAAGCAACTGGAGGCCTACGGCGACGACGTGCAAAGCATCCAGGCGTTTGGCGAACAGGTCATCACCGAAATGTGCGAACGCCTGCTGCAAGGTGGCGCGCCAGGGCTGCACTTCTATACCCTGAACCAGGCCGAACCGAGTCTGGCAGTCTGGAATAACCTGAAGTTGCCGCGTTAAGATACGCGGCTTTTTTACGGTGTAGGTCTTGAGTGTCAGGACCTACGATTGCCTGGACGCATGTCGTTGATTTCACCATCTGAAAATAAAACCTCCACGCCGCAACTCATCTATCTGGTGTTCGGCGCACAAACCTATCATCAGGAGGCGGTGTTCAGTATCGCCAGCGCCTTGGCCTGCAAGCGTCAGCAACCGGATCAGGCATTCGACATCCAGGTATTCACTGACGACCCACTGCCCTATCAGAATCTACCGATACGTATACGTGCCCTGGATGCAGAAACCCGCAAGGCATGGAGCGAGCCTCATGGCTATCATTTCCGCGCCAAGCATGTCGTCGTGCGCCTTGTGCTTGAAGAATCCGAGCGCGCATTACTGATCGATACAGACACCATTTTCAACACCACTCCCTACGCACTCTTCGATCGCGTAAAACCCGGCACGCTGCTCTGCAATGCGATTGCAGGAAGTTACGGCTCGAACCGGGAATCAAAGCTCTACAAAGCGCTGGCGTCGACACTGCAGTCAAGAGGCCTCGCTGACGACCAGATGCCCATGATCAATTCCGGGGTGATTGGTCTGACCCGGGACGATGCCCAGTTGCTGGACAGGTCCATTGCCCTGATGGACGAGTTTTATCCGCTGGCCAATAAAGCCTACAGCCTCGAAGAGTTCTGCCTTGGCATGGCTGCTTACAACAACATGCAGATCGAACAGTGTACGGACCTCGTTCACCATTACTGGAGCCGCAAGCAACTGTTCAGAGCCAAGATAAACGCATGGTTGCTGGAACACGCAGATGATCCTGCCCACAGCAAGGCGCAGGATGATACCCGGCGCGTCAGTACTGTGGTGCCACGTCCGCCCGCCTGGCAGCGTTCGATGTACAAAACGGCGACGCTGTTCGCGCCACGCGAGCAACGTCAGTTTGCCCTTGAGATCCTTTACGGCTGCTACACACACCGCAACAAATTTGATCGGGCGTGCTGCACCGTATGGTGGGACAAAGCTCGAGAAAACGCCGAAAAACGCCAAAAGCAGCCGATGGAATCCGTGCAACTTGAGCAGTGGTTGAATCACTGGGTACTTCGCACATTGCTGGGACCTCGCCGAGAAGCCGTTCACAAACATCTGATGCAGGGTTCTGACCGGTAATTGCGAGAACCTGCTGTACTCCGTCATCAACTAATGGCACCGTTGAGCAGCAGGAAAGCAGCGCTTGGCGTTTGCTCTGTTATACTCCGGCCTTCCCGCCAGGCTTACGCCCGGATGCTCGGTCTTGTTTCAGGCTCCTCGATCACGCCAATAGCGCATCTTCTTTCATTGCGCAGCGTCACGAGATGTACTGAAGACCCAGCAGGACCGGACGGGACTGCGTTCTCCAAAGCTTGAACGAAAACACCGAGCCGCGATCACCTGTTCACCGAACAGCATGGTCGACGCTCAGGCAGTTTCGACGAAGCCTGAACGCCATTCGCGCCAGGCAAGACTTCCCTTTGAGCATAAGCTCTAACTAAAACAGGATTACTCATGTCCTTTGCTTCCCTCGGTCTCTCCGAGGCTCTAGTTCGCGCCATCGAGGCAGCGGGCTATACCCAGCCTACTCCGGTGCAACAGCGGGCCATTCCCGCCGTGTTGCAAGGTCGCGACCTGATGGTTGCCGCCCAGACAGGTACTGGTAAAACCGGTGGTTTCGCCCTTCCGATTCTGGAACGGTTGTTTCCCAACGGTCATCCGGACAAATCTCAACGTCACGGCCCGCGCCAACCCCGCGTACTGGTCCTGACCCCGACTCGCGAACTCGCCGCCCAGGTGCATGACAGCTTCAAGCTGTACGCCCGCGACCTGAAGTTCGTCAGCGCCTGCATCTTCGGTGGCGTCGGCATGAACCCTCAGGTTCAAGCCATGGCCCGTGGCGTAGACGTATTGGTGGCCTGCCCGGGCCGCCTGCTCGATCTGGCCGGTCAAGGCAGTGTCGACCTGTCCCACGTTGAAATCCTCGTGCTCGATGAAGCCGACCGGATGCTCGACATGGGCTTCGTACACGACGTGAAGAAAGTGCTCGCACGTCTGCCCGCCAAGCGTCAGAACCTGCTGTTCTCGGCAACGTTTTCCAACGACATCACGGCGTTGGCAGGCAAGCTGTTGCACAACCCGGAACGCATCGAAGTCACGCCGCCGAACACCACGGTCGAGCGTATCGAGCAACGGGTGTTCCGCCTGCCCGCCAACCACAAGCGCTCTCTGCTGGCGCACCTGATCACTCAAGGTGCCTGGGAGCAAGTGCTGGTCTTCACTCGTACCAAACACGGTGCAAACCGTCTGGCCGAGTACCTGGACAAGCACGGCCTGACCGCTGTGGCGATCCACGGTAACAAGAGCCAGAACGCTCGCACCAAAGCGCTGGCCGATTTCAAGGCCGGTGAAGTACGCATCATGGTTGCGACCGATATCGCCGCTCGCGGCCTGGATATCGATCAGTTGCCGCACGTGGTCAACTTCGAACTGCCAAACGTCGACGAGGACTATGTTCACCGCATCGGCCGTACAGGCCGTGCAGGTCGTAACGGCGAAGCGATTTCGCTGGTTGCTCCGGACGAAGAAAAACTGCTGAAAAGCATCGAGCGCATGACCAAACAGAAGATTGCCGATGGCGATCTGATGGGCTTCGACATGTCCGCAGTAGAAGCCGAGAAGCCTGAAGTTCGCGAGCGTCCGGATGTGCGTAACTCACGCAATCCGCGCGGTCCGCGTGGCGATGGTCCGAACGGCGGTGGCGGTGGCCGTAAAGACAAAGGCAAGGATAAGGGCAAGGAAAAACCGGCAGCCGCTGCTGGCGAACGCCCGGCCCGCAAGCCGCGTGAACAGCAGAAGCCTCGCGGTGAAGGCGCTCCGGCTCGCGAGCAGCGAGCGTCGAATCCGCGCGCATCTACGCCGCGCCCGGCTGCAGATCGTGCCCCGGACGAGTTTCTGGATGACGAAGTGGATAACTTCGGCAACCGCGCTGATTACGTCAGTCCGTATAAGGACAAGAACCAGGGCCGTGGTCGTCGCCCAGGCGCTCCAGCCACTGGCACAGGCGCGGCGACAGGTGCAGCGCCTGCCGCACGTGGCCCTCGTCCAAGCGGACCGCGCAGCGGCGGCGCAACCACCGGTACACCGCCAGCCAAGCGCAACGGTCCACGTAACGGTGCTCCGCGCGATGGTCAGGCTCGTCGTGACGAGAACCCACGCAACCGTCGTCCGGCCCGCGATGACTCGGCCCGCCAGGAACCGGCAGTTCGCGGTCCTCGCGACAGCCAGAGCCAGCCGCAACCGAAGATCATGCACAAAGAGTCGAAAAGCGATCGGTTCCCGTCCGCTGAACAACTCGACCAGTTGCCAAGCCGCCCACGCGGTGAAAAACCAGCCCTGCTGACCCGCAACCGCGAAGGTTAAGCAAAGCCGGAACAAAAAACGCCCCGACTGGTTCGGGGCGTTTTTGTGTGTGGCTGTCAGTTTTCTGTGGGAGCGGTGCTTGCCCGCGATACATGAGACGCAGCTAGACGACATACCGCGTTATCGTTTATCGCGGGCAAGCACCGCTCCCACAAAAAAAACCACACAGCTCAAGTTATTCCACACAAAAACGCCGACCCTGAGGTCGGCGTTTTTGATCAAACGGAAAGCTTACTTGGCTTGAACGCCTTCGAAGCTGATTTCCAGGTCAAGCGTTTGCGAGGTAGGACCTGGGCCTTTGATGCCGAAGTCGTTCAGGTTAAGCGTCGAAGTACCGTTGAAGCCGGCACGGTAGCCGCCCCATGGATCCTTGCCTTCGCCGTTGAAAGTAGCCTTGATCACGATCGGCTTGGTTACGCCGTGCAGGGTCAGGTCGCCGGTCACGTCAGCGGTTTTCTCGCCGGTAGACTTAACGGCGGTGGACACGAACTTGGCCTCAGGATACTTGGCGACGTCCAGGAAGTCCTTGCTGCTGATGTGCTTGTCACGCTCAGCGTGGTTGGTGAACAGGCTGGCAGTTTTCAGCTCAACGTCAATTTTGCTGGCTTCAGGCTTGGCAGCGTCAAAACTGAACTTACCGCTCCAGTCCTTGAACGTACCGTGGATGAAGCTGTAGCCCAAGTGGCTGATTTTGAAGTCAACGAAAGCGTGCTGGCCTTCTTTGTCGATCACGTAATCAGCGGCCATCGCCTGACCGGCAGACAACAGTGCAGTACCAAGAGCCAGTGCGGCGAGAGTCTTCTTCAACATGCTTTTATTCCCGTTTTGGTTGAACAATTAAGCGCGACCCAGCATACGCTTGAGGGTCACATCGCGATCAATGAAGTGGTGTTTCAGTGCAGCAAGACCATGCAGCCCTGCGAAGACCACCAGCACCCAAGCCAGGTACAGGTGAATCCAGCCTGCGGTTTCTGCCTGATCGGGCAGACCACTGACCAGCGCAGGTATTTCAAACAGACCAAATACCGGGATCCCCACGCCGTCGGCGGTGGAAATGAGGTAACCGGCGAACATCACGGCAAACAGTCCGACATACAAAAACATGTGCCCCACGTGCGCACCGATCCGGGTCCACTTGCCATAGCTGGCGAGAGACGGCGGCGGCGGGCTGAGCAAGCGCCAAACAATACGAAACAGCATGATGGCGAATAACGTGATGCCAATGCTTTTGTGCAGATCGGGTCCGGATTTACGCCAAGTGTCGTAATAATCCAGACCTACCATCCACAGCCCTAGCGCGAACAAACCAAACACTGCAACAGCAACGCCCCAGTGCAGCACCATGCTGACCAGACCGTAGCGAGAGGATGAGTTGCGTAACTGCATTGCCATTACCCTGTAGGAATTGATGCCAGACTAGCTTTTTATCTATCGAATGAAAGCGCAAAATTTTGCTTTGAAGTATCGAATAATACGATTGTTACGCTTTTCGCGAATTCCATCACTGCGTTCGCATGCATTGCCAATGATTTTTGATAGATCAAAAAGCGATAACCCGCGTGCTACTCAAGCTCAGCATCGCCAGAATTGCTTCGTAACAAAACCTTGCCATGACCATCGGCTCATCAACGACGATGAGCGGCACTGAGCCCTTTCTTCATCGCGGATAGCGCTGCGGACTCAAGCATCTGCCAGCACGCAAAAGACCCTTAAAAAGTCAAATTACTGACTAAGTCGACGTCCATTAAAATGACACCATTCAATGAATTCGCAATGAGTGACGTTATTCCGACAGATGGAAGCCTTAGGCCATTGTTGTCTCCCTGAATAAGCCTCAGCATTCCCCACAGGCCTACAAGGGATGAGCCTGTGCCTCTCTTGCCCGCGCCCAAATCAATCACTGCAACCCGTCTTCAGACAGTAACGAGCACAGGAGCAGGACTTTTAGATCGCATCGATCAATGGAGCAACACCGCGATGATGACTGTTTATTTTGTCGTTATGACAATGTGCAGTGGTATGGAAGGCTGTGTGGAAGAGCGAAGGGCTGGAGACGCCTACGCATCCCGGGAAGAATGCTTGACCAAGGTGAGTACCATCACGCGACGTAAAGGCGTGAAGTACAAGTGCAGAAGCGAACCGCAGTGGGTTCTCAAAGAAGATCGTCGTGCTGAAGGCAACAAGAGCTTCGCGACGACAGGCGCCAAGTAAGCAATTTCATTTTTTGTAGGCATTGCCTCCTTCCGCAAACACCGACCTGTATTCACCGATGGCAACGCCGTCAACCAGCCAAACAAAAAAGGGCGCGATTTCAAGATCGCGCCCTTTTCGTTTGCTACTGCAGTCCGATCAGTTTTTAGCTTCAGCGGCGGCTTTGGCTTTCGCCTTGGCGGCAGCGGCTTTCTTGTCAGCTTCAATCTGGGCCGGGGTTTTGGCAGGAGCCTTTTTCGCAGGCTCCTTGGTCTGAGTTTTCTTGGCAGGCTCAGCCTTCTTCACAGGTGCCTTTTTGGCGGGCTCGACCTTGGCAGGCTCAGCCTTGACCGGAGCAACAACAGGCGCAACCACTGGCGCTACAGGCTCTGGAGCCGGAGCGGGTGCTGGCTCAGGTGCCTTTTCTACAGGCTTGGCGACAGGCTCCTCAGCACAGCCGAACCAGCACGAGAAGAAACCACCTTTCTCTTTAGCCTTTGTCTCATCAGCCGCTTTGGCTGGCTCAGGCTTTTTGGCTTCGGTCTTGTCAGACGAACCGCCAAACATATTGCTGAAGAAACCACCCTCGTCCTTCTTCGCAGCAGGTGCTGGCGCAGGGACAATCTTGACCGGCTCGAACGACTTGCCAGCAGCCAGGTCCTGAACCTGACTGGAAGCACGTTGACCCGTGCGCAAAGCGCCTTCCACAGTACCTGGGTACAGCGTATCCGTGTGCTCACCGGCGAATACTACGCGCTGAATCGGCTTTTCCCACACACGCCAGAACTTACTGATCTGCCCTGGCCCGAATGCCAGATACGAACCACCCGTGGACGGGTCAACGCTGTAACGACGGATCTCGTAGCCCGTGTAAGCGCCGCGAGCCTGTGGATAGAACGTATGCAGGCGAATCAGGACCTGATCCACCAGTTGCTTGTCACCGAACGCTTGCATGATCCGCGCGTTATCGCCGGACAGGTTGATCACCACATTGGCGCCGCCCTTGGTCGCAGGCTCGATCCACAGCATGCCCAGACCGGTGTTGCTGAAGATCTCGCCGGACATGCGCGCCTTGCTTTCCCAGACAGGCGTTTTGAACTTGAGCATGATCTGGTCGCGCCAACCGTAGTTAGTGCTCTTGATTGCAGCCATGTGCTGGGCATCCAGCGCAGGCGTCATCTGAATCTTGCTCAATGCCCGAAGCGGCACGGCCAGCACCACGTAATCAGCGCTGTAACCAACTGCGCCCGCCTTGACCGTTACGCCGTCCTTCTCCTGAACGATGGCGGAAACCGGTGAGTTGGTCTTGATGGTTTTGATTTGCTTGGCGAAGGCTTCGGCCAACACCGCGCTGCCTCCTGGCAGACGTGCCGCACGGCGGTCACGGTCGTCAACGTTGCGATAGACCCGCGATTGCTGGGCGAAATACAGCAGCGACAAGCGCGACGGCTCGTCATAGCGGGTACGAATTTCCTGATTGATCAACTGGCGAGCGGTGGCAGGCAGGGTCAGACGATCCAGCCAGTTCGCCACGTTGATCTGATCCAGTGCAAACAGGGTGCTGTTCGACGCCGGGTTTTCCGGGTTGTCGATGGAGCGCGCCAGGTTGTCGAGGGTTTCCTCGTAACGCTTGATCGCTTCGGCAGTCGCCGGTTGCTTGAGCGCCAGGTCGGCCTTGCTGAAATACACGCCATCAATCAGGTAGCCCGGCGTGCGGACAAACTCGGGGGCAGGCACGGTGCTCAGCTTGAAGCGGTCCAGGTACTGGTTCAGCGCAGGCTGAGCCTTGCTGTTGCCGATCCACTCACTGGTGGCCAGACCCGAACGGCCGCCCAGGCTCGGCTTGGCTTCCAGCAGCGTGACTTGCCAGCCTTTGGCTTGCAGCTCGTACGCCGCTGTCAGGCCCGAAAGTCCCCCGCCGACCACGATCGCAGTCTTTTGTTTTTCATTAGCGAGCGCCGAAACGCTGACCAGCCCAACTAAAACGAGCGCACAGGCGCGCAGCCAACCAGAAAGCATTCAGCAGACTCCGAAAAAAGCAGGGAGAGGTTTCGGTAAATGACGCTTGATACGTCACAGAGGCGCGAAGGATACGCCAGCCGCAGCAGGCCTGCCAGTAATGAAATGGTGACCAT
>NZ_JACONW010000114.1 GCF_014357575.1 Pseudomonas folii | reverse complement strand
AAAAGTATTCCAGGCCAACCGATCAGATCACCCCGGAACCCGCACCCAGCCCTCCATCAACACCCTCGCGCTGCGACTCATGATGGCTTTGGTGACTTTCCATTCGCCATTGCTCTGCAGCGCCTGCGCCCCGACCCGCAAAGTGCCGGAGGGATGCCCGAAGCGCACCGCTTCGCGCTCGATGCCACCCGCCGCCAGATTGACCAACGTACCGGGAATGGCGGCCGCAGTGCCGATGGCTACCGCCGCGGTGCCCATCATGGCGTGATGCAACTTGCCCATGGACATGGCGCGCACCAGCAGATCGATATGGCTGGCAGCTACCGGCTTGCCGCTGGACGCGATGTAGTCCGCGGGTTGTGCCACGAACGCTACTTTCGGCGTGTGCTGGCGGGTTACTGCATCATCCAGATGCTTGATCAAGCCCATGCGCAGCGCGCCGTGGGCGCGGATCGCTTCAAACATCGCCAACGCTTTGGGATCGCCATTGATATCGCCCTGCAATTCAACGCCGCTATAGCCAATGTCTCGAGCGTTAACAAATATGGTCGGGATACCGGCATTGATCAGCGTGGCCTTGAACGTGCCAACTCCCGGTACCTCCAGCTCATCCACCAGATTGCCGGTGGGGAACATCGAACCGCCTGCGCCCTCCTCGTCGGCCGCCGGGTCGAGAAACTCCAACTGCACTTCGGCTGCTGGAAACGTCACGCCATCCAGTTCGAAATCGCCGGTTTCCTGCACTGCTCCGTCAGTAATGGGCACATGGGCAATAATCGTCTTGCCGATATTCGCCTGCCAGATCCGCACCACGGCAGCGCCGCTTTGAGGAACGCGCGAGGCGTCCAGCAAGCCGCTGCTGATGGCGAATGGGCCTACTGCCGCAGACAGGTTGCCGCAGTTACCACTCCAGTCCACGAACGGCTTGTCGATGGAAACCTGCCCGAACAGGTAATCCACATCGTGATCCGCCCGACTGCTGCGCGACACGATAACCGTCTTGCTGGTGCTGGAAGTCGCCCCGCCCATGCCGTCGATCTGCTTTTCGTACGGGTCCGGGCTGCCGATGACCCTTAGCAGCAGGGCGTCGCGAGCAGCGCCCGGCACTTGCGCGGCCTCGGGCAGGTCAACGAGGTTGAAGAACACGCCTTTGCTGGTACCGCCCCGCATGTAGGTAGCGGGGATTTTTATTTGTGGCAGGTGAGACATGTAGCGACCCTCTCAAAAATAGGTCAACGCCAGTTCCAAATGAAGTAAAGCGGTCCCTGTGGGAGCGGTGCTTGCCCGCGATAAGGCCAATGCGGTCTAAAGTGAATCGCGTTCAGCCTTATCGCGGGCAAGCACCGCTCCCACATTTGATCTCATTTCAAGTCATGATCAAATTGCGTATCAGGCTGTAGCCGCCTCAAGAAAATCCTGCGCAAAACGCTGCAACACGCCGCCCGCTTCGTAGATCGAAACCTCTTCAGCCGTATCCAGGCGACAGGTCACCGGCACTTCAATTCGCTCGCCATTTTTGCGATGGATCACCAGCGTCAATGTACTGCGGGGAATACGCTCACCGATTACGTCGAAGGTTTCACTGCCATCAATGCCCAGGGTGTGACGATCAACACCCGGCTTGAACTCCAGCGGCAAAACGCCCATGCCGACCAGATTGGTCCGGTGAATTCGCTCGAAACCTTCGGCAGCGATGGCTTCGACACCTGCCAGCCGAACGCCTTTCGCCGCCCAGTCGCGGGATGAGCCCTGGCCATAGTCCGCACCCGCAATAATGATCAGCGGCTGCTTGCGCTCCATGTAGGTTTCAATCGCTTCCCACATGCGAGTGACCTGACCTTCCGGCTCAATACGTGCGAGTGAGCCCTGCTTGACCTTGCCGTCAATGCGCACCATTTCGTTGATCAGTTTGGGGTTGGCAAAAGTCGCGCGCTGGGCCGTCAAATGGTCGCCCCTATGAGTCGCGTAAGAATTGAAGTCTTCTTCCGGCAGGCCCATTTTTGCCAGGTATTCCCCGGCAGCGCTGTCGAGCATGATGGCGTTGGACGGCGACAAGTGATCGGTGGTGATGTTGTCGCCCAGCACGGCCAGCGGACGCATGCCTTTCAATGGTCGAGCCCCCGCCAGCGCGCCCTCCCAATAGGGCGGACGACGAATATAAGTGCTCGGCGCACGCCAGTCGTAGAGCGGTTTGACCCGTTCACCGTCGTCAGCCTTGATCTCGAACATCGGGATATAAACCTGACGAAACTGATCCGGCTTGACGCTGGCTTTCACCACCGCGTCGATTTCCTCGTCGCTGGGCCAGATGTCTTTCAGCGTGACCGGATTGCCCGCCTTGTCGATGCCCAGTACATCCTTCTCGATATCGAAACGAATGGTGCCCGCAATCGCATAGGCCACCACCAACGGCGGCGAGGCCAGGAAGGCCTGCTTGGCGTAAGGGTGAATGCGCCCATCGAAGTTGCGATTGCCGGACAGCACAGCCGTGGCGTAAAGATCGCGATCAATGACTTCCTGCTGGATGGCCGGATCCAGCGCGCCGCTCATGCCGTTACAGGTGGTGCAGGCAAAACCGACGATGCCAAAACCCAGGTTTTCCAGTTCCGGCAGCAAATTGGCCTCTTCCAGATACAGCTGCACCGCCTTGGAGCCAGGCGCCAACGACGATTTGACCCAGGGTTTGCGGGTCAGGCCAGCAGCGTTGGCATTACGCGCCAACAAACCCGCAGCGATCACGTTGCGCGGGTTGCTGGTGTTGGTGCAACTGGTGATTGCCGCGATGATCACCGCGCCATCGGGCATCAGGCCCGGTTCGTTTTCTACCACGCCGGAAATCCCCAGCTCGGCCAGGTCAGAAGTCGGTACCCGCCGATGCGGATTGGATGGGCCCGCGATGTTGCGGACCACACTGGACAGATCGAACTTCAGCACCCGCTCGTACTCGGCGGTTTTCAGGCTGTCGGCCCACAGGCCAGTCTGTCTGGCATAGGTTTCGACCAGCCTGACTTGCTCGGGATCGCGCCCGGTCAGGGTCAGGTAATCCAGCGTCTGCTGGTCGATGTAGAACATCGCCGCCGTGGCGCCGAACTCAGGCGTCATGTTGGAGATGGTCGCCCGGTCGCCCAAGGTCAGCGCGTTAGCGCCATCGCCGAAGAACTCCAGATACGACGACACGACTTTCTCGGCACGCAGAAACTCGGTAACGGCCAGTACGATGTCGGTTGCGGTGATACCCGGCTGACGCTTGCCCACCAGCTCCACACCGATGATGTCCGGCAGGCGCATCCACGACGCCCGACCGAGCATCACGCTCTCGGCCTCCAGCCCGCCGACGCCAATGGCGATCACCCCCAGTGCATCCACGTGCGGCGTGTGGCTGTCGGTGCCGACCAGGGTGTCCGGAAATGCCACGCCCTCCAGCGCATGCACCACAGGCGACATTCGCTCCAGATTGATCTGGTGCATGATACCGTTCCCCGGCGGGATTACATCGACGTTCTTGAAGGCTTTCTTGGTCCAGTTGATGAAGTGAAACCGGTCTTCATTGCGACGATCTTCAATAGCGCGATTGCGCTCAAAGGCGTCAGGCTCAAAACCGCCATGCTCGACGGCTAAAGAGTGGTCAACAATCAATTGCGTCGGCACCACAGGATTGACCAGCGACGGGTCGCCACCCTGCAAAGCAATGGCGTCCCGCAGGCCTGCGAGGTCAACAAGGGCAGTCTGGCCAAGAATGTCGTGACACACCACACGCGCCGGAAACCACGGGAAGTCCAGGTCGCGCTTGCGCTCGATCAACTGTTCCAGAGAGGCGTTCAGGGTCGCAGGATCACAGCGCCGCACCAGATTTTCAGCCAGCACGCGCGAGGTATAAGGCAAGCCGTCGTAGGCACCAGGCTTGATGGCATCGACCGCCTCACGGGCATCGAAATAGTCCAGTGAAGTACCGGGCAAGGGTTTGCGGTGTTCTGAGTTCATGGCACGGGACCTCAATCACGGAAATGGTGGGAGCTCTATAAGGGGCAACAAACTCATCTCACTCTGTAGGAGCTGCCGAAGGCTGCGAAGCGTTCATCTGACACAACGCCATCGCAGCCTTCGGCAGCTCCTACAGGTCCAATGTTTGCCCCGAGACAGCGCGGTGCCATGGACACCGGGGCGGCACTTACCTAAACATTTTTATAATCAGCGTTTTTCGATACTCACAAAACTGCGCTGCTCAACGCCGACATACTCGGCGCTGGGTCGGATGATGCGGTTGTTGGCACGTTGTTCGAACACATGCGCAGCCCAGCCTGTCAGGCGTGAGCACACGAAAATCGGCGTGAACAGCTTGGTCGGAATGCCCATGAAGTGGTACGCCGAGGCATGGTAGAAGTCGGCGTTGGGGAACAGTTTTTTCTGCTCCCACATGGTTTTGTCGATGGCTTCGGACACTGGGTACAACACGGTATCGCCCGCTTCATCGGCGAGCTTTTTCGCCCAGCCCTTGATGACTTCGTTGCGCGGGTCCGACTCTTTATAGATCGCGTGGCCAAAGCCCATGATCTTGTCTTTGCGCTCCAGCATGCCCAAGGTGCCTTTGATGGCGTCTTCGGCAGAATCGAAACGCTGAATCATTTCCATAGCCGCTTCATTGGCGCCGCCGTGCAATGGACCGCGCAAGGTGCCAATTGCAGCCGTGATGCACGAGAACAGATCGGACAGGGTCGACGCACAGACCCGAGCCGTGAAGGTCGACGCATTGAATTCATGCTCTGCATAGAGGATCAGCGAAACATCCATGACCTTGCGATGCAGCTCGCTGGGTTTCTTGTCCAGCAACAGATGCAGGAAATGCGCGCCAATAGAGTCCTCGTCGGTCACGCAATCGATGCGTTTGCCGTCATGACTGAAGCGATACCAGTAACACATGATCGCCGGGAAGGCTGCGAGCAAGCGGTCGGTTGAATCGCGCTGCTGCTCGAAGCTGGTTTCAGGTTCCAGCGTGCCGAGCATCGACGCACCGGTACGCATCACGTCCATTGGGTGGGTATCAGCAGGGATCCGTTCGAGCACTTCTTTCAAAGCTTGCGGCAGGTCGCGGAGCTTTTTCAGCTTCGCGAGATAGCCGTCCAGTTGCGTCTGGGTCGGCAGCTCGCCGTAAAGCAGCAGGTACGCGACTTCTTCAAAGCGAGCCTCGGCAGCCAGTTCTTTTACGTCATAGCCACGGTACGTCAAACCGGCACCGGTCTGGCCAACGGTAGACAAGGCAGTCTGCCCGGCAACCTGACCACGCAGGCCTGCGCCGCTTAATACTTTTGCTTCAGCCATTGCTCTCTCCAATGTTGGATTTTTTAGGGATTTGGCAATTCTTTAAAAATCAACCTCCGTTGGAGCGAGGCTTGCCCGCGAAGGCGTTGGGTCAGTAATCGATATGTAACTGACACACCGCCTTCGCGGGCAAGCCTCGCTCCAACGGGTTATCCATCCGCCCTCACCCCTTCTTCTGCGCAAACAGCGCATCCAGCTTCTGTTCGAAGGTGTGGTAATCAATCGCGTCGTAAAGCTCCATTCGGGTCTGCATGGTGTCGACCACGTTCTTCTGGCTGCCATCACGGCGAATCGCGCCGTAGACGTTTTCCGCCGCCTTGTTCATGGCGCGGAATGCCGATAAAGGATAGAGCACCAGGGAAACATCAGCGCCGCGCAACTCGTCCACGGTGAACAGCGGCGTGGCACCAAACTCGGTGATATTGGCAAGAATCGGCGCTTTGACCCGCGAAGCAAACAGCTTGTACATGTCCAGCTCGGTGATGGCTTCGGGGAAGACCATATCGGCTCCCGCTTCGATGCACGCGGCTGCACGCTCAAGGGCCGACTCAATCCCTTCCACCGCCAGCGCATCAGTGCGCGCCATAATCACAAAACTGTCATCGGTGCGGGCATCCACGGCCGCTTTGATGCGGTCGACCATTTCCTGCTGGGTCACGATTTCTTTATTAGGGCGATGGCCGCAGCGCTTGGCACCCACCTGATCTTCGATATGAATCGCGGCTGCGCCGAACTTGATCATCGAGCGCACAGTCCGCGCCACGTTAAAGGCCGACGATCCAAAACCCGTATCCACGTCTACCAGCAAAGGCAGATCGCAGACATCGGTGATACGGCGTACGTCGGTAAGTACGTCATCAAGACCGGTGATGCCCAGATCAGGAATCCCCAGCGAACCCGCCGCCACCCCGCCACCCGACAGGTAGATAGCCTTGAACCCGGCGCGCTTGGCCAGCAACGCATGATTGGCATTAATCGCGCCGACCACTTGCAGCGGATGCTCGCTGGCGACCGCATCACGAAAACGTTGGCCTGGAGTGGTTTTATTGGAATTCATTATTCACCTCGGGTTGGGGCAGGCTGTTTCAGGGAACACTGCTCTAAATAATGCCGCTCGATATTGCGTTTGGAGGCGCCGATGTGGCGACGCATCAACAGTTCGGCCAGTTCGCCGTCACGGTCGGCGATGGCATCGAGAATGCGATGGTGTTCGGCAAATGCCTGACGGGGACGATTGGGCGTCGCAGAGAACTGGATGCGGTACATGCGCACCAGTTGATACAGATCGCCGCAGAGCATTTGCGTCAGGGTTTTATTGCCGCTGCCCTGGATGATCCGATAGTGGAAATCGAAATCCCCTTCCTGCTGGTAATAACCGACGCCAGCCTGAAACGCGGCATCACGCTCATGGGTTTCCAGCACGCGGCGCAAGTCATCGATTTCTTCGGCGGTCATGCGCTCGGCCGCCAGACGACAGGCCATGCCTTCCAGGGATTCGCGAATCTCGTACAGCTCGATCAGTTCGGCATGACTGAGGGAAACCACACGAGCGCCCACATGGGGCACACGAACCAGCAAGCGCTGCCCCTCAAGACGATGAATTGCCTCACGCAAAGGGCCGCGACTGATGCCGTACGTGCGCGCCAGCTCGGGCTCGGAAATCTTGCTGCCGGGAGCGATCTCACCTTTGATGATGGCGGACTGAATGCGACGAAAAACGTTCTCGGAAAGGGTTTCCGAATCATCTGTCACTGGAGCAGCGCTTTCGGCTGATTCCAACATTGTCGACACCGATAGAATTATTTTGGCTAAAACTAGCTTTCAAATGCATTTTAGTCAAAGCATTAATCAGGACTGTCGACAATAGTCCACTATACGATCTTATGTGGGAGCAGAGCTTGCTCGCGATATGACTGGACGCTATCTAAAGTAAATCGCATGTAGCCTTATCGCGGGCAAGCCCGGCTCCCACAGGATCATCGCAGTGAGCGAGACGCACCTTCATGCTAGAATGCCGCCCCAACTGATCGTCAGTAATAGCACTGCGCCAGCCAATAAATGACTTAAGGGCGATGTCCGGATGACCGCTCTCAACGTGCCAGGATTTATGACACTCAAAGCCCTTCCCGCCCTGCTCTGCCTTCTTCTGCTATCAATCAACGGCATGGCAGCCGACAAGACCGTTTATGGTCTGAACGAATACGCTCAGCTCAACGATATCGACCTGCAGGTTGCCGCCAAACTCGACACCGGCGCCAAGACTGCTTCACTGAGCGCTCGGGATATCAAACATTTCAAACGCAATGGCGAAACCTGGGTGCGCTTCTATCTGGCGATCGATGACGCCCATGCGCACCCCATCGAGCGGCCACTGGCAAGGGTCAGCAAGATCAAACGACGTGCCGATGATTACGACGCCGATGAAGAAAAAAAGTACACGGCGCGCCCGGTCATCAGCCTTGATGTGTGCATGGGTGCATCTTTACGCACCATCGAAGTGAACTTGACGGACAGAAGTGCTTTCCAATATCCGCTTTTGATCGGCTCCGAGGCTCTAAAACGCTTTGATGCGCTGGTCGACCCAAGCCTTAAGTACGCAGCGGGCAAGCCTGGCTGTGAAATTACTGCTCAAACCACCGAGTAAACCCATGCGTTCTTTGACTTTGCATCTGAAAATCCTGATCGGCGTCCTGGTGACCCTGGGAATAGCGATCACGGCTTATCAGATTCTGGCGCTCGGCATCCCGATGACTGAGGATGAAACCGACGACCTGTGGAATATCGACGCCAAAGTCGAATTCGTTGCCAACAACAATAAGGATTCGGTGAAGGTGCAGATGTTCGTGCCGCCGCTGGCGCGGGACTTCATCAGCCTCAACGAAAGCTTCATTTCCAATAACTACGGCGTCAGCGTCAACCGGGTCGATGGCAATCGCAAAGTCACCTGGTCGGCACGTCGCGCAACCGGCAATCAGACCCTGTACTACCGCCTGGTGCTGACCAAGCGTTATAGCGGCGAAAGGCTGAAGACCAAAGGGCCGATCTTCCGCGACAGCATCCCGGTCGAAGGCCCGGAGAAGATTGCCGCCGAAGCGCTGCTCGCGCCAATCCGCCAGCACTCGGCCGACGTCGAGACCTTCATCACTGAAGCCATCAAGCGGGTCAACAATCTGAAAGATGACAACGTCAAGCTGCTGCTGGCAGGTGATACCTCCAGCACCAACAAGGCGCGCATTACCGAATTGCTGCTGTCCATTGCCCATGTGCCAATGGAGAAGGTCCACACGATTCGCCTCGTAGCCGACCAGCCGCAAAGCCCTGAACTCTGGCTGCGCAGTTTCAATGGCAAGGACTGGCTGTATTTCAACCCGGACACCGGTGAAAAAGGCCTGCCTGATGACCGCTTGCTATGGTGGACGGGCGACGAGAACCTGATCACGGTCGAGGGCGGCAAAAAAGCTCTGGTCACGTTCAGCCTCAACAACAGCGAGATGAACGCGATTCGGCTCGCACAGCTGACCGATGCCAGCACTGACGCCGACTTCCTTGAATATTCGTTGTATGGCCTGCCGCTGGAAACCCAGCAGACCTTCATGATCATGGTCATGATTCCGATCGGTGTGCTGGTCATTCTGGTCCTGCGCAACCTGATTGGCCTGCAGACGCTTGGTACGTTTACCCCGGTGCTGATCGCCCTGGCCTTCAGGGAAACCCAGCTCGGCTTCGGCATCATTCTGTTCACGGTGATTACTGCGCTCGGACTTTCGTTACGCTCTTATCTGGAACATTTGAAGCTGCAAATGCTGCCCCGCCTGTCGGTGGTGCTGACGTTCGTGGTCGTCCTGATTGCTGCCATCAGCGTACTCAGTCACAAACTGGGTCTGGAGCGCGGCCTTTCAGTGGCGCTGTTCCCGATGGTGATTCTGACCATGACCATTGAACGCCTGTCGATCACCTGGGAGGAGCGTGGCGGTGGTCATGCCATGAAAGTCGCCATCGGCACGCTGTTCGCGGCCTCCCTGGCGCACATCATCATGAGCGTGCCAGCGCTGATCTACTTCGTCTTCACCTTCCCGGCAGTGCTGCTGATTCTGGTGGGCTTCATGCTGGCCATGGGTCGCTATCGCGGTTACCGCCTGACTGAACTGGTCCGCTTCAAGGCCTTCCTGAAGGAAGAAGCCAAGCAAGAAGAAGCCAAATGATCGGCTGGTGGAAGACCTGGAAGGCGCTGGAAGCCCGGGGCATCATGGGCATCAACCGGCGTAACGCCGATTACGTGCTCAAATACAACAAGCGCAGCCTGTACCCGATTGTCGATGACAAGATCATCACCAAGGAGCGGGCGATCGCAGCGGGCATCAATGTGCCCGAGATGTACGGGGTAATTTCTACCGAGAAGGAAATCGACAAGCTCGACGAGATCATCGGTGGTCGCAGTGATTTCGTGATCAAGCCCGCTCAGGGCGCTGGCGGCGATGGCATCCTGGTGATCGCCGATCGTTTCGAGGGTCGCTATCGTACGGTTTCCGGGCGCATCGTCAGTCATTCGGAGATCGAGCATCAGGTGTCGAGCATCCTTACCGGGCTCTATTCCCTGGGCGGCCACCGGGACCGGGCACTGATCGAATACCGCGTCACCCCGGATCAGATTTTCAAAAGCATCAGCTACGAGGGCGTGCCGGATATTCGCATCATTGTCCTGATGGGCTACCCGGTCATGGCCATGCTGCGCCTGCCCACCCGGCAGTCCGGCGGCAAGGCCAACCTGCACCAGGGTGCGATTGGCGTCGGTGTCGATCTGGCCACCGGCATTACCCTGCGCGGCACCTGGCTGAATAACATCATCACTAAACACCCGGACACCACCAATGCGGTGGATGGCGTTCAATTGCCCAACTGGGACGGTTTCATGAAACTCGCCGCAGAGTGCTATGAGCTGTGTGGCCTGGGTTACATCGGCGTCGACATGGTGCTCGATCAGGAGCATGGCCCGTTGATTCTCGAACTCAACGCCCGCCCCGGTCTCAATATTCAGATCGCCAACGATTGCGGCCTGACTCACCGGACTCAGGCGGTTGAAGCGCGACTTGAGCAATTGGCACTCAATGGCGAACAGGAAACGCCTGAACAACGAGTGCAGTTTGTTCAGGAGCTGTTCGGCCACGTGCAGGCGTCCTGAGCACAGGACCACTGCGCCCACTGACAATCCAATTCCGACACGCCACTAGGAGCGATGCCGACGGAAGACTACAATCCCCGTCCCGCGCTCCGAACTGACATCCCTCGAATGCCTGACTGTTTACTTTATTCGCTGCCTTACCGCGCTGACCCAGCGGATTATTTCCAACGCATCCGCCAGGCCCCGGGCGCCATTCTGCTGGACAGCGGCCGACCGGCTGCCGAGCGTGGCCGCTTCGACCTGCTCAGCGCATGGCCCGTGCAGACATTCCTGCCGGACAGCGCAGAAACCGGCAGCGGATTTTTCCAGCGCTTGCGTGATGGCTTGAACGCCCTGGGTCACGCGCAGTTGCCCACCGACTGTGAGCTGCCGTTCGCAGGCGGTTTGATCGGCTACATCAGCTACGACTTCGGGCGCCGCCTCGAAACACAATCCGGCGCTGCGCTTGATGACCTGCAACTTCCCGATGCGCGACTGGGGCTCTACGCCTGGGCGTTAATCAGCGATCATCAGCAGCAGACCAGCCAGCTCGTGTTTCACCCCTCGCTGGCCGAAACCGAGCGCCAGAGGCTGATTGCGCTGTTCAGCAGCACCCAGGCACCCGACTCAAGTGTCTTCGCCCTGGACGGCCAGTTTGCGCCGTCGATCAGCGCCAGTGCTTACCGCGAAGGCTTTGACCGTATCCAGTCCTACATCCATGCGGGTGACTGCTATCAGGTCAATCTGACTCAACGCTTTCAGGCCCGTTACGAAGGCGACCCGTGGGCGGCTTATTGCGCGTTGCGGCGGGCCTGCCCTACCCCGTTTTCCGGTTATCAGGCGCTGCCGGATGGTGCCGCTGTGCTGAGCCTTTCGCCGGAACGCTTCGTCAAGGTCAGCCAGGGCCACGTCGAAACCCGCCCCATCAAGGGCACACGGCCGCGAGGCAAAAACATCGCCGAAGACCAGGCCTATGCGCAGGAATTGATATCCAGCACCAAGGACCGTGCGGAAAACCTGATGATCGTCGATCTGCTACGCAACGATCTGGGGCGTAGTTGCCGGATTGGCTCAGTGAAAGTACCGGAACTGTTCAGCCTCGAAAGCTACCCCAACGTGCACCATCTGGTGAGCAGCGTAGTGGGTGAACTGGCGAATGATCACGATGCTCTGGATTTGATCGCAGGCAGTTTTCCGGGTGGATCCATTACCGGCGCGCCAAAAATTCGCGCCATGCAGATCATCGATGAACTGGAACCGACCCGCCGCGGCCTGTACTGCGGCTCGCTGCTGTATCTCGACGTGCGTGGCGAGATGGACAGCTCCATCGCGATCCGCAGCCTGCTCGCCAAGGATGGCAAGATCTCCTGCTGGGCAGGCGGCGGGATTGTTGCAGACTCCGACTGCGAGGCCGAATATCAGGAGTCGTTTACCAAGGTGCGGGTTTTGCTGGATACGCTGGAGGCGCTTTAACCACCGATGCAACTCGCTTCCTGTGGGAGATTCTATGCGACCTGCAATCCCGTAGGACCGGCTTTAGCCGGGAGAGCGGAATCTCTAGCGAAGACAGTTTGGTGAATGTACCGACGGCCTCCCGGCTAAAGCCAGTCCTACGGGACTGCGCACAACCCGCAGGCCAATTCGGCGACAGTTTTTGTTAACATTCGCGTCATTACGAGCGCCTAAGCGCCATATTTAGGAAACCGCCTGATGAGCACACCCTTCGATGTCACCGAACTTGCCGCGACCTACGCCAACAAGTCGGCACAAGACATCCTCAAACTGGCCTTCCAGCATTTCGGTGACGAGCTGTGGATTTCGTTCAGCGGCGCCGAGGATGTGGTGCTGGTGGACATGGCCTGGAAACTGAACAAGAACGTCAAAGTATTCAGTCTGGACACCGGTCGCCTGCATCCGGAAACCTATCGCTTCATCGAACAGGTCCGTGAGCACTACAAGATCGATATCGAGATCATGACGCCGGATCAGCAAAAGCTCGAACCTTTCGTCAAAGAGAAGGGTTTGTTCAGCTTTTATCGGGACGGTCACGGCGAATGCTGCGGCGTGCGCAAGATCGAACCGCTGCGCCGCAAACTATCTGGCGTGAAGGCATGGGCAACCGGTCAACGTCGCGACCAGAGCCCCGGCACTCGCAGCCAGGTGGCGGCCCTGGAAATTGACAGCGCGTTCTCCACCCCGGAGCGCACCCTGTACAAGTTCAACCCGTTGGCACAGATGAGCAGCGAGGAAATCTGGGGCTATATCCGCATGCTGGAGCTGCCATACAACAGCCTGCACGAGCGCGGGTTCATCAGTATCGGCTGCGAGCCCTGCACGCGCCCGGTATTGCCGAACCAGCATGAGCGTGAAGGTCGCTGGTGGTGGGAAGAAGCGACGCAGAAGGAATGCGGGCTGCACTCGGGGAATCTGATCGCGAAGGTGTGATACCAACCTTTAGCTCGCGACGCTCCACAGATCAATTCCCTGTGGGAGTGGCACCTCTGCTACACCGCGCGCTGTCGCCAGCGAACATAGATCTGTAGGAGCGCACGAGCAACGCGAGGCCGCGACAGCGGTGTGTCAGACAGGGCGCCATCGCTGCCTCGCGGTGCTCGTGAGCTCCTACAGATAAATGTGCCCAAACGCCGATCAATGCACCGGCAGTTCAACCCCATCAAACAGCTCTTCCAGTTCCTGTTTGTTATGGCACTGAATCGCCTTGGCCATCACTTCGCGAGTCAGGTGCGGCGCGAACTTCTCGATGAAGTCACACATGAAACCGCGCAGGAAAGTGCCGCGACGGAAGCCGATCTTGGTCACGCTTGACTCAAACAGATCGCTGGCATCGAGCATCACCAGATCGCTGTCCAGCTTGGTGTCGACAGCCATTTTCGCAACGATGCCAACACCCAGCCCCAGACGTACATAAGTCTTGATGACGTCGGCGTCGGCTGCAGTGAATACGACTTTTGGTGTCAGGCCGCGATGGCTGAACGCTTCATCCAGCTTGGAGCGCCCCGTGAAGCCGAACACGTAAGTCACGATCGGGTATTCAGCCAGCACTTCCAGGGTCAGCTTCGGTACTTTGGTCAGCGGGTGACCATGAGGCACTACCACACACCTGTTCCAGCGGTAGCACGGCATCATCACCAGATCACCGAACAACTCCAGTGCTTCAGTCGCGATGGCGAAATCGACCGTGCCGTCCGCAGCCATTTCGGCGATCTGCATGGGCGACCCCTGATGCATGTGCAGCGACACGTCGGGGTATTGCTTGATGAAGTTGCTGATCACCGGTGGCAGTGCATAACGTGCCTGGGTGTGAGTCGTCGCAATGGACAGCGTGCCTTTTTTCTCATTGGAGAATTCCTGGGCAATCTGCTTGATGCTTTCAACCTTGCGCAGGATCTCACCGGCGGTGGTGATAATGCGTTCGCCGGCCGGAGTGACACGGGTCAGATGCTTGCCACTGCGAGCGAAAACTTCCACGCCCAGCTCATCTTCGAGCAAGCGGATCTGCTTGCTGATACCTGGCTGAGAGGTGTAAAGGCTCTGAGCCGTCGCTGAAACGTTGAGGTCGTGGTGCGCCACTTCCCAGATGTAGCGCAGTTGTTGAAGCTTCATATGAATCCCTCAAAGCAGGAAGACGCCAAGGGCATCAGCGACGGTATATAACTGGATTAATGGTAGGAACGACAAAGCTAGAACTTTTTATCATCTTTGCGCGATAAAGGCACGCTCGATTTTATTCGACCCGCCCATTCGATCTGCGCACGCTTTGAGTACAACCCGGCACCATATACACCGGCACCTGCGAAAGTTGCAGAACCCGTGCCGCAGTACGACCTATCGGCGTGGTGGGCTCTGCCCCACGGCTATGGCTGCCGACAATAACCAGATCAACCTTGAGCTCGTCAGCCTGCCCCAGAATCACATCGCACGGATCGCCCTGAACCACCCGCACCGTGCTGATCAGCGCCAGATCCTGATGATCCTCGCCCAACTCTTCACGAAAACCATCAAGCACTCTCTGCTCGATACCTTCCATGACTGAACTCAATCCCTGACTGCGCAGATCCTTCAACGCGTCCTCATCCAGATAACTCTGCAGTACCGATTCGGCAAACGACCCGATAGGCTCCACCACATGCACCACATAGAGGTCGGCATTGAATGTTCGAGCCAGTGCCAGCGCGTGCTGCATAACATAGGGCGCGTACAGACCGAGGTCTGTGGCATAAAGCATCGAGCGAATCATGTACGACCTCCCGGACAGCCAGAATGGCGGAGATGGAATCAGCTTAGCAGCGCCCTCAGGAGTGTGGCGGCAATTACCTGCGAGCCCTTGAGGTAGTAGCTTTCAACTCATTGCTGATACAAGGGAAACGCAGATAAATACTCAAGGCAATTCATCTGACTTCGTACCCAAAGCCTGCGCCAGAGACTGTCGAATCCCGGTCAGGGTCAGGGGCGAACGCAACCCGCCATAAAACAGCCCATCCCGAATCACAAACAATGCCGGTAGATGAAATACCTCGTATCGCGCAACCGCCCCGCCGTTTTCCTCGGCATCGATCCAGCAGATACGATCCAGCCCCAGATCAAGTGTCGGAAGCAGCTCTCGGGCATATCGGCAACTGCTGCAACCGACACTGGTGAATATCAGAAGCGAAGTGCCGGGAAGTGCCAATAACTGATGATCAATATCAAAGTCGGTCAATTCAAGCTGGTTCAATTACTGCCTCCCACAATCTGTCACTCACTATCCCTGCCCCTGCAGGTGCTTGCAAATCAGCCCGCCGGGCGCACGACGCTCGATAAAGCGGCGTTTGCCCATTGTATCGGCACGGCCTAACGCGCTAAGGTTCGGTCCCCCGTTTCGCTCAATCATGCCAGGCTTCGCCCCACGGGGTTCGTTGGCGGCCGGCATACGCGACCTGATGAGTAGCACGATGGCTGATTTACCGATTGACGACCTCAACGTTTCCTCCAACGAGACACTGATCACACCGGATCAGCTCAAGCGCGAAATCCCGCTCACCGCCGCCGCACTGAAGACAGTGAGCAAGGGCCGTGAAGTGGTCCGCGACATTCTCGATGGTAAGGATCACCGCCTGTTCATCGTGATCGGGCCATGCTCGATCCATGACATCAAGGCCGCACACGAATACGCCGAACGCCTCAAGGCGCTGGCCGCCGAGGTTTCCGACACGCTGTATCTGGTGATGCGCGTCTACTTCGAGAAGCCGCGCACCACCGTGGGCTGGAAAGGTCTGATCAACGATCCGTACCTGGACGACTCATTCAAGATTCAGGACGGCCTGCATATCGGCCGCCAGTTGCTGCTGGACCTGGCTGAAATGGGCCTGCCCACAGCCACCGAAGCGCTGGACCCGATCTCCCCGCAGTACCTGCAGGACCTGATCAGCTGGTCGGCCATCGGCGCACGGACCACTGAATCCCAGACACACCGGGAGATGGCATCAGGCCTGTCCTCGGCCGTGGGCTTCAAGAATGGCACCGACGGCGGCCTGACAGTGGCAATCAATGCCCTGCAATCGGTTTCCAGCCCACACCGTTTCCTGGGGATCAACCAGGAAGGTGGCGTGTCCATCGTGACCACCAAAGGCAATGCCTATGGCCACGTGGTGCTACGCGGCGGCAACGGCAAGCCCAACTATGATTCGGTCAGCGTTGCACTGTGTGAGCAGGCGCTGAACAAGGCGAAGATCAAACCGAACATCATGGTGGATTGCAGCCACGCCAACTCCAACAAAGACCCTGCCCTGCAGCCGCTGGTCATGGAAAACGTCGCCAACCAGATTCTGGAAGGCAACCAGTCGATCATCGGCCTGATGGTCGAAAGTCATCTGAACTGGGGCTGTCAGGCGATTCCCAAGGATTTGTCCGAGCTGCAATACGGCGTGTCCGTCACCGATGCCTGCATCGACTGGGAAAGCACAGAAAAAACCTTGCGCAGCATGCACGCCAAGCTCAAGGACGTACTGCCGAAACGCCAACGCGGCTGATCAGCAGCAGAAACGAAAACGCCGAGCATATGCTCGGCGTTTTTCTTGGTGCTATCGGGTTACAACTCTGTCGGGGATACCGACTGAACCCCGACTCAGATCTTTGCCGCCTGACGCTGATTGCGCTCCATATAGCGCTCTACATAAGAGCATGACGGGATGACCGTATACCCGATGCTGTCGGCGTAATCGAGCGCCTGTTCGGTCAGTGCAGCAGCAATGCCTCGACCACGCAGGGCATTGGGGACGAAGGTCCGATAGATATCCAGAGTCTGCTTACCCAGGTCCATATAGGTCAGGTAGGCACGGTGACCGTCGATGTTGATTTCAAACTGGTGACCGGTCTCATCATGGTGGATGGACAGCGCCTCGCTCATCACTACTCCTCGCGGGTCTTGGAATTTGACCCCTACCTTACCGATGTTTTTCCGGCGAAGGAACATCTACGCCACCCTGTGCCTGTTTTGGACACCGAGAAGAGCTTTGCTGATCCCAACAAAAGAGCACCTGCAAATAGTAGGCGTCATTGGGGAATATGCTCAAGCGTATCAACCGCAAAAAACCGCGACCGAATATCTGATTGAGCAGAGCGTTGAACTGAACATTGCCGGAGCTTGTCGATTGAGACGTCGAGCTGAATTGAAAGTCACCTCGACGCAAGCTAAACAGATGCATGTTCCCCCTATACCTGCGGTCGTGAACAGTGGTTGGCAAGGTGAACATTTCTCGTCTTGCCAGTGTTGATCTGCGACTCGCAAGCCCTTGGGCATAAGGGTTACGTGAGACATGTGCAGCGGTTGGATATTTTTTATACAAAACACGTGGACAGTAAGGTTGATCACTTTCAAAGCGCACAAAATGTCGG
Organism: Pseudomonas folii; assembly: GCF_014357575.1. GTDB lineage: Bacteria > Pseudomonadota > Gammaproteobacteria > Pseudomonadales > Pseudomonadaceae > Aquipseudomonas > Aquipseudomonas folii. Next base: position 594 of record NZ_JACONW010000114.1, on the reverse strand, counting down.
GCTTCTTGCGCTTCGTCAGTTTACTTACTACAAACAGTGGGTACTATGTACGCCGGTCATTTTCTCATTTTCGAGAGATGACTAATTTGAAAAAAGTCCTTGAAGGGGAACACAATGAACAATGCTCTGAAATTCTCTGCTCTGGCTCTGGCAGCAGTTCTGGCTACCGGTTGCAGCAGCGTATCCAAAGAAACCGAAGCTCGTCTGACCGCTACTGAAGACGCAGCTGCTCGTTCGCAAGCTCGCGCTGACGAAGCTTATCGCAAAGCTGACGAAGCTCTGGCTGCTGCTCAAAAAGCTCAGCAAACTGCTGACGAAGCCAACGAGCGCGCTCTGCGTATGTTGGACAAGGCTAGCCGCAAGTAATAATCCCTTCGGGATTGTTGTTGCAAAAAAGCCGATCTGGTTATCCGGGTCGGCTTTTTTATTGGCTGGGTTTTGATTGTGGTTTGTGGTTTGTGTGGGCATATCCGTTATTGGAGTGATTGCTGGTATTGGTTGCGCTTTTACAGCGCCTCACTTTTGAGAAGCGCAAAAGTAAGCAAAACGCTCTTGCCCCACCACTAGGTGCCTCGCCTAGGCTCGGCATACCCG
>NZ_JACONW010000113.1 GCF_014357575.1 Pseudomonas folii | reverse complement strand
AAAGAGCAGACGTCCTAGGGCTATGGCGACCAAATACAATTCTGTTGGCGACAGCAGTTTTGTATATATATTCGTTGCGATAAAATTTTCGTGCCGAGTGAAAAGCAAAGCCAAATAGGTCCTTTACAGTTTGTACAGATGTCGGCAGAGTTGATAGGTTTATACTAGTAAATACGTCTTTCGGTTGTTCTCCGCGTGCCAATGCTAAAAAATTTGGACGGTTTAGAATTCTGGCGTGGCTACGAAGTTCGTCATTAATAATTTGCATGTCGTTCTGCCATAATTCGGATGGCTTTTTACCTAATTGAAATATTATCGTGCTTTATCGTTGTGGCACTATTAAACAAGGAAAACGCTGTGGAGAGCTAGTTGGTTTTCACACGCTCTCCGGGCCTCACCATACACTTTCACTCTTCACATTGTCTAGTTTTCTTGTAGGGTACGAGTATGCGGGTATGCGCAGCTGACAATGGAGAAAGTGCCGCCTTTTCAGGCAACCCTTTCGTTTGAAGCTTGTTGGCGCGGGATCAAATCAATCCCAGCTCAAAGCCCCACCAGTCTGATACGCAATAACTCGAGCCTCAAAGAAGTTCTTCTCTTTCTTCAAGTCCATGATTTCGCTGAACCTTTGGAACGGGCTTGTGCTACCCGGATACTCCTCTTCAAACCAATCTGGCTCAGGCGACGGTTTGCGATGAACTTGAGGTAGCCCGCCATCATGAGCGGCGCTCATGCCCAGTGTGCCGCGCGGCATAGTGTCGCGTGCGTATTCAATTTCCAAATGGGCCTTGCAGGATTATCTGGCTGGCATCTTCCTTCATTTCAGCGTCACACAGTGTAGGTTTTCGATTTTGATATGCTTGGTCAAATCACTGTCATGGGATGGCGTCTGTTCAGGCTAATCTGAGGTGGAACCTATTCAGGTCGATCTCAGTAGCTGCAGCGTGAGCCACTAAACAAAAGTCTCCCCAAGATAAAGCCGATGCGTCTTCTCAATTACGTCAACCAAAGGCGGCGCTACGCCTACCGATACCGCGATTTCTCGCCAGCGCTTAACCGCCAAGCAAACCTCTCCGATGATGCCTTGGGCATCAATACCTCGTACCTGTTTGGCTACGGCCTCCAAGTCAGCCAATTCGAACTTGTCACGCTTGCCGTTGACGGTCATTTGGTGGGTTTCGACCCAGAAGCTCCCGGGCTGGTACGACCACGATACGTCGTAGGCGGGGGAGAGCGACCAGTTGCCTTGGTGATCCATCAGGAAACTGGTGTTCTTGGTATGGTCGTCCTGATTGCGCGCAACCACGTTGAAAACCATGCGGCGGTAATACTCGGTGGCTTCGTCGCGTGATAGTCCGAGCACGCGCATTACGCCAAAGGCTTCTTCGTATGAATAGGCACCCGGTCGTTTGTAGTCGGCATGGTCCAGTGCGCAGAGGGTGGCCATGTGGATTTTGTCGCCGTCATCGGTCCGGTCGAAACGCTTTGTCAGGAAGTGCGCCCGACCGCCTTCCTGGAGGAGTTCGCATTGGCTCATGGTGATGCCTGCGGCTTTGGCCATCAGCGAATAGGCGTATTCCACGCGCCCGAAGCCTTGTGAGTCGGCCAGGACGTCAGTGTTTTTAGCGACGTCGAACTTCAGCAGCCAATAGGTAAACCCCTTGGGTGCTTTGACTTGTCCTGATCGAATCTCCCCTGCGGCATTCATTGCAATGACGGCTTTTGCACGGGCGCCGCCTGCGCTGGTGCCGACCTGTATCAGGCGTTGAAGCGCTTGATCATCGACGCTGGGATCATGTTGTTCCAGGCGCTCTGCCAGGCTTTCCCTTTGAGAGAGGACTTCACTGGCGAGCTCAACAAGCGCCTCTATCTGAATGCTCTCACTGGCTTTTGCGGATCCATCGAGGGCGGGTCGATATTCAAGCGCTCCCATTCCGCGCATGCCTTGGTAGAGGATTCGTTCTACAGGCGTGAAGGTCGACTTGTCTCGTCCCTCTTTGGCCAGCCATGCATCAATCAGCGCGTTACCGAAATCATCAGGTAGGGAGTCCGCGAGAATTGCGGGAAGACCTCTATAGGTCTCACGGTTCAGGCTGGGAAAGGCATAGGTTTGATTCACGGCAAGTGGCAAATGGATTGGCGAGATTTCGATGCCTGTCTTGACGAATCCGGGGTCGTATTCAAATAGACCCAACTGGGTCGTTTCGTCCCAAAGTAATCCGCCTACAAACAGATCGAAAAGGTACACCTTTGCCGTTATCACCACTGAACATCCTTTTTGGCTTTACCCTTTGGGGCTGAAACTACGCTGGCCCCGTTTTTAGTTACCTTCCGGACGGGCCGAGCTCCGGAGGCACGCACGCGCTGACTGCCTGCCATCTTGATCACTTGCAGTGGGCTCGGCAGAACGGCCTGGACCAGTGACGTCACTCTCTCCAGTTCACCGATGGCACGCAGCACGGCTATCAGATTCACTATCGTGCCTTTGCCATGCAGGAGGTTGATCAAGGTTTGTCGGCTGATACCGGCTTCCTTGGCCACTTGCTCTTGGCTCACATTTTTTTTGAGGCGCAACTCCTGGAGCCGAGCACCTATGGCGCTGGCAATGGCTTCGTCCGTCATGGCTTGAAGGCGCATGGTGTCTAAATTCCTGGGCCGAATGTGGTAGATAAAGATTTATGTCGCCAATTCCAGGGCTGCGAGGCGAACCCAATCCAGTGGGTAAAACAAAGGCTTTGCGTCTAGAAAATTAGGCATTAATCAGTATTTATAGATTTTATGTCTTGATATCTAGACGTTAGCTTAGGATGTTGCGCTTATCATAGTCCAGCCTCAGTTAATGTCTATAAATCTAGACAAAAATCGCATTAATCAGTTTTTTTGCCTAGAAATCTAGGCGATGAGTCCTTCTGAAGCACTGATTCAGCCGCAATAAAAAAGGGCCGCCTTTTCAGGTAGCCCTTTCGTCTCAAGCTTGTCAGCTCAAGATCGAAGCAATCCCAGCTCAACGCCCAGCAGCCTTAGGCTCATAACCCGAGTCTCAAAGAAATTATTCTCTCTCTTCAAGTCGATGATTTCGCTAATCCATGGGAACGGTTTAGTGGTCCGGGAGCGGGCGGCAATCACACCTTGCTATTGAGTAAGCAGCCAGCGCTCACCCCACCGCTAAAGGCGATGGTGTCCTGCTTAAGGTTAGAGTGCTCGACGTGCCCTGGATCGTAACCGCTATTTGTAGACACTCAAGCAGCTCATTCAAATGTCATTTTTCATGGGCGGTGTTTGCTGCAAGACTGGACCAGTTTGTGTGGGCGGGCTATTAGGCTCGGTGGTTTTTTTAGGTGCGCTGCCAGCTTTGGGCGAGTGCTGTTTAGGTTTAGGTGGAACCGTTCCCGTTGCATTCCCGAGATTCTCCAATGCTATGTCGCATGATTTTTTTAATGATGCAGGCATTCTTTCGGGATCAGAGCTGTAAGCATTGAGGCACAGGTAATAAAAATCGTTGATCGATGTAACAGAGTCGGCAATGGCCCAAACCACATCCGCAATCTTGGCAACGCTCGCTGAATCAGGTTGCGTCCCCTGCGAACTATTAGTAGCCGCGCCAGTTGCTACAGCCGAGATTATCCCGACCTTGGCCTTGTCGAGTTTCGCCTGCTGCTCCTCAATCAGCTTTTGTAGCTCCTTGGCCTGTGCGCTACTAGCGTCCAGCGTTTTGAGCTGACTCTTCGCAGCCTCAAGCAACTTCGTCTGCGTTTGCACATCTTGCGCGGTCAATGTTACTGAGCTGGTGCCTGTTACCGTCGCGATTGAGCCTTTAGTGACTCCGGTCAATTGTTCTATTGCCAGAATTGCAACGGTATTCCGTTGGTTCCGGGTGAGATACATCATATACGTAGCCTGATTTATGACTCCATTGGCATATGCCTGACACAAGGTATAAAGCTGATCACGCAGCAACTGGATGGATTGTGTGCGTAGGCCAATATTGGCTCCAGCCTCCTGATAAGCACCACTGATTGCCAGGATATCTGACTTGGACAGCGACCCGGAAGCGGCAATCGCCTTCAACGCATCCGGGCTGGGTTCGGCACAAATGATGCGTTGGTTATAGGCCACGCCGTCGATAACTGTAGGGCGCTCAATACCCGTCACAATCCGATCCTCGGCCTGCAACGTAAGGGTTGATCGCCAAGGTATGGTGCAACCCGCAAGAATGAGAGTTGCACAGAGCATGAGCGTGATCGCCGCTTTCATCGTATTCCCCATCAATCGTTGAGTGAGAGAAGGCGAAAGCTCGACGCCTGAGTGCAGCGTAGTCGATTGGATTGGGTGCAATGGCTGGGGCGACGAAGAGTACGAAAGGAAAACAGTTTCAGGTCTTCGAACGCTGAACTATTTATAGCTTGCGTATTTCCCAATGAAAAAGGGTCAATCCTCGCGTACCAAGGAGAATACCCATCTTCAGAGCGGAAAACCTCACTCTGGAATTTCGTTCCACGGGTCGTACCGGTACTCTTCATCTAGAGGAACGAAATTTAAGCCTTTCAAACCGCACTGAGCTGCCTTGTCTACAAAACGTTTACTGCATACGAGTTCCATTAATTCAGAAGACCAAAAAATATCTGCCTCTATATTGTTTTTTGTTATAAATTTACTTATCCAGTTATAGCAGTTTGCGTTTGGATAAAATTTGTTGACCGCTGGTTTGCCACTCTCCATGTTCAGTTCCAGACTGTATTCAGATTTGGATTCATCAAGCAGTGATTCCCATTGAGCGCTCAGAAAATAGAAGTAGTCCTTGCTTGTCTCTGCGCCATTCGCAAGATTTACCTTTACCGGTACTGAGCGATATTTCGCTTCTAATGTGTCACAAACATTTAGAAAATGTTGTGAAACAAGGTTTGTAGGGGAGCCGGAATAGTCCAAGTCTAGAACCTTCACGTCTTTATCCGTTACCCTGAATTCATGATTTTTTGTAATTGTAAATTTATAGGGGGCGGGATCGTATATTGTCCATTCCCAGTCGGTGTTTGCCACTCCTTCCAAAAATACCGGGCAGCCCTCATCAACGCTTTCATACTCAAGTACGTAAAAATTTGCGCTCACATTTGTCTCCCGGTAATAGTATTAATAGCATGTTTCCCATTTTCGAACCCTCGCTAATCAGGCGCTGGATTTGACCCATGCCGAGCGCCAATCTACTTTATTCGCTTGCAATTTTGGCGATGACCTTGCCCGTGGCAGGAATACACCCCCCCTTAATGTGAGCTATTCGATTTCCATCTCTGTGCTTTCCATGATCATCTGGCTGGCTTCATCCTTGATTTCGGCGTCCCGCGTTTGTGTCGATCTCGATTTAATAATCAGTTCTCCCGGCCATCCCCCAACCCCTTCAAAAAATAAACCACCCGTTCAGTCTCCTCAAACCCCAGTGCCTCATGCATCGAATGACTCACCTGATTCTCAACCAACGCATCCGAAGCCAGTTCTGTGCAACCCATTTCCACGGCCCACTGTTCAACGCCCGCTACGAGTTGTCGCGCGATGCTTTGGCCTCGGTTTGCGGGTTGGACGTACAGGCCTTCGAGGAAGGCTACCGGCGAGGAGTGGGTGCCGTTGACGTAGTCTGTTCGGATTGAGGCTTCTGTAAAGCCAAGCGTTTCGCCATTTTTGTGAGTGAAGGTGAGGACCAGGTAGCGCTCACTGCTGAGTAGGGCGTGTTTGTCGTGGTGGTTTTCAGTGGCGGAGTCAGGCCATAAGGCTGTGCGCAGGGGCAGCCATCCGTTGTGGTCGAGTAAGGTGCAGCGTTTGATCATCGCTGGAACGCTCTGATGGCTTGGCGGCTGAAGATCATAAGGCATGCTTCGTCTTGCCTTGACGGTTGGATGTGTGAGGTCGATCGCATCGCGAACAAGTTCGCTCCTACCGAGGGCGGTGGCCATGCCATTTCAGTACATCGCATTTCAAAGCCCATTGTGCAGAAGTATTGCGAAATCACTGCCGAACGTCTTTAACCGTTAAACCACGCTAGGCGAGTTGGCATCAGGCTTTGCTCTTTGTAAGCTTCAAAACTGAAAGTCGAGAGTCGGCTACGTTCAAGGCAGCGTTCTGCTTTAAAGGAAAATTTGGAGCCGGGTAATATGGACGAGGCGTCACTCAAATCACATCTGGCATTGCGTGTCAGTGAGTTCGGGGCTAAGTGGAACGAGATCGAGCGTGATGTCTACGCCGGGCATGAAAAAGAGGACGATGAGCTGCAGGAGACGTGTCCGGGTATTGAATACCACTACGCGGCGAGAACCGATTGGTTTGCGATTTTCGGCGAGCGTACTGCCCCCCTTTTTGATGATTACTGCACTGATAAGCGTCGGGTGTACGGCGGTAAAGGTCCTGGAAGCTTTGGTTTTCCAGCTAAATTCAACGGTGTCGAAAGCCCCACGGAAGTCCTGGTGGAGATCAAAACCAAATCCAGAGCCGAAGTCGTTATTAAAACGGAAACGAACTTTCAGGACGAATATCTCTTCGTCATGTTGAAAAAGGCTGGAGAGTGGAAAATCGATAGCTACAAAGCCCGCCGCTACGGGAATGAGAAATGGGATTCACGAATATTATGATCTGTGCGCTCCTTTAGCTCTTCGCGCTGCGTAAGGTGAGATGGCGGGCTTTGTCGACGCAAGCAGGGTGCGATGAGATGGGCAATGCGCCCACCTGCAGACGCTCGTCTAAATCAATTTCCCACTGTGGATAACTGGCGATGGAAGCTCGATTGCCTTCACTCATTACCTCGTCTGCGGGTAGTGCTTGATGCGGCACGGATAATCCTTCCATTCGCCTTTACAGGTGCCATCCAGGTATCGGTAATCAAAACGCACCACTTGCCCTTTTTTGGGCCAGTTTCGGCGTGGAATCATGGCCTGATAGTCTGACGTTTCCGGCAGAAACTTGAGAGTCGTGCCTTTCTCCGGGCAGACGACCGTGGCGGTCTTTGCGCTTACGTTGAGGATCTCGGCCTGCAACTCTGGATAGGGTTTCGTCAGGACATCCGTAATACGCAATTCCATGCTGCAGATTTGCCACGATGCTGCCAGGACGGTTGGGCAGAACATTGAAAGCATCACAGTAAATAGCGCGTAGTACGGTGCATGATTTTTCATGGTTGGCGTTGCCTGGGTTTGCTGATTTGTGTGGGGATTGTCATCTGGCCTGATGGTCAATCAGCCTCCCTTTCGAACAAGCCGTGGTCGAGGGCGTACTTCATCAAGCGGTCATCGAGTTGTTCGGCATCCTTATAAAATTGCTTGTCGAGGGCATCCAGCGCCGCTTCGCAATCAAGATCTCGCTCGTCTGCGTAGGTGGGCATGCTCAACTGACGCAAGCCCTGGTCGGTGGGCACGGGCTGGGTACCGAACAGCAGGCGCCTGGCCTCTTCGAACAGCGCCAGTGTCTGCGTCGCGCCCAGTTCAATCAGGCCCGCGCAAGCGATGTCGAAGTGCTCCCCCGAGGAGTTGCCGAAGTACTGATCGAAGCCGCCGTTGTAGACCTCGCCCTGTAATGCACTGACGGCGTAATAGCGCTGTTCTGCCAATGCCAGCCCTGAGAAACCTTCGGGGGTGTTGTAGACGCGGTTGACCAGCGCCGTCCAGTACAGCGCTCGCGGGCTGACGATGTAACGCTTGTGCTCTTCGGCCCGGAGTTTCCCGTCTTCGATATCTTTCCGATAGCCGCGCTTGCAGGGCACGCACATTCCGTCGTTGCGCGCCGCCGTGGTTGCCAATATCAAATTTGCGCAAGCCCGGCAGGGTTGTTTTTCGCTCATGTTCACTCCGTTGTGGTTCTGCTAACTGCAAGGCGTACTCAGCGCATCCAGTCACGCAGTACTTCGAATTCAATAGGGTCTGGTTGTTCGAGCCTTTCCAGATTGTGCTATGGCGATCAGTGCGGAAAAACGTTCTGGTAGCTCAATGCCGATCTTGAGTGCGAGCTTTTGAAAAGCGGCGTCCATTTCAGTGTCCTGTCTCTGCTTCAAGATAAGCAGGTTGCGTATGGCGGGGCGCCTTTAAAGGATTATCGTGCCATACATTGCGATGTGAAGTCAGGCGGGGAGGGCTGTGGGTCCATGAGAGCCGGATTTGAACCTGTGATAGCCATCAGGCCTGGCTCTTTGTAAGCTACGAAATCGAGCGTTCAAGCAGTGTTCTGCATCAATGGAAATTCTGGGGCCAGGTAAAATGGACGAAGCTTCACTCAAATCACATCTGGCATTGCAGGTCAGTGAATTCGGGACCAAGTGGAATTCGATCGAGCGTGAGATCTACGCCGGGCATAAAAAAGAAGATGATGAGCTACGGCAGAAGTATCCGGGCATTGAATACCACTACGCGGAGGGAAGAACCGATTGGTTTGCGATATTCGGTGAGCGTACGGCCCCGCTGTTTGATCATTACTGCACGGATAAGCGTCGGGTGTACGGCGGTAAAAATCCTGGAAAGTTTGGCTTTATAGCTAAGTTCAACGGTGTCGAAAGTCCAACGGAAGTCCTGGTGGAGATCAAAACCAAATCCAGAGCCGAAGTCGTGATTAAAACGGAGACGAGCTTTCAGGACGAATACCTCTTCGTCATGTTGAAAAAAGCGGGGGAGTGGAAGATCGATAGCTACAAATCCCGCCGGTATGGGGATGAGAAATGGGATTCGAGAATCTTGTGATCGGCGCGTTCATCAAAGAAATGTAACAGCCTGATTTGAAATTATCTTCTGTAGGAGCTCACGAGCAACGCGAGGCAGCGATGGCGGTCTGTCTGATACACCGCGATCGCGGCCTCGCGTTGCTCGTGCGCTCCTACAGGTCTGTGTTTGCTTTGCGACAGCGCCGCTCCTATAGCTCCTCAATCACACCGTCATTCAACGGCATACATAGCCAATAAAAAAGGGCCACCTTTTCAGGCAGCCCTTTCATATAAGCTTGTCAGCGCGGGATCAAATCAATCCCAGCTCAACGCCCCACCAGTCTGATACTCGATAACCCGAGTCTCGAAGAAGTTTTTCTCTTTCTTCAAGTCCATGATTTCGCTCATCCATGGGAATGGGTTAGTGGTGCCTGGGTATTCTTCTTTCAAACCGATCTGGCTCAGGCGACGGTTAGCGATGAACTTGAGGTAGTCCTCCATCATCGCGGCGTTCATGCCCAGTACGCCGCGCGGCATGGTGTCGCGTGCGTATTCGATTTCCAGCTGGGTGCCTTGCAGGATCATCTGGCTGGCTTCTTCCTTCATTTCGGCGTCCCACAGGTGCGGGTTTTCGATTTTGATCTGGTTGATCACGTCGATGCCGAAGTTCAGGTGCATGGATTCGTCGCGCAGGATGTATTGGAACTGCTCGGCGACGCCGGTCATTTTGTTGCGACGGCCCATGGACAGGATCTGGGTGAAGCCGCAGTAGAAGAAGATGCCTTCCAGTACGCAGTAGTAGGCGATCAGGTTGCGCAGCAGTTCTTTGTCGGTTTCGACGGTGCCGGTTTCGAACTTCGGATCGGAGATCGAACGGGTGTATTTCAGGCCCCAGGCGGCTTTTTTCGCGACCGATGGGATCTCGTGGTACATGTTGAAGATCTCGCCTTCATCCATGGCCAGCGATTCGATGCAGTACTGGTAGGCGTGGGTGTGGATCGCTTCTTCGAAGGCCTGGCGCAGGATGTACTGGCGGCACTCCGGGTTGGTGATCAGGCGGTACACGGCCAGCACGAGGTTGTTGGCGACCAGGGAGTCGGCGGTGGAGAAGAAGCCCAGGTTGCGCATGACGATGCGGCGCTCGTCGTCGGTCAGGCCTTGTGGGTCTTTCCACAGCGCGATGTCGGCGGTCATGTTGACTTCTTGCGGCATCCAGTGGTTTGCGCAACCGTCCAGATACTTCTGCCACGCCCAGTCGTACTTGAAGGGCACGAGCTGGTTAAGGTCGGCGCGGCAGTTGATCATCATTTTTTCGTCAACGGCAACGCGGGCGCTGGCGCCTTCGAGTTCAGCCAGGCCTTCGGCGACGTCCAGTGCGTCCAGTGCTTTTTTGGCACGGATCAGGGCAGGGGAGTCTTTTTCGGTGACGGCGCGAGCTTCGGTAGCTGCGGCGCCGCCGGCGCTGTCGAGGCGGTCCATGTTGGCTTCGTTGGCGTGACCGGCGTTGGTCGCTTTGGTGGCTACTTCGCCGTCTTCTTTATCGAATTCGTCCCAGCTCAGCATGGTGGAAGCTCCTGAATTTCAAAGGATGTAGTGCCTGCGTCGAGTGGATGACGCTGGCAACGGAATTTTCGGGTATTACTCAGGACCGACCTGAGGGTGATGCAGCGGATCGATCTGTGATTGCCGCCGCGGCCGGGGGCCTTACAGGCGAGCAAAACGGAGAGCCCAGGTGGCTTTCAGGCAAGACGGCATTGCGTGGGCAAAGGGTCATTTGAGTACCTTGGAGCGAGCGCGGGATTATACAGATTTCGCCCGACACTTGTTCATCTGAGACTACGTTTAAGAAGGGATTTTTGCTTTTTCTTCTGCATTTGGGGGTTCGTTCTCAGTGAAGAGTTAACGACCGGAAATGCAGCGGAAATCCCTTATGTAGTGGTTTTCATATTTCGAGACACAGCATATAGGTCATGAAGGTGTCCGGCAATGTGTCGTTGCGACGCATTTGCGGTATGGGGATTTGGCTTGACGGGGGTCAATGTTTCTCTATGCCTTGGATACCGGGGGGTTGTGGCGCGGAGGGGCTTTGCGGTTGGGATTTTTAGGTGACCAACGGTTGGTGTGGCGCGGTGTCGCCGTTCGGGTAGGAGGCAACTTGTTGGCGAGAGGGCCTGACGCGGTGTTGTGCCAGGTACGCCGCCCTCGCGAACAAGTTCGCTCCTACCGTTTGGCGCTTACGGGGCTTGACGTGGGACCGGCTAAAGCAGTCCCACGTCCGTGTCGGCAGGTAGGGTGTGTTTCGTTCTTCTTCGACGGGCTTCGGTTAGCCTACTTTAAAGAACGCGACTTTTTCGGTGAGGCGGTCTGCCAGTTTTGCCAGTTCCTGGCTTGCGGTGGCCACTTGTTTTGATCCGCTTGCGGACTGAACCGTTGAGCCGTGAATACGGTTGATGTTGACGGCAACTTCTTCCGCCACGCTGTTTTGCTGAACCGAGGCGCTGGCGATCTGTGCGTTCATGCGGTTGATGGCGCCCACTTCCTGGCTGATCTTGGACAGTGCGCCTTGTGCATTGCGGGTTTGCTCAACCGTGCGGCCCACCAGTTCGCAGTTGTCACGCATGGTTTGCGCAGCGGTTTCAGTGCCGCTTTGCAGGGTGCTGATCATGTCCCGGATGTCTTGCGTCGAGCGCTGGGTGCGGTTGGCCAGGGAGCGCACTTCATCGGCAACGACCGCAAAGCCTCGGCCATGCTCGCCAGCCCGCGCTGCTTCAATGGCCGCGTTAAGGGCCAGCAGGTTGGTTTGGCTGGCGATTGAGTTGATCACGTCGATCACGCTCTCAATCTCTTCGCTTTGTTTGGACACCCGCTCGACGGTCAGGGTGGTTTCCGCCAGTGACGTAGCCAGTTGTTCGATCGCCAGGGTGGTGTCTGCAACCAACTGGTTGCCGCTGACCACTTCGCCGTCGGCCAGGCGCGTTGCATCAGCGGCTTGCGAGGCGTAGCCGGTGACTTCGTTGACGGTGGCTGCCATTTGCGTGATGGCGGTGGCTACTTGCTCGGCTTCACGGGTTTGCAGGTTGATCTGGTCGTTGTTGGTAATCGAGGTGGCGGACAGCAGCGTGGACGACTGGTTAACTTCCTGAGCGGCCATGCGCACTTGGGTGATGGTGTCGGACAGGCGGCTGAGGGCTGTTTTCAGTACACCCATCACGCTGTCGGGGTATGGGGTCACGATGCTTTGTTGCAGGTCGCCCGCGGCCAGACGCTGGATGGCTTGAGCCACTTCGGTGGGTTCTGCGCCGAGGGTGGATTTGACGAAACGGATGATGAGGATCGACAGAAAGATGCTCAGCAGCAAGGCCGCGCCGGTCGCCAATAACATCAAGCCACGAAACTGGCTGGCGGTGGCCTGCACATCATTGAGCTGCGATTTGATGGACGCTTCTTCATAGTCAATCAAGGCGTTGATGCGCTTCAGCCACTCGCTGTAGTCGGCGGATATCTGGTTGAGCAGCAAAGCCTGGGAAGCAGCGATGTCGCCGGTGCGGCGCAGCTCGATCAATTTACTGGTGGAGGCGAGGGTGCGCTGTTCGATGTCTTTAATGGCCTGCAGCATGGATTGCTCTTGCGGGCTGACGGGGTTGCTTGCGAACAGTTGGTCCATCGGCGTGGCTGAGTCCACGTAGTCTTTTTGCAGGCGGGTGACTTCAGTCAGGTGGGATTCAAGATCGCGATCATTGGTCACCAGCACTGCATCGCGAATGGCGATGGCGCGGTTGTGAACGCTGCCGCGGAAGTTGATCGCATAGCGCTGCACTTTCGCGGCGTTTTCGCTGACGTCTTCCAGGGTGGTGTCGATATATCCAACTCGTTGGATACCCACGGCGGTAATCAATACAAGCAGCGACACGATGGCGGCAAAGCCCAGGCCGATGCGCGATGCGAGAGAAATCGGGTTTTTCATGGGGGGAACTCGTGGGTAAACAAAGTGCTGAAGCGCGCTGGTATCAATGCGCCATCTATTGCGATAACGGGAAGGTATCTCCAGTCGGCCTTAACGCCCAATTGAGGGTAGCTACAGTAGGCATAGCGGCATGCTATGGAATTTAGTGAGCCCGTCCGTCCGTCTGGCTCCATATCATGCCACTGCGCATGCGTTTGCGGGGGATGAATTGTCTGACGCCTCTCGCGAACAAGTTCGCTCCTACCGTGTGTCTCGTGCCGGGTAGGAGGTAACTTGTTGCCGAGAGGGTTTGACGCGGTGTTTCAGGTCAATGTTAGGTGTGTTTGTTGCGACAGGTTTTGAGTAGGTCTTCGCGAGTTGGAAGAGGGCGGGCGATATCGAGTTGAAGCGAGGGTGCAGGAAGCGGTTTAGCGGGGGGAAGCCGGGAGGTTTTGAGGCTCCCGGTTTGTATTTCGGTAGTTACAGCAGAGTGACCTTATCGCGGGCAAGCCTCGCTTCCACAAGGAGAGCGAGGCAGCTTTCAAGATTGCCTTATTGGCAAGCCTCGCAATCCGGCTCGTCAATCGCACAGGCCTTCGGCACTGGAGCTGGACCGGCTGGTGCAGCTTCGGTTGGACGCGGTGCGCTGAGCGCTGTGTCGTCCGGGCCGTGGCCGCCGCTCGATACTGCGTTGAGCTTGCCGGTGTTGACGGTGGATTTCTCGGTGCTGGTTGCGGCCAGGGCACGGAGGTAGTAAGTGGTTTTCAGACCACGGTACCAAGCCATGCGGTAGGTCACGTCCAGTTTCTTGCCCGATGCGCCAGCGATGTACAGGTTCAGGGACTGAGCCTGGTCGATCCACTTCTGGCGACGGCTTGCTGCGTCAACAATCCACTTGGTGTCGACTTCAAACGCGGTGGCGTACAGGTCTTTGAGTTCCTGTGGGATGCGCTCGATCTGTTGTACCGAACCGTCGTAGTACTTCAGGTCGTTGATCATGACCGAGTCCCACAGGTCGCGTGCTTTGAGGTCGCGGACCAGGTACGGGTTGATCACGGTGAATTCGCCCGAGAGGTTCGATTTCACGTACAGGTTCTGGTAAGTCGGTTCGATCGACTGCGAGACGCCTGTGATGTTGGCGATGGTCGCGGTCGGTGCGATGGCCATGATGTTGGAGTTACGAATACCTTTCTGTACACGGGCACGTACTGGCGCCCAGTCCAGGGTTTCGTTCAGGTCAACGTCGATGTACTTCTGGCCACGCTGCTCGATCAGGATCTGTTGCGAATCCAGTGGCAGAACGCCTTTGGACCACAGGGAACCCTGGAACGTCTCGTAGGCACCGCGCTCGTCGGCCAGGTCGCAAGAGGCCTGGATCGCATAGTAGCTGACAGCTTCCATCGAACGGTCGGCGAACTCGACAGCTGCATCGGAACCGTAAGGAATGTGCTGCAGATACAGCGCGTCCTGGAAGCCCATGATGCCCAGACCCACTGGACGGTGACGGAAGTTGGAGTTCTTCGCTTGCGGCACGGAGTAGTAGTTGATGTCGATCACGTTATCGAGCATGCGAACGGCTACGTCGATGGTGCGCTTGAGCTTGTCGGTGTCCAGCTTGCCGTTGACGATGTGGTTCGGCAGGTTGATCGAGCCCAGGTTGCAGACCGCGATCTCGTCCTTGTTGGTGTTCAGGGTGATCTCGGTGCACAGGTTCGAGCTGTGAACCACGCCCACGTGCTGCTGCGGGCTACGCAGGTTGCACGGGTCTTTGAACGTCAGCCATGGGTGGCCGGTTTCGAACAGCATCGAGAGCATCTTGCGCCACAGGTCTTTGGCCTGGATGGTCTTGAACAGCTTGATCTTGCCTGGGTATTCGCTCAGGGCTTCGTAGTACTCGTAACGCTCTTCGAAGGCTTTACCGGTCAGGTCGTGCAGGTCCGGTACTTCGGAAGGCGAGAACAGGGTCCATTTGCCGTCATCGAAGACACGCTTCATGAACAGGTCAGGGATCCAGTTGGCGGTGTTCATGTCGTGGGTACGACGACGGTCATCACCGGTGTTCTTGCGCAGCTCGATGAACTCTTCGATGTCCATGTGCCAGGTTTCCAGGTAGGCACATACCGCGCCTTTGCGCTTGCCACCCTGGTTAACGGCTACGGCGGTGTCGTTCACGACTTTCAGGAACGGTACAACGCCCTGGGATTTGCCGTTGGTGCCTTTGATGTACGAGCCCAGCGCACGAACCGGCGTCCAGTCGTTGCCCAGACCGCCTGCGAATTTGGACAGCATGGCGTTGTCGTGGATGGCGTGGTAAATGCCCGACAGGTCATCCGGAACGGTGGTCAGGTAGCAGCTGGAGAGTTGCGGACGCAGGGTACCGGCGTTGAACAGCGTAGGGGTCGAGGCCATGTAGTCGAAGGACGACAACAGGTTGTAGAACTCGATGGCGCGGTCTTCTTTGGCTTTCTCTTCGATTGCCAGGCCCATGGCCACACGCATGAAGAAGATCTGCGGCAGTTCGAAACGGATACCGTCCTTGTGGATGAAGTAACGGTCGTACAGGGTTTGCAGGCCCAGGTAGGTGAACTGCTGATCGCGCTCGTGGTTGATCGCCTTGCCGAGTTTTTCCAGGTCAAAAGTGGCCAGGATCGGGTTCAGCAATTCGAACTGAATGCCTTTGGCGATGTACGAAGGCAGGGCCTTGGCGTACAGGTCGGCCATTTCGTGGTGAGTAGCGCTTTCGGCCACTTCCAGGAAATTCAGGCCTTCGGCGCGCAGGGTGTCCATCAGCAGGCGGGCGGTCACGAACGAGTAGTTCGGCTCGCGCTCAACCAGGGTACGGGCGGTCATCACCAGCGCGGTGTTGACGTCTTTCATCGCCACGCCGTCGTACAGGTTTTTCAGGGTTTCGTTCTGGATCAGGTTGGCGTCGACTTCAGCCAGGCCTTCACACGCTTCGGTGACGATGGTGTTCAGGCGACCCATGTCCAGTGGCGCAACGCTGCCGTCGGCGCGGGTGATACGGATCGAAGGGTGGGCGTCGACCGGTGCGTCGGTGCCACGAACGGCACGCTCCTTCGAGCGCTCGTTACGATAGATGACGTAGTCGCGAGCCACTTTCTGCTCGCCGGCACGCATCAGGGCCAGTTCAACCTGGTCCTGGATTTCTTCGATGTGGATGGTGCCGCCCGAAGGCATGCGACGCTTGAAGGTGGCAGTGACTTGTTCGGTCAGACGGGCCACGGTGTCGTGGATACGCGAAGACGCAGCGGCAGTGCCGCCCTCAACTGCAAGAAACGCTTTGGTGATAGCGACGGTGATTTTGTCGTCGGTGTAGGCGACGACAGTGCCGTTACGCTTGATCACGCGCAGCTGGCCGGGAGCGGTCGCGGACAGATCCTGTTGGGACTGGCCTGTCTGCGGCGCCGGATTCGGCGAATTCTCGCGAGTTGTGTCTGTTTGCATGGGTGTCTCCACATTCTCTATGTTTGTTTGGGTGCTACTCAGCACCCACCGATCCGGTTTGTAGGCATTCAGTCGACAAAAGCGTCGGCTGTAACGACCTCAAAACGGAATGGGGATGGCGGATTTCACCGTCCCTGGCTTTGAAGTCAAAAAGGCAGCGAAATCGTTGCTCGCTGCCTCGGGAAATCTGTTGGATGGTGCCTGTTAAATATTGCAACAAATGCTTGAATTTGCTGCGGTCGAAGAGGGTATGCATGCTCAGGTGGCTGGGGCGCAGCTTGGGCTATTGAATGAGCCTTTGATTCAACCCTCGACACGTAAGAAAAATGCTTGAAATCCCTGTTCGACTTGTGTTGGGTTTTTACCGTAAAACCCTACATGTAGGGTTGTCCGTGAAGCCGGGCTACAAGATAAAGCGTTTTGGACACCAATTGCAACGCACTACCTGTGGATAAAGCTGTGTGTAATTGGTGTATGAAAGCTCCGCCTCGCGTGTAGGCCGCATAACTACTGGACCGACGCCCTTCGGAGACTTATTAAGGTTTTTTTACGCGGCTCGGCGGATTTTTGCGGGCGCGAACCCTATCACAGAAATTGCCTTTGGCAAGGGCGGTTTGGCATGTGGTGTGCTTGGTGGTGATGGTGGTTAGAATTGTGGGGTTTTGGTTCGGGGGCTGTCCTTCCCTCGATGCAGATGTTGTTCCTGTAGGAGCTGCCGAAGGCTGCGAAGGCGGTGTATCAGGCACATTGCTTTCGCAGCCTTCGGCAGCTCCTACAGAAATTGAGAGTCCCTCTTCTCCCATCAGGAACCCCAATGCCCCTCACCTTATTCAGCGGCGCATTTGAGTGCTTCGGCCAGGGCATGCTGGCGGACGACGACCTGCGTCCGGTGCGGGCTTTGCCGGAGCTCTTGCAGGCTGAGGTGCTGGATGCGCTATTGCTGAACATCTATGGGCCTGAATTGCTGGCCAGCCATCGGTCGGTGTTGATGTCGCAGTGGTCCAAGTATTACTTCATGCAAGTGATCCCGCCGGTGGTGGCGGCAGGTCTGGTGCATGGATGGCGCTGGCCGTTGCAGCTGGATCAGATCGCTGTGGCGCTGGATGAACGCGGCGTGCCGGTTGGGTTGCGGTTTCTCGGCGTTGGCACGAGTCAGCCTGTGAGTTTTACCGAGCTGATGAATGACAACCTGCATCCTTTCATTAATGCGCTCAGTAGGCAGGGCGATGTATCGAAGGCGGTTTTGTGGGGCAACGCCGGGGATTACCTTGAGCGGTGCCTTGTGCAATTGAGCACGTTGACCGATATCTCGCTGGACGCAGGTTATGAATTGTTGCGCAGCAAGACCTTGAGCGATGGGCAACGCAATCCGCTGTTCGATGCCATTCGCTATGTGGGCGAACCACCACGTCGGCAGCGGCGCAGCTGTTGTTTGAGTCATCAGGTGGCGTGGGTGGGGCGGTGTGAGCATTGTCCGATTGGAGCAGATTAGCCCGGTCAATGTAAGAGCTGCCGAAGGCTGCGAAAAGCGGTGTGTCAGACAAATCGCTTTCGCAGCCTCCAGCAGTTCCTACAGATCCTGTTTTTGACTGGCAGGCACTGCCACCAGACTCAACAGATGCTCGCCCTGCACGCTGAATTGCCCTTCCAGTTCCTTGCCGTTGTGCCATTCGCTGGACAGGTCGGTCAGCAGGCGCAGGCGAGCTTTGCCGTCGGCGGACCAGTGCAGCAGTTGCGCATCTTCGAAATAGAAGCGTTTGTGGACTATAGGGTACAGCGCCTTGAACAGTGCTTCTTTTATAGAGAAGGTCAGCGTCACATGGAGCGCGACCTGTTCAGTTGGCCCAGCGGCCATTTGCTGCATTTCCCACGGCGTGAGGATTTCCGCGGCCAGACGCGTGGCGCGCTCGTGACTGAGCAGGTTTTCAGTGTCCAGCCCCAGGCCACGCCAATGCTGTTTGTTCGCGACGATGGCCGCGGCCCAGCCGGTGCTGTGGGTGATTGAACCGCATATGTCGGGCGGCCAGATGGGCGCGCGGTCTTCACCGATGTCCGGGACCCAGTCACGACCGTCCAGATGCTGCAGCGCTGCCCTGGCGCATAAACGACCGGCGAGAAATTCGGTTTGCCGTTTGGCGACGGAGCGCTGAATGCTGGCGGGAGGTGTAATCAGGCAGCGCTGAAAATCGCCATCGGCCAGTTGCTTTGGGTCGAAGTAACCGCTGACCAACGCCACATTCGCCAAGGCATGGGGCAATGGCCAATGGTGATGGAGGGCGGGGCAGCAAGTGGGGAAATGCGGGGTTTGAGTCATGGGCGGCATTTTGCCGGGGGAAGGCGGTGCTGGGAAGGCTGTTTGCCAGATACGGCATTCGCCCGACAAACACCAGACCTGTAGGAGCTCA
>NZ_JACONW010000112.1 GCF_014357575.1 Pseudomonas folii | reverse complement strand
CGCCTTCATCGCGGTCAAGCTCTGACCACAGGACACATTGGCGACGTGGGACCGGCTTCAGCCGGGAAAGCTGCCTGTCAGACGCCACACATCCAGCGATTGTCCCTGCCTCTTCCCGGCTAAAGCCGGTCCCACGTCGTCACATTAGCTTGCAGCCCAACATGGAATTACCCACAGACCGCTCGCCCGCCATAGCCGATGATGCAGCGCGTCTCCTGAACTTACCCCGCACTCACCGCCGCAACACCCGCTTTTGCCACTTGCGCGTCCTGCGCCGCCTGAACACCTGACACGCCAACTGCGCCAACCACCTCGCCATCGACAATCACTGGTACGCCGCCTTCCAGCGAGGTCAGCAATGGCGCCGAAAGGAACGCGGTGCGTCCGCCGTTAACCGACTCTTCGTAGCTTTTCGATTCCCGACGGCCTAACGCGGCGGTACGAGCTTTTTCGATGCCGATGTAGCTGCTGATGGGCGAAGCGCCGTCGAGACGTTCGAAGCCCAGCAAATGGCCGCCGTCATCAACCACGGCGATGGACACCGGCCAGTTGTTGCTGATGGCTTCCTGGCGAGCTGCGGCTAGAATCTGGATCACTTCGGTCTGGGTCAACACAGCTTTGGTTTTCATCGAATACTCCATGAGTTGTTGTTAAGGGATGCTGTTAAACAATGGGCTGCAAAGCATCGTCAAGCAGTTCGATCCAGTGCCGCACCGGGGTTCGACCTGCTCCGGACAGATGGGTCTGGCAACCGATGTTCGCCGTGGCGATCACGTCCGGTTTGCCGCTTTCCAGCGCGTTCATTTTGTTGTCGCGCAACTGGCGGGACAGCACCGGTTGCGTGATCGAGTAAGTCCCTGCCGAGCCGCAGCATAAATGGCTGTCGGGCACGGCGGTCAGGTTGAAGCCCAGCCGCAACAATACACTTTCCACTGCACCGCCGAGTTTCTGCGCGTGCTGCAAGGTGCAGGGGCAATGAAACGCCA
Organism: Pseudomonas folii; assembly: GCF_014357575.1. Taxonomy (GTDB): domain Bacteria; phylum Pseudomonadota; class Gammaproteobacteria; order Pseudomonadales; family Pseudomonadaceae; genus Aquipseudomonas; species Aquipseudomonas folii. The sequence continues at coordinate 17,872 of NZ_JACONW010000112.1, read as the reverse complement.
GGCGCAAATCGCTGCGAATGCCGAGGGTTTCCAGCGGCGCCTCGCGCAGCACTTCCACCAAGTCCTTGGCTAAGCCGCTGACCCGTTCCGCCTTGGCGGCATACTTCGGGTCGCCACTGAGCAGGTGCCCGTAATCCTTGACGAAAGCGCCACAGCCGCTGGCGGTCTGAACGATGGCCAGCGCACCGTTTTCGATGGCTGGCCACCACGCGTCAATGTTGCGCCGGGCGCGATCCAGTCCAGCGGCCTGAGCATCCAGATGGTAGTCCAGCGCGCCGCAGCAACCGGCCTCAACGATGGGCGTGACGCTGATCCCCAGGCGATCCAGCACCCGCGCCGTGGCGGCGTTGGTATTGGGTGACAAAGCGGGTTGCACGCAGCCTTCAAGCATCAGTACTTTGCGCGCGTGCCGTACGGCTGGGCGGGCTTTGGGTTGAGCGATGTGGGTCGGCAGTTTTACTTTCAAGCTGTCCGGCAACAGGGGCCGGAATGTCGTGCCCAGTTGCGTCAGCGATTTGAATAATCCAGCATTGGGCAGCACATGGCGCAGGCCTTCACGCAGAGCCCGCTGTCCCAGTGAGCGAGGCACGGCGGCGTCCACCACGGCGCGGCCGATGTCCAGCAGGTTGTGATAATCGACACCGGAAGGGCAGGTGGTTTCGCAGTTGCGGCACGATAGACAACGGTCCAGATGGAGCTGGGTTTTTTCGGTGACTTCGTTGCCTTCCAGCACCTGCTTGATCAGATAGATACGCCCGCGAGGGCCGTCCAGCTCATCACCGAGCAATTGATAGGTCGGGCAGGTCGCGTTGCAGAATCCGCAGTGCACACAACTGCGCAGAATGCTTTCGGCTTCTTCGGCACGGGGCAAACTTCGGGCCTGGTTGCTCAGGGTGGTCTGCATGGTCAGATCTCCGCGTACATCCGCCCCGGATTGAATATTCCGTGGGGATCGAGTTGGGCCTTGAGCTGGCGGTGGTAGCGCATCAACGGTGCGGGCAGCGGCTGGAACGGGCTGTCTTGCAAGCCATGGCTGTAGCAGGTGGCATGGCCGCCAGCGGCGCTGACCGTGGCGCGAATGACTGCGCCGTCGGCATCGGACTTCAGCCAGCGTTGGGCTCCAGCCCAATCGATCAATTGCTCGCCGGGCACATCCAATACGCCGGTATTGTTGGGCAGTGATACGCGCCACAACGGTAAACCACTGGTGAAAAAATCCAGTTGATGCTCGTTCAGTTCCTGCCAATAACCGGGGTCGATACGTTCGCCGCCAAGCCGTTCATGGGCGGCCGCCACCGAGCCTTCTCCGCCTTCCAGACGCAGGCGTAGAATGCCGTTTTCAAAACTGGCAGCGCTGATGGGCAATGGCTGCTGGCCCCATTCGGCAAGGCGTGCCAAGGCGCGAGCACTGTCCATTTCCAGCGCGATGCTGCTGCATAAACGCGGCTTGGGCAGGACCTTCAGAGAGACTTCGGTGAGGACACCCAGACAACCAAAGCTTCCTGCCATCAAACGTGAAAGGTCGTAACCGGCGACGTTCTTCATGACTTCGCCGCCTAAGCGCAAATGTTTGCCCAGGCCGGTGATCACCCGCGTGCCCAGCACAAAATCCCGGACGGAGCCGGCCCAGGGGCGGCGTGGCCCGGACAGCCCGGACGCGACCATGCCACCCACCGTCGCTTCGCCAAAATGCGGTGGCTCACAGGGAAGCATCTGCCCGGCGGCATCCAGCGCCGCACACAGTTCCTGCAGCGGCGTTCCGGCACGGGCGGTGATCACCAGCTCAGTCGGGTCGTAGCTGACGATGCCGCGGTGTGCGCGTGTATCGAGTATTTCCCCGGCCACCTCGCGGCCGAGAAATGCTTTGCTGTTGCCACCCTGGATTCGCAGCGGCGTCGCCGTCTGCAAAGCTTGATTGACCTGCTCCAGCAGCGCGGCGCTGGCGTCGTTGTCCGGGTGATGACCAAGCGAATCGGCAATCATCAGAAACGCTCCAGTTCAGGGAAGGGCAGCTTGCCCATGTGCACATGCATCGCGCCGAATTCCGCGCAGCGGTGCAGGGTCGGGATGTTCTTGCCGGGGTTGAGCATGCCGCCGGGATCGAACGCGGCTTTAACGGCATGAAACAAGGTCAGCTCGTCGCTGTTGAATTGGGCGCACATCTGATTGATCTTCTCGCGGCCCACCCCATGCTCGCCGGTGATGCTGCCGCCGACTTTTACACAGAGCTCGAGAATCTTGCCGCCCAGTGCCTCGGCACGCTCCAGTTCGCCGGGCTGATTGGCATCAAACAGGATCAACGGATGCATGTTGCCGTCACCGGCATGGAATACGTTGGCAACCCGCAGGCCGTATTCCTCGGACAAGGCCGCAATGCCTTGCAGCACGCCGGGCAATTCCCGGCGCGGTATGGTGCCGTCCATGCAGTAATAATCCGGCGACAGTCGGCCGACTGCCGGAAAGGCATTCTTGCGACCGGCCCAGAAACGCACGCGTTCGGCTTCATCTTTGGCCTGGCGCAGCTCCGTCGCACCAGCCCTGGTCAGCACCTCGCGAACCCGTTCGCAGTCGTCATGAACATCGGCTTCAACGCCGTCCAGTTCACAGAGCAGAATGGCTTCGGCATCGACCGGATAACCGGCGTGAATGAAGTCTTCAGCAGCGCGAATTGCCAGGTTGTCCATCATCTCCAGACCGCCGGGGATGATCCCTGCCGCAATAATGTCAGCCACGGCGCGCCCGGCTTTTTCCACGGAATCGAATGCCGCCAGCAGCACTTTCGCCACCTGTGGTTTGGGCAGCAGTTTGACCGTGACTTCGGTAATGATGCCGAGCATGCCTTCCGAGCCAGTGAACAGGGCCAGCAGATCAAAGCCCGGGGAGTCCAGCGCCTCGGAGCCAAGGGTCAGGTGTTCACCTTCGACGGTGAGTATTTCCACCTTGAGCAGGTTGTGCACGGTCAGGCCGTACTTCAGGCAGTGCACACCGCCCGCGTTTTCCGCGACATTGCCGCCGATAGAGCAGGCGATTTGCGAAGACGGGTCGGGCGCGTAATACAGCTCGTAAGGCGCGGCCGCCTGGGAAATCGCCAGATTACGCACGCCGGGCTGTACCCGGGCGAGACGTGCGGCGGGATCAATTTCGAGGATTTTATTAAAGCGCGCCATGACCAGCAGCAGTCCCTTTTCCAGCGGCAGCGCGCCACCAGACAAACCCGTACCCGCGCCGCGAGCTACCACTGGAACGTGGTGTTGGTGACAGATTTTCAGCAGGGTTTGTACTTCTTCAAGGTGCCGGGGCAGGGCCACCAGCATGGGCGTGGTGCGATACGCCGATAACCCGTCGCACTCGTACGGGCGCAGTTCTTCCGGGCGATGGAGGATGTCCAGGTCCGGCAACTGGCGTTGCAACTCAGCCAGCAATTGTTGCTTGTCGACAACCGGCAGCACGCCATCGACGCGTTCGTCGTAGAGGATGTTCATGATCCGTCGTGACCCTGTGTTGTTTTTATAGGGCAGTCTTGGGGCATCAGGCAGCTTGCATCATTAAGGGTTTCGGGCGGATCTGTCCATGTTTTCGACTCGGCCTTTAGTCTGAGGCGCGATTGACAGCTTGATCGTAATCGCGCAATTTACGCATAACGTAAATCGTTTACGTTATTTTCCAAGGGCTTTGGCGGGATGTGAATACGCGAGCCTCCTCCCGGCTAAAGCGGAACGCCGCCCGGCCGGTCCCACAGAATAATAAAAATGACTCAACCACTGGATCTGTTCACCTATTACCGTTCGACATCCAGTTACCGGGTGCGCATTGCGCTGGCGTTGAAAGGTCTGGATTACACCGCGATCCCGGTCAACCTGATTCGTGACGGTGGTGAACATCTCAAACCTGAATATCGGACTATAAATCCGCAGGGCCGTGTGCCCGCTTTGCGCATCGACGGTGGTCACGTCATCACTCAATCCACAGCGATCATCGAATTCCTCGAAGAGCGTTTTCCCGAGCGTCCGCTGTTGTCTTCAAATAGAGAGCTGCGTGCCCGGCAGCGTGCGGTTGCGTCGCTGATCGCCTGCGACATCCATCCGCTGCACAACGTCTCGGTACAGAATCACCTGCGAGGGCTCGGTCATAGCGAGGGTGAGGTCCATCAGTGGATCGGTCATTGGGTCGGCGAAGGTTTTGCGGCGGTGGAGCAGATGATCGACGACCAGGGCTACTGCTTTGAGAGGGAACGCCCAAGCGTCGCCGATGTTTATCTGCTGCCGCAAATTTACGCAGCCCGCCGTTTCAACGTCGATTTGACGCCGTACCCACGCATCCTGCGGGTTGAAAAGCTTGCACTGGACCATTGGGCATTTCAGGCGGCGCATCCCGATGCGCAACCGGACAAGCCGGAGTAGTCTGTCCCTTATGAAAATTCTTGGCCTGCAATTGATCTTTGGTGATTTCCTGGCACGCAGCGTGCGCGGCATCCCCTGTGCGCCGCCCGCTGGAAAGGGACGTTGAAGAAACGCTAATCCACTTTCCAGCAAGGAGCCAGACCATGGCTGATTTATATGAAAACCCAATGGGCCTGATGGGCTTTGAGTTCATCGAGTTCGCTTCGCCGACGCCCAATACCCTTGAGCCTGTGTTTCAGATTATGGGCTTTACCAAGGTGGCGGTGCATCGCTCCAAGGATGTGGTGCTGTATCGCCAGGGCGATATCAACATCATCCTCAACAACGAACCCAACAGCCCGGCATCGTACTTTGCCGCCGAGCATGGGCCGTCGGTGTGCGGCATGGCTTTCCGCGTCAAGGATTCCCACGTCGCCTACCAGCGGGCACTTGATCTCGGCGCCCAGCCCGTGGAAATCGCCACCGGGCCGATGGAGCTGCGCCTTCCAGCCATCAAAGGCATTGGCGGTGCGCCGCTGTACCTGATCGACCGCTTTGGCGAAGGCACTTCGATTTATGACATCGACTTCAACTTCATCGAAGGCGTAGATCGTCACCCCGTGGGCGCAGGCCTGAAGTTTATCGATCACCTGACCCATAACGTCTATCGCGGGCGCATGGCTTACTGGGCGAACTTTTACGAAAAACTATTCAACTTCCGCGAGATTCGCTACTTCGACATCAAGGGCGAATACACCGGCCTGACCTCCAAGGCCATGACTGCGCCGGACGGCATGATCCGCATTCCGTTGAACGAGGAGTCGTCCAAAGGGGCAGGGCAGATCGAAGAGTTTCTGATGAAGTTCAATGGGGAGGGCATCCAGCACGTGGCGTTCTTCACCGACGACCTGATCAAGAGCTGGGACGCGCTGAAAGCCATCGGCATGCGCTTCATGACCGCGCCGCCGGAAACCTACTACGAAATGCTCGAAGGCCGCTTGCCCGACCACGGCGAGCCGGAGGCCGAACTGAAAAGCCGCGGCATTTTGCTGGATGGTTCTTCTGATGGGGGCGAGCGGCGTTTATTGCTGCAGATCTTCTCGGAAACCCTGATGGGGCCAGTGTTCTTCGAATTCATCCAGCGCAAGGGCGATGACGGGTTCGGCGAGGGCAACTTCAAGGCGCTGTTCGAGTCGATTGAGCGCGACCAGATCAAGCGCGGGGTTTTGGCGGTGGAGTAGGGCTGGAAAGTGTTTTAACTGTGGATTCGAGGCTTGACTGAGATTGGGTTAACACACCATCGCGGGCAAGCCTCGCTCCCACAAGTAGAACGTATTTACACCCTTCTTGAGTTGAAAATACGGCCTGTGGGTTCGGGGCTTGACTGGGATTGGGTTAACACACCATCGCGGGCAAGCCTCGCTCCCACAAGTAGAACGCATTTACACCCTTCTTGAGTTGAAAATACGGCCTGTGGATTCGAGGCTTGACTGAGATTGGGTTAACACACCATCGCGGGCAAGCCTCGCTCCCACAAGTAGAACGCATTTACCCCCTTCTTGAGTTGAAAATACGGCCTGTGGGTTCGGGGCTTGACTGAGATTGGGTTAACACACCATCGCGGGCAAGCCTCGCTCCCACAAGTAGAACGTATTTACACCCTTCTTGAGTTGAAAATACGGCCCTGTGGGAGCAGAGCTTGCTCGCGATGATTTGCGAACCCAATCCAAGGCAACCACTGCTTTCCCAGTTAAAACCCATTCCAGATAACGCCCTGCATCCATCACTGGAACAATGAAACATCCCCACCCATCCGCGAGCTGATCACCCGCGCCGTCGCCCGCAGCCGCTGTGCTGCTTTAGCCTGGCGTTCGTCGGTAAACACTGACGCCGATCCCACCATGGTGATCACCCCGGCGAGCTTGTTGCCAACGCTGAAGAGCGGTGAGGACACCGCATTGACTCCCGCCATCAACAACCCGCGAATCTGATGCACACCGTTGCTGCGGATATCGCTGAGGTGTTGCTCAATCTCACGCAATTGCGCAGCGTTTAAATGAACCGACTCCTGATCTCGCAGCTCAGCGGTTTCGCTGTTCGTGAGGAAGCTGTCGAACACCAGTCCTGTAGAGGAACCGAGTAGGGGCAGCACCGAGCCGACCTGAGTCACCAGGGTCACCGCACCACTTGAAGGTTCGACATAAACGACTGTCGGGCCCTTATTACCCCACACCGCCAGAAAGCAGGTTTCATTTAGCTCGTCGCGCAACACCGCCAAATGCGGTGCGGCGATTTTCAGCACATCCAGGTGACCCACCGCAGCCAGGCCCACATACAGCGCCTCACGGCCCAGTGCGTAGTGGTTGGTAACCGCATCCTGCTCGGCGAAACCACTGGCAATCAGCGCCTGCAGATAGCGATGCACTTTGCTGGCGGGCATGGCCACGTGTTCAGCCAGCTTCGACAGTGAAGTGGAGGGTGCCAGTTCGGCCAGCGCCTTGAGGATGCCCATGCCGACTTCTGCGGCCTGAACCTTTTGCTGACGCCCGCCTGCGGGGCTTTCGGTGTCTGTGGTCATTACGCTCATTTCAAAGTGGGACGAGCTACGCCGGTCTGAGAAGGCTGCTTTATAGCTTGACCGGCTTTCAAACTCAAATTACGTTATGCGTAATCGTTTTCTGTTAAGTGTAATTTTTTGCCCGTGCTGCCCCTGAAAATAATGCAATTTGCGGAATTGAAATGCATTCCCCGTAGGAGCTGCCGAAGGCTGCGAAACATTTATCCTGACACACCGTCATCGCAACCTTCGGCAGCTCCTACAGGTCATTCGGTGTCATGGACACAGCGCAATAACTTATAAAAACAAAAAGAGGTTCCGATGTTTACTCATCAGTCTCCCGAGCCGCTGGTTTATCAATCGGGCTTCGGTAATCAGTTCAGCAGTGAAGCGCTGCCTGGGGCCTTGCCGTTGGGGCAGAACTCACCGCAGAAGCACGCTTTGGGTCTGTACGCTGAATTGCTGTCAGGCACCGCGTTTACCGTACCCCGTGCAGAAGCCCGACGAACCTGGCTTTATCGCATCAAACCCTCTGCTGCCCATCCCCATTATCAGCGGCTGGATCGACAGATCATCGGCCAGCAAATGGGGCCGGTTACGCCTAATCGTCTGCGTTGGAATGCTTTTGACTTACCGTCCGAACCGACGGACTTCATCGATGGCCTGCAGGTCATGGCCAGCACCCACGCCGCCGATCAGACTGAGGGCGTGACGCTCTACAACTATGTCGCCACGGCCTCGATGCAGCGAGCTTTTTTCAACGCCGACGGTGAATGGCTGATCGTCCCGCAACTGGGCCGTTTACGCCTTGTCACTGAACTGGGCCTGCTCGATATCGAACCGCAAGAAATCGCCGTGTTGCCCCGTGGCATGCGCTTCAGCGTGCAGTTGCTGGATGCGGCGGCCCGAGGTTACGTGTGTGAAAACCACGGTTGCGCGTTGCGCCTGCCTGAGCTGGGGCCGATTGGCAGTAACGGGCTGGCCAACCCTCGGGATTTTCTCGCGCCCATCGCCTGGTTCGAAGAGCGCGATGAGCCGGTAACCCTGGTGCAGAAATTCCTCGGCGAACTGTGGAGCACGCAGCTCGATCACTCACCCTTCGACGTGGTGGGGTGGCATGGCAACAACGTGCCTTACAAGTACGATCTGCGCCGTTTCAACACCATTGGCACCGTCAGTTACGATCATCCTGACCCATCGATTTTCACCGTGCTGACTTCTCCGGGCGCCGTGCATGGCCAGGCCAATATCGATTTCGTGATCTTCCCGCCGCGCTGGATGGTGGCCGAAAACACCTTCCGGCCGCCATGGTTTCACCGCAACTTGATGAATGAATTCATGGGCCTGATCGAAGGTGCATACGATGCCAAGGCCGAGGGCTTCATGCCCGGCGGCGCATCGCTGCACAACTGCATGAGCGCCCACGGCCCGGATAACGCCACGGCTGAAAAAGCCACGGCTGCGCAATTACAGCCACACAAGATCGATAACACCATGGCCTTCATGTTCGAGACCGGCAAAGTCTTGCGCCCGAGCCTGCATGCCCTGCAATGCCCGCACCTGCAAACCGATTACGACGCCTGCTGGACCGGCATGGCGAAGACCTTCACTAAGGGAATGCCGAGATGAATACGCCTGCACACAGCCGCAGTTGGGTGACTTCCGCCAACGGCCATGCTGATTTTCCATTGCAGAACCTGCCGCTGGGCGTTTTCAGTCGGGGCGATTCTGCCAGGCGTGGTGGCGTAGCGATCGGGGATTCTATTTTCGATCTGCAAGCGGCCCTGGCAGCGGGCTTTTTCAATGGCGCTGCGCGTGGGGCTGCCGAGGCTGCCAGTCGCGATCAGTTGAATGATTTTTTTGCCCTCGGTGCTCATGGCCGTCGAGCGTTGCGCAGTGAATTGCTGCATCTGCTGGACGAACACAGCCCACAGCGGGCGCGTCTGCAAGCGTCCAGCAAGTTGCTGCTGCATCCCATGAGCGAATGTCAGTTGCACATGCCTGCTCGTGTTGGCGATTACACCGATTTCTATGTCGGCATTCATCACGCGATGAACGTCGGCAAGCTGTTCCGTCCCGACAATCCGCTGCTGCCCAACTATAAATACGTACCGATTGCCTACCATGGCCGCGCTTCGACGCTGTGTGTGTCCGGCAGCCCGGTCAAACGTCCCGATGGCCAGACGCTTCCGCCCGATCAGGACGTCCCCCAGTTCGGCCCATGTAAACGACTGGATTACGAACTGGAAATGGGCGTCTGGGTTGGCCCAGGCAACCCAGACGGCGAGCCCATCGGGATCGCCGATGCGCAGCAGCATATCGCGGGGTTGTGCCTGCTCAACGACTGGTCGGCCCGCGATCTGCAAGCCTGGGAATACCAGCCACTGGGACCCTTTTTGTCGAAGAGCTTTGCCACGACCCTTTCTCCCTGGGTGGTCACGGCCGAAGCGCTGGCGCCGTTCCGCTGTCCGCAACCGGCGCGGCCCGAGGGTGACCCGCAGCCGTTGCCGTACCTGCTGGATGAAGCCGATCAGCAGGGTGGTGCGCTGGATATCGAACTGGAGGTGCTTTTGTTGACCCGGCAGATGAAAGCCCAGGGTTTACCGGCTCAGGTTCTGGCTCGCAGCAACACCTTGAACATGTACTGGACCGTGGCGCAGATGCTCACCCACCACAGCGTCAATGGCTGCAAACTGCAACCCGGCGACCTGTTCGGCACCGGCACCTTGTCTGGCCCGCAGCCGGGGCAATTTGGCAGCCTGCTGGAAATGACCGAGGGCGGTAAGCACACCGTCGAGTTACCGAGTGGTGAAGTGCGGCGTTTTCTCGAAGATGGAGATGAGGTGATCCTGCGCGCCCGTTGTCAGCGTGAAGGGCAGGTGTCGATCGGGTTTGGCGAGTGCCGGGGTGTGGTGGTGGGTTAGTTCTGGTTTGGAGTGGGTTTTAACTGTCAGTGTTTGTGCTTGCCTTAGATTGGGTTACCAAATCTAAGGCAAGCACAATTCTTACAGCTAGACCCCATTCCTATAGAAACCCCTCGATAAGCGACCCACTCCTCGGCAAAAACCTTCCTTGCCGCTCACCCTGCGCCTTGCCGTCTGCGTAACTCAATTGCCCATTGACCCACACCCCGTCGATGCCTTCGGCGGCGCGTTGCGGGTCTTTGAAGTCGGCGACGTCGCGCACGGTTTCAGGATTGAACAACACCAGGTCCGCCCAGTAGCCTTCGCGAATAAGGCCGCGTTCATGCAAGGCAAAGCGCGCTGCCGATAGTCCGGTCATCTTGTGCACGGCGGTATGCAGCGGGAACAGCCCCAGATCGCGGCTGAAATGCCCGAGCACACGGGGAAACGCTCCCCATAGACGTGGATGCGGAAACGGATCTTCCGGCAGTCCGTCAGAACCGATCATCGACAGCGGATGACTCATGATCCGTTCGACATCCTGCTCATCCATGCCGTAATACACCGCACCTGCCGGTTGCAGCTTGCGGGCGGTATCCAGCAGCGACAGTTGCCAGTCGGCGGCGATGTCTTTCAGGTCGCGGCTGCTCTGATCCGGGTGCGGTGTTGACCAGGTAATAGTGATGCGAAACGCGTCAGTTACCTGCTTGAGGTCCAGTGTCGACGAACTGGCGGCGTAGGGATAACAGTCGCAGCCCACCGGATGAGTCTGAGCGGCCTTTTCCAGCGAGGCGAGTAACTGCGGGCTGCGTCCCCAGTTACCGGCGCCTGCGCATTTCATGTGGGAGATAACCACCGGCGATTTGGCGTGGCGGCCGATGTCGAAGGCCTCATCCATGGCGTCCAGCACCGGCTCGAACTCGCTGCGCAAGTGAGTGGTGTACACCGCACCGAACGCGGTCAATTCTTCGGCCAGTTGCTTGACCTCGGTGGTCTCTGCGGAGAACGCGGAAGCGTAAGCCAGCCCGGTAGACAAACCCAGCGCACCGGCTTCAAGGCTGTCGCGCAGCTGTTCGCGCATGGCGCTGATTTCTTCCGGGCTGGCGGTGCGCTGCAGATCGTCCATGTGATTACTACGCAGCGCGGTATGGCCGATCAGTGCGGCGACATTGACTGCAGGACGCGCCTCGTCCACGGCATTGCGATAGTCGCTGAAACGGGGGTAAACGAATGCGGCGGCGCTGCCGAGCAGGTTCATCGGATCAGGTGGATCCCCGGCCAGGGAAACCGGTGAGGCGCTGATTCCGCAATTGCCGACAATCACTGTCGTGACCCCCTGGCTGATCTTGGGCAGCATTGCGGGATGGCGAATCACTACCGTGTCGTCGTGGGTGTGCACATCGATAAAGCCTGGCGCCAGGACGCGGCCTGCGGCATTGATTTCTTCTTTTGCCTTCGCGCCTTCCAAGGGGCCGACACGCAGGATGCGGCCCTCGTAAATTGCCACGTCGGCGCGGAAACCGGGGCTATCGCTGCCATCGATCACTAGCGCGTCGCGAATGATCAGGTCATAAAGCATGGTTCAGTCTCCAAGCGGCAAGCCGTCTTCACCGCCGCGATAGTCATCGAGGGCCAGCTTGATCCGCCGCAGTCGCTCCTGATTTTCTTCAGGGGCGAGCAGGGCCAGTTCGGTGGCGAGCACATCGATGGTCAGCAGCATGCCGTAGCGGGCGGCGGTGGGTTTGTAGATGAAATTGGTTTCGGCAATCTGCAACGGCAACACCACATCGGCGATTTGCCCCAATGGTGAGTCGGGCAGGGTGATGGCCAGGATTTTAGTGCCATAGCTGCTGGCCAGTTTCACAGCGTCCAGCAGCTCCGGCGTCCGACCGCTGAGCGAACAGGTAATCAGGCTGTGTTCCGGCCCAAGCGTTGCGGCGATCAGGCGCATCATCACCGGATCACGGCTGGCGGCGATGGGATAACCCAGACGCACCAGTCGGGTCTGCAATTCTTCGCTGCACAGGCTAGAACAGCCGCCCATGCCAAACGCATGAATCATCCGCGCCTTGCTGACCAGTGCGACGGCGGCGGCAAAGCGCGACTCGTCAAACCCGGCCAGTTGCTGACGCAGCGTGGATTCAATATCGCCGACGATCTGCGTGAAAAACGCCGACTGCTCTGGCGCTTGCTCGGGCTTGAGAAAGCGGCTGCCGACGCCACTGGCCTGAGCCAGTTGCAGGCGCAGGTCGCGCAGGTCCCGGCAGCCGATGCTGCGAGCAAAACGCGAGAGGGTGGCACTGCTGACTTCGGCCCGTCTGGCCAGCTCGTCGAGGCTGGCGCTGGCGGCAAACGCCATGTCACTGAGGATCAGTCTGGCAATCCGGCTTTCTCCCGCGCTGAGTGAGTCCTGACGCGCGCGGATCTGGTAAAGAATATCCACTCAGAGCACCTGAGCCAGGCCGAGCGTCAGGGCGAACGCGACAATGGAAATCAACGTCTCCAGCACCGTCCAGGTTTTGAAGGTTTGTGCCACGGTCATGTTGAAGTACTCCTTGATAAGCCAGAAACCACCGTCGTTGACGTGGGAAAAGATCACCGAACCTGCGCCTGTTGCCAGCACCAGCAACTCCGGATGGGGATAGCCAAGACCGAGCGCCACGGGGGCAACGATACCCGAAGCCGTGGTCATGGCCACCGTCGCTGAACCCGTAGCAACCCTCATCAATGCGGCGAACAGCCAGCCCATGAGCAGCGGCGAGAGATGAAACTCTTGAGCCAGACCAACAATTTCATTGGTGACGCCGCTGTCGATCAGAATCCGGTTCAAGCCACCACCGGCACCCACCAGCAGCGTGATGCTCGCCGTCGGCGCCAGACATTCATTGGTGAACTTCAGAATCGAGTCGCGGTTGAAGCCTTGGGCGATACCCAGTGTCCAGAAGCTTAGCAAGGTGGCCAGCAGCAGGGCGATCACCGAGTTGCCGATGAACAGCAGGAAACTGTTGAAGGCACTGCCCGGCGTGCTGATCAGGTTGGCCCAGCCGCCCAACAGCATGAGCACCACGGGTAACAGAATCGTGGCCATAGTCAGGCCAAAGCCTGGCAGTTGCTGACGCGGTTCGCGGTCCAGAAACTGCTTGCCCAGTGGGTTCTCGGCGGGCAACTGGATACGCGGCACGATGAACTTTGCGTACAGGGGACCGGCAATGATCGCGGTAGGAATGCCGATCAGAATGGCATAGAACAGGGTTTGCCCGACCGACGCCTGATAGGCCTGAACCGCCAGCATCGCCGCAGGGTGCGGCGGCACCAGCGCATGCACCACCGACAGACCGGCCACCATCGGCAGGCCGACCATGAGGATCGAAACACCAACCCGACGCGCCACGGTGAAAGCAATCGGTACCAGCAGCACGAAGCCGACTTCGAAGAACAGCGGCAGGCCCACAAGGAAGGCGATGCAGACCATGGCCCAGTGCGCATTGCGCTCGCCGAAGCGGTCAATCAAGGTCCGCGCCACCTGCTCTGCACCGCCGGATTCAGCCATCATTTTGCCGAGCATGGTGCCTAGTGCCACGACCAGAGCAATGTGCCCGAGGGTCTTGCCAACACCGGCTTCATACGACGCAACGACCCCCGTGGCAGGCATGCCGGCGACCAGAGCCAGGCCTACTGAAATCAGGGTGATGACAATGAACGGGTTGAGGCGATAACGGGCAATCAACACGATCAGGGCGATGATCGCGACGGCAGCGTAAGCCAACAGTGAAATACCAGCGGACGGCGGCATAGAGCGGTTCCTTGCAGAGAGAGGTGATCGAATGGCTCAGCACAGGCAGGATTAACCCGTCAGTGAAGAGGCGTTCCGGAAAAACTCGGCAGAGGTATCGCTAAAGGTTTGCACGCTGGAGCAGGGGTGGAGCAGCGGCGATCACAGGCAGTCATTATTGTTATCTCTGTTTTCGTGATGAAAATAAATTACACGAAATCAAAAAGATAAATCAATATATGAAAATAGTTTTCTTCGCGAGGCTGTGTTGTTGATGAGTTTGTGGGGATTCCATGTTTGCCCGCAAGCTGACGTGGGACCGGCTTTAGCCGGGAAGGCTGCATTCCTGACGATAGAAATGCTGCGCCTGTACCGGCCCTTTCCCGGCTAAAGCCGGTCCCACGACTGTTATTCCTTGGGGAGCAGAGCTTGCTCGCGATAAGGCTGGACGCGATCTGAAGTGAACCGCGTCCAGCCTTATCGCGGGCAAGCACCGCTCCCACAGGACCGCATTCCAAGCTGGAATCTTGAAATTCATCACCCGCTAAACCGCTCCCGATAAGCCATCGGCGTCACCCCAAGCCCGCGCAAGAAGCTACGGCGCATTGTCTCTTCACTGCCAAACCCACACCGCGCCGCAACGCGTTTGATAGGCAGTGTGCTGTCCGCCAATAACCGTCGGGCCGCTTCAACCCGCAGTTGTTCGATGGCCTTGGCCGGGGTGATGCCGGTTTGTGTGCGGTAGTGACGGACGAAACTGCGTTCGCTCATGCCCACCTTTGCAGCCAGAGCGGTAACACTGAGGTCGCTGGTCAGATTTTCGATGATCCAGCCATGCAGATCGGCAAAGCGTCCATCGTCCGTGACGCTGGCGTGTTGCATCGACAATGTGGCGCTGAACTGCGACTGGCCGCCCGGTCGCTTGAGGAACACCACCAGATCACGCGCCACGGCCAGTGCCATGGTGTGGCCCAGATCCTCCTCGACCAACGCCAAGGCCAGATCGATACCCGCCGTTACCCCTGCCGAGGTCCAGAACCCTTGGTCATTGATGAAGATCGGATCGGGATCGACCCGTAGCGCCGGGTATTGCCGGGCCAGCGCCTCGCAACTGTGCCAATGGGTCACAACGCGGCGGCCGTCGAGCAAGCCGGTCGCGGCCAACAGAAACGCGCCACTGCACACCGAGGCGACGCGTCTGGTGGCGCTGGCGCGTTGCTGCAGCCAGCGCACCAGTTCGGCATCGCCGACCGCTGCCTGTACGCCGCGCCCTCCAGCCACGATCAGAGTATCGCTGCGCTCACCGGGTAACGGCAAAGGCCACGTCAGCAAGCCCAATCCGGCTGAAGACTCTATTGCCTGATGCTGCGCGGCGATGACTTTCATCTGGTAGGGCGCCGGCAAGCCTTGCTGCTGAGCCTGTAAGTTGGCCGAGGCAAACACCTGCAACGGACCACAGACGTCGAGAATCTGAACATTGGGGAAGGCCAGGATATGCACGGTTCGGGATTGTGCGAGCATGAGCGCAGGTCTAATGAAGTTGGCGTGATTAGTGGGTTGTATGGCGTACCCGCCAGAGCCTAAGTGGCTAAAGTCACTGCGTCTACCCCAACCTCAAGCGGACTTCATATGACTCTGCACATCGGCTTGCTCATATTTCCAAAAGTGCAACAGCTGGACTTGACCGGCCCTTATGACGTATTTGCCTCGACGCCCGACGTGACTGTGCACCTGATCTGGAAAGACCTTGACGCGCTGCATTCCAGTACCGGCCTGCAATTCAAGCCCACTCAGACTTTCGCCGGTTGCCCGCCACTCGATGTGCTGTGCATTCCCGGCGGGCAGGGCATCGACCCCTTGCTGGAAGACGAACAAACCCTGGCGTTCATCCGCGAACAGGCCCGGACCGTGAAATACCTGACGTCGGTCTGCACCGGCGCTTTGGTACTGGGCGCAGCCGGGCTGTTGAAGGGCAGGCGGGCGACGACTCACTGGGCCTCGCATGAATTGCTGGAGAGTTTTGGCGCAATCGCGGTGCATGAGCGGGTGGTCCGCGATGGCAACCTGATGACCGGTGGCGGGGTGACCGCAGGAATTGATTTTGCTTTGACGCTGGTAGGCGAACTGTTTGGAGAAGTGCAGGCGCAGACCGTGCAGCTGCAGCTGGAGTACGCTCCAGCAGCGCCTTTCAATGCAGGTCATCCGTCAACTGCGCCCGCCGAAGTCCTGGCATTGGCCAGCGAGCGACTCCGGGAATCCATTGAGCAACGCCGCGCAATCGTGGCGCGAGTGCTGGCAAAGTCTTAGGTTTTTGCTACCGGTATTTCGTACCAGCCAAGAAACATGTCCAGCGTCGATTCAATGACATCGGCTTGTTGTTCTGCACTCAATACCGGCCTGTTGAAAGTCACTTGAGGCCAGAACGCAAAGCCCTTGAGCAGACCATGCATCTGGGTGGCGGCGAACGTCGGGTCGGCGGCCTTGAGTCGACCATCGGCCTGGGCGGCGCGGATCCAGGCGGCGAAGGTTTCTTCACGCTCATCCAGGCGTGCCAGCCAGACTTGTGCACGTTCGGGTGAATGAATCGTGGCCCCCAGCGCCACTCGCGCAAGGTCCAGGCAGTTGGTATCAGAGAGCGTCTGCATTTTGGCCTGCAACATAACGCGCAACTGATGACGCAGTGTCACACCCGGCCGATAGATTGAATCCCCATTCTCGCCAATGCGGCACCAGAGGCGCTGGAGAATTTCCGCGAACAGTTCTTCCTTGCTGGGGAAATGGTTGTAGACCGTGCGTTTGGAAACCTCGGCCCGTGCGGCAATGCGGTCCATGCTGGTCACTTCAAACCCGGTGTCGCGAAACTCGGCAATGGCGGCCAGCACGATAGCTTCGCGTTTTCGGTCGGTGAGTCGCAGGGGGGCAGTCATAGGTCTCGCTTCAAACAAGTGTTTTGATAAAAGTACACTCGGCAGTTTACTTGTCATCGCTGATGATGCAAGCTTAAAACTACACTGTGTAGTGTAAAAACAGGTTACACATTATTTGCCTTTTCCGCTATTGCAAAGCGGCGGCGATGATGAGCAGCGCGGCAAACTCCCGGAGTCAGCAGACCATGACCAAGATCACAGAACATTCGTCAGCTCAGCCTTTACCGACCCTGCAAAAGCACGAGGGCCGTTATCGCAACCCCGTGCCCATGAGTCGGATGGGCTTTTTCAAGACGCTGGGGATTTTCTGGAACATGGCTTTCAAGAAGCCCTCGGTCACCCGACCTTCGGGGGAAATTCCAGTGCAACCACTCTCGCGCCAACAGCTTCTGGCTGCGCCGGACTACACGGTCTACCGCTTGGGACACTCCACGGTCTTGCTGAAAATGCGCGGGGTTTTCTGGCTCACTGATCCGGTGTTCGCCGAGCGTGCATCGCCGGTGCAGTGGGCGGGGCCGCAGCGCTTCCACCAGCCGCCGATCAGCCTGGAAGAGCTGCCGCCGATCAAGGCAGTGATTCTGTCCCATAACCATTACGATCATCTCGACCATATGACGATCAGGGCACTGGAGGCTAAAACCGAGCACTTCCTGACGCCGCTGGGCGTGGGCGATACCTTGATGGAGTGGGGCGTGCCGACGCACAAGATTCAGCAACTGGACTGGTGGCAATCCACCGAAGTGCATGGCATGCAGTTTGTCGCAACGCCTTCCCAGCATTTCTCCGGCCGTACGCTGCTGGACGGCAATCGCAGCCTTTGGGCGTCATGGGTTATGCACGATGAGCATCAGCGGATTTTCTTCAGTGGCGATACCGGTTACTTCGACGGCTTCAAAACCATCGGTGAGCAATACGGGCCTTTCGACCTGACGTTGATGGAGACCGGTGCCTATAACGTCGACTGGCCTGACGTGCATATGCAGCCTGAAGAAACCCTGCAGGCGCACATTGACCTGCGCGGTCGCTGGTTGCTGCCGGTCCATAACGGCACCTTTGACCTGGCCATGCACGCCTGGCACGAACCTTTCGACCGCATTATCGCGCTGGCCTGGGAGAAAAATGTCTCAATCACCACGCCGCAAATGGGACAGCCGTTTTACGTGCAATTCCCATGTCGCGGTACTGCCTGGTGGCTGGGCATGGAAGGCGTGCGGGAAGTGCCGTCGGAAGCCATCCGCGGTTTTCAGTACGTGCGGCGCAATGCTTAATACCTGGCTGTGCAGTCGAACGCGCCGTCACTGAAAGCGCGCGTAGTCCTGTGGGGTCAAGGGCCT
>NZ_JACONW010000111.1 GCF_014357575.1 Pseudomonas folii | reverse complement strand
GGCTAAAGCCGGTCCCACGTCATCAGTGATCCGGTGGGAGCGGTGCTGGTCTGGCCGGCATTCCAATTCAAGCTGTTCGGGTTCACTAAGCGTCATAAGAGACGCTTATAGCCTCACAGCCATTCCGTCTTGGTCGGCAGGGTTGGGGCTGGATAGAGTCGATACATCAGCAAAACAACCGTATTGAACGCTCGCTGGACAGACCGGCGAGCCAATGGATTCAGAGGTACACGCAATGCCATTTTCCGATTACAAAACCGCGCTGGTCACCGGTGCTTCTTCCGGGATCGGTGCCGCCGTGGTTGAGCGCCTGTGTCAGGAAGGCATTGAAGTTCACGCCATTGCCCGCAGCGCCGACAAGCTCGCCGAACTGGCGGCACGCACCGGCTGCATCGCCCACGCCATCGACGTGACCGACCTGCCAGCCCTGACCACGCTCTTCGAACAACACAGCTTCGACATTCTGGTCAACAACGCCGGGGTGGATCGTCCGGGTTCGATTCTCGCAGCAGACGCCGAAGGCATCGACTTCCTGATCAACGTCAACCTGCGCGCTGTGCTGCATCTGGCCCGTCTGGCACTGCCCGGCATGGTCGAGCGCGACAGCGGTCACATCATCAATATCAGCTCCATCGCCGCGGCCTACAACTTCGGCGGCAACTCCACTTATCACGCGACCAAAGCAGCCGTCAGCATGCTTTCGCGCCAACTGCGCATCGATGCATTCGGCAAGCGTGTACGCGTCACCGAAATCTGTCCTGGCCGGGTGGCCACTGACATCTTTGCCCATGTGCATGGCGACTCCGAAGAAACCTACAAACGCTTCGTCGAAGGCTTCGAATTGCCGGTGGCTGCCGACATCGCCAATGCCATCGCCTTCGCGATCGCAGCGCCGGTTGCAGTGAACATCGGCCACATGGAAATCACCCCGACGCTGCAAGTACCCGGCGGCCTGTCCACGGCCCGTCCGCAAGACTATCAAGGTTGAGTTCAGCCCAAGCGACCAGAACGGACTGATCCGTCAATGCGCTCTTTGGCCAGGCCAGTGCCTGGCACTTTTTCTGCCCCTACCAATGCCGATAGGGATTACCATGAATGACTTCGATCTGGCCCCGATCCTGACTGGCGAGTACGCCGAACTGATCGTCAAGGGCATCGAAATGACGTTGCAACTGGCGCTGTTCGCCTGGTGCCTGGCCATGCTGCTCGCCCTGATTCTGGTGACGGTGCGCCTGACCGGCAACAAGTACGCCAATGGTCTGGTGGCGGCTTACGTTTCCTACCACCGCAATGTGCCGACGCTGGTGCAATTGATGCTCTGGTACTTCGGTATTCCCACACTTCTGTCGACCTCCACTCAGGTCTGGCTGGCGGGCTACAACACAGAGTATCTGTTTTCGGTCATCGCGCTGGGTCTGTGTCAGGCCGCCTACTTCAGCGAAGACATTCGCAGCGGGCTGCGCGCCATTCCAGCCGGGCAAACCGAAGCGTCACGAGCGCTGGGCATGGGCTATGTGCGCTCAATGCGTTACGTGATCCTGCCGCAAGGGGTGCGCAACTGCCTGCCATCCCTGATCAATCACACCGTGCTGCTGTTCAAGAACACCAGCCTCGCCATGGCCATTGGCGTGATGGAGTTGACCTACGCCACTCGCGAAGTCGAGAACTACACGTTCCGCACCTTTGAATCCTTTCTGGTCGCCTCGGTGGTGTACCTGGCCTTTTCGCTGTTGCTGATGGGCCTTGGCGCCCTGCTGGCCAAGCGATTCAACAAAGCCCTGGCGAGGTAAGCGAGCATGTTCGATATCTTCACGATCCTTCAGCAGAACTGGACGCTGTTCCTTATTGGCCAATACCCGCACGGGCCGCTGGGCGGTCTGGCGGCGACGCTGATTCTCGCGGTTCTGGCGCTGATCTTCGCTTTCCCGCTCGGCCTGCTGCTGGCGCTGGCGCGAATTTCCCCATGGGGTCCACTTCGCTGGTTCTCCACCGTCTGGGTTTACGTGCTGCGCGGCATCCCGTTGCTGATGGTGATCTTCTGGACCTACTTTCTGGTGCCCTTGCTGATCGGCCACAACATCACCGGCTTCACCACCATGCTGTGCACGCTGGTGATCTACCAGAGCGCTTACTTGTGCGAAATCATTCGCGGCAGCATTCAGGCGTTGCCGAGCGGCCAGTACGAAGCGTCCCGCGCACTGGGCATGGGCTACATGCGCACTACAATCTGGGTGATTCTGCCCCAGGCACTTTATAACGCCCTGCCCAGCCTGCTCAGCCAGTTCATCTCGATCATCAAGGAAACCTCGCTGGGTTACGTGATCAACGTGCAGGAAATCACCTTCGCCGCCAATCAGGTCAACAACCAGTTGCTGACCAAACCGTTCCAGGTGTTTTTCATCCTTGCCGTCATCTACTACCTGCTGTGTTTCGCCCTGACTCATCTGGCCGACTGGCTGGAGCGGCGTATTGCCCGCAAGCGTCTGGGCACCGTAACTGCTGCCGCCGTCGACAGCCCTTTGCTGACTCCCATTAATTGAAGAGGGCTGACCCATGCGTCCAATGATCATGTTTTCCAACGTCAACAAGTGGTACGGCGAGTACCAGGCCCTCACCAACCTCACTGCGCAAGTGAACACCGGTGAAGTAGTGGTGCTGTGCGGCCCGTCGGGTTCAGGCAAATCAACCCTGATCCGTACCGTCAACCGCCTGGAAGACATCCAGGAAGGCCAGATCCTGTTCGATGGCCAGGACGTGAACGGCACCGATGCCAACGTCAATCGCCTGCGCAGCCGGGTGGGATTCGTGTTTCAGAGCTTCAACCTGTTCCCGCATCTGTCCGTACTGGACAACATCATTCTGTCTCCCACCAAGACCCTTGGTCTCAAGGGCTCGACTGCCAAACAGCGGGCCATGCAGCTTCTGGACCGCGTGGGCCTGGCGCACAAGGCTGGCGCTTACCCGGCGCAACTGTCCGGCGGCCAGCAGCAGCGCGTGGCGATTGCCCGCGCCCTGGCCATGGAGCCACCAGTGATGCTGTTCGATGAACCGACCAGCGCTCTGGACCCGGAAATGGTCGGCGAAGTCCTGAGCGTCATGAAAGGCCTGGCCAAAGACGGCATGACCATGATGTGCGTGACCCACGAGATGAACTTCGCCCGCGAAGTCGCTGACACCATCTGGTTCATGGACGCCGGGCAGATCCTTGAAAAAAGCGACCCGGAAAGTTTTTTCAGCCAACCCCAACACCCTCGTGCCCAGCGCTTCATCGCTGACCTGCGGGCGCACTGATTTAAAAACTGCTGCTGGACCTGCTCTAAACTCATCCTGAATTTCTGGAGTTTCCCATGCGTATCAAGCATTTGCTCGCCACTGTAGCCTTGAGTCCCTTGGCAGTCACCCTCGCCCATGCCGATCAACTGAGCGACATCATGGCCAAGCAGTCATTGAGCTGCGGCGTGTACGCCGATGTTCCGCCATTTTCCGCACCGGATCCGAAAACCCGTGAGCTGGTGGGCATGGATGTGGACCTGTGTACTGCGCTGGCAAAGAAGCTCGGCGTCAAGCTGGAGCTCAAGCCCATGTCGGTTGAAGCACGGATCCCGGAAGTGAAAATGGGCCGAGTTGACGTGCTGTTCGCCAACCTGGCGTACACCAAGACCCGCGCTGACCAGATCCAGTTCAGCGACCCGTACTACATTGCCAAGGAAACCCTGGTGGTTCACGCGGTCAATGCCGACAAGGACAAGGCGTTCTTCAAGGGCAAACGCATCAGTTCCACCAAGGGCTCGACTTCCGAGCAATCCATCCGGATTGCTGAAGCCATCCCCGTGACCTTCCAGGACACCGGCTCGGCCTACATGGCGTTGCAGCAGAACAAGGTCTTGGGCCTGGTCACCAACACCATGACCGCCATCAAGCTGGTCAATCAGGCCAAGGCGTCCGGCATTGAACTGGCCATTGCCAAAGAACCCATGGCCCTTGAGCCGATAGGTGCAGGCATGCGCAAGGATGAGCCTGCCTTCCTCGCCAAGGTCAATGAATCACTGAAAGCCATGGATGACGCCGGTGAAATCGACGCCATCTGGGAACGCTGGATCGGCCCGAACACCGAATACAAGATGGTTCGGGAAGACAAAGTGCAGAGCCTGAGCGCACTGAAGTTTGATCCGTTGCCTTGATGGGTTAATGCGCTGCACTAAGTGTGTGGCAGACTCTTTTTCTGCCTGCTGGCTCAGACCTTTGTGGGAGCGGAGCTTGCTCGCGATAAGGCTAGATGCGATTGACCTGTTATCTATGTCGTCCTTATCGCGGGCAAGCACCGCTCCCACAGGTTTTTTGCGCAATTCTGCGAGATGCAATCAACCTGATGAGCCGATCACTTACCGATACCCACGCGCCTGCAAATCAAACAACTCGGCATAGCGGCCGCCCGCTGCCACCAGGCTGGCATGATCACCCCGTTCCAGCACCCTGCCCTGATCCAGCACCACGATATGTTCAGCGTTGCGCACGCTAGAAAAACGGTGGGAAATCAGCAATGTCATGCGCCCTTTGGCGTATTCCCGGAAGTGATCGAACACCGCCGCTTCCGCCCCGGCATCCAGTGCAGCGGTCGGTTCATCCAGGATCAGAATATCGGCGTTACGGCGCATGTAGGCCCGGGACAAAGCGATTTTCTGCCATTGCCCGCCCGACAGCTCCTGCCCTCCGGCGAACCACCTGCCCAACTGGGTGGCGTAGCCTTTGTCCAGACGCTCGATGAACTCCGCCGCCATGCCCTGGCCGGCAGCTTCGCGCCAACGATTTTCTTCAGTAAAAGCGTCGATATCCCCCACCCCCAGGTTTTCGCCAACCACGAACTGGTAGCGAATGTAATCCTGAAAAATCACCCCGATGCGCCGACGCAATGCATCTTCGTTCCAGTCATTGAGGTCGCTGCCGTCGAGCAGGATGCGACCCTGATTGGGCCGATACAGGCGGGTCAGCAATTTGATCAATGTGGTTTTACCGGAGCCGTTCTCGCCGACCAGCGCCACACTGCGGCCCGGAGCCAAATGCAGGTCAATGCTCTCCAGCGTCATGTGACTGGAGCCGGGATAACTGAAGCTCACGTTTTCAAAACGCAGACCATCGCCTGGCAGCACACCCTCGGTGATATGGCCGGTTTCCACCGGTACCGGTTGCCCGAGGTATTCGTAGAGATCGGCCAGATACAAACCGTCCTCGTACAGTCCGCTGATTGCGCTGAGGCTGCTGCTGACGGCGCTTTGTCCCTGCTTGAACAGCACCAGGTACATGGTCATCTGCCCCAGAGTGATCTTCCCGTGCACCGCGTCGATCACGATCCAGGCGTAGGCCAGATAGAACGCGCTAGTGCCCAACAGACCGAGCAGAAAGCCCCAGCCGTCGCGGCGCAGGGTGAGCTTACGGTCTTCGGCGTACAACCGCTGGAAGGTGTCGCGATAACGCTGCATCAGCAAGGGGCCGAAGCCAAACAGCTTGACCTCCTTGATGTAGGTTTCGTGGGACAGCAGGGTCTCGATGTAATTCTGCTGACGGCTTTCAGGGGCACGACGAGTGAACAGCCGGAATGCATCACCGGAGAAATGCGCCTCGGCAAAGAACACGGGCAGTGCGCCGATTACCAGAATCAACAGCGCCCACGGCGAAAAGTGCACCAGCAAAATACCGAAGCTGACCAGAGAAATCAGGTTCTGGATTAATCCGAGAGACTTGGTCACCAACGCCAAAGGCCGGGTCGAGGCCTCGCGACGGACCCGCACCAGCTTGTCGTAAAACTCGGAGTCTTCGAACTGGATCAGCGACAGGGTCTGGGCTTTCTCCAGAATCAGCGTATTAACCTTCTGCCCCAGCTGTACACGCAATAGCGATTGCTGCACGGACAGCGCCCGCTGAGTGCCAGCCAGCAACGCCAGCACGCCTGCCTCCAGCAACACGTAACGCAACACCGGCCACAACGGCGCATCGCCCGCCGCCGCATGCAATTGCATGGCAGCCACTACGGCATCGACGATACGCTGGCCAAGCCAGGCAGCCAGCGCTGGCAACACTCCTGCCATCAACGTGGCGACAATCAAGCCGATCGACAAACCTCGGGACGTGGTCCAGACCAACCCCATGGCACGGCGTGCCTGATCGAGAAAAGCGGTGAAGCGACTGACAACGGGCATGCGTGGGGCTCTGAATGGCTGAAATGAAAATCTGCTGGTGGTGACAGTTGTAGCTCACGAGCACCAGACAACATGCAAACTACTGGATTGAAATGCATTTTCTGTAGGTGCTGCCGAAGGCTGCGAAGCATTTATCCTGACACACCGCGATCGCAGCCTTCGGCAGCTCCTACAGGTCCTGTGTTTGCTTCACGACAAGCTCCTGAGCATGCTAACGACTAGACTCACATCATAAGCCCCGAGGACCCAAGACATGGAAGACACCTACAACCTGCAGCGTTTCGTCGATGCGCAAGACCCGGTATTTGAACAAGTGCTCAAAGAGTTGAGCGCTGGCCGCAAGCAGAGCCACTGGATGTGGTACGTGTTCCCGCAAATCAGCGGCCTGGGCCATAGCGAAATGGCCCGTCGGTATGCCATCACCTGCCTGGACGAAGCCCAGGCCTATCTTGCGCATCCGCTTCTGGGAGCACGTCTGGAGCAATGCGCGAAAATTATCGAACCGCACATACAATGGACGGCGCGGCAGATATTTGGCTCCCCGGATGATCTGAAGCTGCATTCGAGCATGACCCTCTTCGCCAACGCTGCACCTCAACGCAAGGTCTTTCAAGGTGTGCTCGATACGTTCTTCGACGGCAACCACGACGCCAGCACACTGGAGAAAATCAGCAATCGCAACAATTGAACTATCAGAAAGCCACTAGTGTCATAGCGCTATCACCCATGGAGCGCTTTATGGCAGTTAGCCGACACTTCGAGATCCGCTACAGGATCCACGGGCAAGTAAAACTGTTCGTACAAATTGACTCGCAAATGACTGACACCGACGCCTGGTACTATGCCTGCCTGCACGCAGGTATTGGCGTCCTGCACAGCCTGTCTCCGCCCCCCGAAGAAATTATCCTGCTCAGGCAGCACGCGGAACGCTCTGGATTGACCGACGTCAGCTGGCAAGAACAAACCTAGCGCCCTGCTCGCTGCACGCACCGTTCGCGCCGATCATCAACCCTTTCGGCAAACCACGCGGTAGTCAGGTCGCGAGTGATCTTCGGACTTTGCAGCGTGATGCCCGGCAGAATCGCCCGAGGCAGCGGTTTGCCAGCGGCTTGCTCGGCGAGTTCGAACACCCGCTCGTACACTTCAGTCTTCTGGAAATCCAGGGTATCGCCCTGCTTGAGCTGGCTGAAAATCGCCGAGTTGCTCATATCCAGACGTTTGCCCAGCGAGCGAATCGCCAGCTCGGTGGCGCCGGGTGACGTCGAGTCGTAGCGAATCAAGTCACCGTCAAGCGCCAGCTTGATGCCCGTTGCGCGGCTGACAGCACTCTGGAAGGCCGCATTGCGACTGGCGTACCAGCCAGCATTGAAATCGGCGAAGCGGTATAGCGATTGCGGATAATCTGCCGGGTAGCCCAGCAAATGCGCGATACCGAAATACATGCCCCCACGTCGGCTGAATACTTCGCGGCGAATTGTACCGTCTACCGGGTACGGATAACCCTTGGCCTGCTTCTCTGCGAAGGCAATGCTCACCTGCATAGGCCCGCCGGTATGTACCGGGTTCAAGCTGCCAAACAGCGTCTGCCCCAAAGGCACCATGCCAATGAAATCATCAAAGATCGCGCTGAGGTCCTTCTCGGTACGTGCAGCTTCCAGTCGCGCGGCATAGGTTTTACCGTCAGGCGAGCGGATTTTCAGCGCACGGTTAATCAGCATCTGCGGAATGTGCAATCGAGCGGCGCGGCGGTCTATTTCACCCCGAGCAATTCTCGCCATCCCCGGTACGGCCGGATCGACTTGATACGTGGATTCCTGCTCGGTGACTGCCAGTACAGAACACAGGTTTTCCGTGCTGGGCTCCAATTCCTGCGCGGTAAACGCCGTCTGAATGTCAGCGGCCCAGCCTTCCCGGTCCGGCGTTTTGGCAGGCATCAGGCGCACGATCTGCGCGCGGACCTGCCCCGGCGTCAGCTCTGGAGCCTGCTGACTGCGCTGAGTGCCGCAAGCAGCCAGCAACAAGCCGCCGAACGCTATCAGCAAGGGCTTGAGCACAGTAGACATATCGAGCGTAGACCCGAAAACCGGCAGCGATGATCGATTCAAAAGCATGCTTCTCCTGGCATTACTGAAATCGGAATCAGCGGAATGGGTGCTGATTCCAGTTCAATAGACCCGCTTAAAAGCGTGAATGCTCGAAGATTTCCTGAGTGCGACAAATCCGCCTTCAGAACACCGACCATTCAATGCGCGAACTGAGCTTTTCCAATGCCGCCATGCCAGCGAGAGAGTTGCCTGCGGCATTGAGCTCGGGGGACCAGACGCATACCGTGAAGCGTCCCGGCACTACGGCCACGATGCCGCCACCTACCCCGCTCTTGCCCGGCAAACCCACGCGATAAGCGAAATTGCCCGCTTCGTCATAGAGCCCGCTGGTGGCCATGATCGAGTTGAGTTGCTTGGTCTGTCGAGCACTGAGGATTTGCTCACCGCTGTGCACGCAAAAGCCTTGATTGGCGAGGAAGCCAAAGGCGCGGGCCAGATCGACACAGCTCATGCTCAAGGCGCAGTGATGGAAATAGCTGCGCAGGACCGCTTCAACTTCGCCATGGAAGTTATCGAAGGATTTCATCAGGTAGGCCGCCGCTGCGTTGCGAGAGCGGTGCTGGTATTCGGATTCGGCCACTTTCGAGTCGGAGATAATCTCGGGGTTGCCACACAGGCGACGTACGAAGTCACGCATCGACAACGCGGGTGCCGCGAAACGCGACTGGTTGATGTCACAGATCACCAACGCCCCGGCGTTGATGAATGGATTACGCGGCCGACCTCGCTCGAACTCCAGCTGCACCAGGGAATTGAACGGCTGCCCGGAGGGCTCATGGCCCAACCGCTGCCAGATATCCTCACCGGAATGCCCGATGGCCTGCACCAGACTGAAGACCTTGGAGATACTCTGGATAGAGAAACGCGTCTCGGCATCGCCTGCGCAATACAGCTCACCGTCGTTGCCATAAACGGCAATGCCCAATTGATTCGCAGGCACCTCACCCAGCGCCGGAATATAGTTGGCGACTTTTCCCATTCCGATCAAGGGACGTACTTCGTCGAGTATCTCGTTCAGCAACTTCTGCATGGATGCGCTCATTGTTTTCGGGACCGCATGCTAGACGATCAATGAGCGTAGCGCATCACACAGGTTACCCCTGACTCGCAATCAGAGGTACCACGCTACGTCGCGAAAAACACTGGACCTGTAGCACGAGCACCGCGAGGCCGCGATGGCGGTGCATCAGGCAGACCGCCATCGCTGGCCTCGTAACCTCGGTGAGCTCCTACAATTTCAAGTCAGCTCGAATTGCAGATTAGTCCGCGTCCCTTGCACAGCGCTGTCTTGCGTCAAACGGAGGGTCTGTAGGAGCGCACGAGCACCGCGAGGCCGCGATGGCGGTGCATCAGGCAGACCGCCATCGCTGGCCTCGTAACCTCGGTGAGCGCCTACAGGCATTTCAACTCGCCGTGCCGGGACTCCTGACTCAACAAATCACGCCGCCAGGCGCGGTAGCCGTAGAACGCCAATACCACAAACCCTGCGTACAACCCGGCAGTCAGATCCAGGTCACGGTGCAGGTACATGCCAACGTAGACGCAGTCGAGCACGATCCACAACCACCAGCTCGCGACGTACTTGCGTGCAGCCCAGACGCTGGCGACGAGGCTGAAGGCTGTCAGCGATGCATCCAGCCACGGCACGACGGCGTCGGTAAAGTGCGCCATCAGACTCCCGAGAAGCACGGCGGCCAATGCACCAACGATCAGGTTCAACACAGCCGTGTGCAGCGGCAGGCGCGCCACATGCACTTTGCCGTTGTCCAGCCCTCCCTGACTCCAGCACCACCAGCCGTAGCCTTGAAGGAAGGCGAAAATCACCTGCAGCAACATGTCCGAATAGAGCTTTGCGTCGTAGAAGATCCACGCATACAACAACACCGCCACCACACTCACCGGCCAGCACCAACGAATCCGCTGGGTGGTGAGCCATACGCCGATGATGTTGATGAGCACCGCGATTATTTCCAGCGTTGACATGGTTTGCCCCTCGGCCCGCTGGCGAAAAGCGCCAGCGTGGAAACATTAGCGTTGGTGTTATTGCTGGAGATCCAGCGCCTGTTGTTTGAGCTCGCGTTTGCGCGTCATCGGCAGGTCTTCCTGATCGCCATAAGGTGCGCTGTACCATTTGCCATAGGTCGGATTAGGCAGCAGGAACCAGCGCTGTCCCAACCAGGCCAGATACGGCGCGGCTGCCTTGCGCTGTGCAGCCAGGTTATTGCTGTCGGCCTGGATGAAATCGCCAAAAGAATCCCCCACCAGCATCAATACCCGTGCATGGCTGGCGACCCATTGGCGGCGGCAGGTCTTGCCATAACCGTCCTTTTCACAGCCACCGGTGGGCGTTGCCGCCGCCAATACCTGCTGCGCATCGCTCACCGGAAAACCACGCAGGCGCAGGTTCTTCACGGTGGCCGCGACTTGTGAATGCTCACGGTTGGTCAGGTAATACACCTTCACGCCACGCTGAGCAGCGGCCTGCAGGAACCCCACTGCACCCGGCAAATCCTGGGCCTTGGCCTGATCCACCCAGACGTTCCAGCGATCATAGGAGTAAACCTGATCGTTGCGAATATCCCGCGCGTTAAGCGGAATGTTATCCAGCAGGGTTTCGTCGATGTCGACGATCACCGCTGGCGGCAAACCGCTGAGGTTGCGAGGTGCTTGCGGCAAGGCATCCCATGTCGGATCAGCCAGCGCGACGTCGAGTTGCCGCGTGGCACTGTCGAACACCTGTCGGTAGATCAACTCGTGCTCAATGGACGTTTGCGTCCACAGCACCGCATCCAGTTGATCATTGGCCGGAGGACGTTGCTGACAACCGGTGAGTGCAGCGCATAGCGCCAGCGTGCAACTGATAAAGAACTTGCCCATGCTTGACCTCAGAAATTCACAGTGGCTGACACTCGCGCAGTACGCGGCGCGCCGGGGAAGAGATAGCCGTCGCCCGCAGACTCGCCCACATCACGCCAGTAGCGTTTATCGAACAGGTTATCGACGGTCAGGCGCAACACCGTTTCATAGCCCTCGACCCTGGTGCTGTAACGACCGCCCACATCAAACACCGCATAGTCGTCGACCTTCACGCTGCCTTGTCGGTTGGCGTACTTGCTGCCGCTGTACTGCACACCACCCAACAAGGCCAGGCCGTTGAAGCCCGGAATGCTGTAGTCACCGTGCAGCGCAGCGCGCAGCTTGGGTACGTTGATCGCCTGATGATCGTCGTACTCCTCGGTGCCGCTGCCGGAGACGCGTGCGCGAATTGCGGCGACGCTGGCCGATACTTGCAGATTCGAGGTCACGCGGCCATTGGCCGAAAGCTCCAGACCGGTATTTTTCTGCTTGCCCTGCTGAATGTAGGTCAAGGTCCCATCATCGTTGGGACGGTTGTACTGGTAGTCCTGAGTGATCTGAAACAGCGCAGCGGTCAGACTCAAGAGTTGCCAGTCGTGCTTGACCCCCAACTCGATTTGCCGGGATGTGGTCGGCGGCAGAATCTCATCGGCGTTGGTGCTGAACCATGACGCTTCGCCTC
This sequence comes from Pseudomonas folii, assembly GCF_014357575.1. GTDB lineage: Bacteria > Pseudomonadota > Gammaproteobacteria > Pseudomonadales > Pseudomonadaceae > Aquipseudomonas > Aquipseudomonas folii. The sequence continues at coordinate 7,722 of NZ_JACONW010000111.1, read as the reverse complement.
CCAGTGACAAGCCTTTGCTGTAACTGATGTACAGCGAAGTGTCCGGACGCGGTTTGTAAATCAGCGCGGCCTGAGGCAGAAACTCCGCCCGCTGGGTATGCCGGGTGGTAGCGCCGGCCTCGTCATAGGTTTTTTCGTCAAGGCGAACCTGCCGCCCGCCCAGCACGGTCTGCCACTGTTCGTTGAAGCTGATCCGGTCAGTTACAAAAAGGCCGTATTGGCGGCTGTCGAGGTGGCGATAAGTGTGGCCTGCCTCACCTGGAAAAGGCTCGAAAGTATCCGGCGTAGTGCCGATCACACCGGTGCCAATGAATTCATTGAGCGAATCACGGCGATCCACCAGACGGCGGAATGCTGTGGTCCCGAACGTCAGGTCATGCTTGAGGATTCCGGTGTCGAACTGCCCGTTGATCGCGGCCTGAGCTTCGTCATTGCGACGGGTGTCGTCAGGGCTGCGGTAGTCCGAGATATCGTACTCACCCTCAGGGCTGAAATAGTTCGCCACATTCACGCCTGCGCAACTGGCCGAGCCATAACATCCCCAGGCGAAGGTGCTGTAGTCGTCGATCACCACACGGCTACGGGAAGCGCTGAAGCTGGCTTTCCAGGAATCGTTGAAGCGGTACTCATACAACCCGTCAAGGTTCAGCGACTCAATGCCCACTGGGTTGGACCAGCTCTGGTAGCCCAGCAGATCACGGGGATTCGGGTTGTGGGGCACCCTGGTGCCGCCCAGCAACTGGTAGCCCGGTACGGAACGCTGTTCGCGACTCTGGTACTCGGCGTTCAACTGCAAGAGACTGTCGGGGCTGATGTTCCAGTCGATTGCCAGTGAAGCGAAATCACGTTTGCCGTCGGCGTGGTCCACGTAAGACCGAATGTCCTCATGTGCCAGATTGGTACGAATACCGAACTGCCGTTCGCTGCCGAACCAGCCGCCCAGATCCGTAGCCAGATAACGCTCGCCCTGCTCGTTGGTGGATACCGTGACGGAGCGTACATTTTCAGGACGCTTGCTCACGTAGTTGACCAGCCCACCGGGCTCGGATACGCCGCTTTGCAGGCCCGACAAGCCCTTGAGCAACTCAATCTGCTGCTTGTTTTCCAGCGCAACGTTCTGCTCGCCGGTGATGGTCCGGCCGTTGATCTTGTAGCTGCTGGCCGAGTTGAGGGCGAAACCGCGCACCACAAAGTTTTCGTAGTAACCCACTGGCGCATAGCTCTCGCCAACGGAAGCGTCGTTGCGCAGCACTTCGCTGAGCAGGCGTGCCTGCTGATCCTTGAGTCGCTGTTCGGTGATCACGGCAATGGACGCAGGCGTGTCCAGTAATGGCGCCGAAGAAAAGCCGCCGACAGCGGCCTCACTGGCCTGATAGCCAGCGTCTTGCTCGCCGTTAACCGTGATCGCGTCAAGCTGCACGCTGTTGCTTACGGCTATCCCGTCATCGGCCCACACGGCACCCGCCAGCCAACCATTGCCCACGCCACAGGCCATCAACACGCCAACTCTCAACAAGTTTGGCGAAAACCTCGGCACGGGTGACTCAGACGCTCGATAAGACATAACCATGAAAGCTCCTTTGTGGGCGCTGTATACCGGCGCTTTATGCCGGACGCAAGGGCGAGGCCTGCAAACAGTCCGTTACAGCTGGATTTTTCAAGGAGAGAAGGCGTCAGGCAGGGGGAATGCGATCGGTAGGAGCTTGGCTTCGCCTGGGTAACATGCAAATACAGTTCCCGTGGGAGCTGCATCGGTGTCTATGGCACCGCGCTGTCTCGCGGCGAACATAGGACCTGTAGGAGCTGCCGAAGGCTGCGAAGCATTCATCCTGACACACCGCGATCGCAGCCTTCGGCAGCTCCTACAGAAAATACATCCCAATTCAGTAGGTTACATGTTGCTTGATGAGAGCCCATTCATTCGCGAAGGGCCGGTACATTCCCAACCTGGGTATTGTCCCGAATGAATTCGGTCCCTCGGGTCCAAAATGAGCCTGAAATCTTGACCAACCTGTATGCGGTGCTTGCCCGCCATACAGGCGCTGGAAAGCCATCGTCAAACCCTCGATTGGCGCCCGAGAAACGGGTGACTCGGGTCGTTATAGCCCGGTGTGGAAGAATGCCCGGTGACCACCAGTTCATTCACGAACGCCTCGTCTTCGGCGGTGAACGCGTAGTTCAACGCGGGCACGTAGTCGTTCCACTGCTCTTCGGTACGCGGGCCTGCAATGGCCGACGTCACCAGCTTGTTGTTGAGCACCCAGGCCAACGCGAACTGACCCGGCGTAATGCCCCGCGCTGCCGCGTGGTCCTTGACCCGCTGGGCCAGATTCAACGACTCGGCACGCCATTCAGTCTGTTGCAGGCGTGGGTCGTTGCGCCCGGCACGGGTTCCCTCGGCAGGCGGTTGGGTCGGATCGTACTTGGCGGTCAATACACCCCGTGCTAGCGGGCTGTACGACACCACGCCAATCCCGTAGTACTCGGCAGCGGGCAAGTGCTCAACTTCAATCTGACGGTTAGCCAGGTTGTACAGCGGTTGAGTAGCGGCAGGACGCTCGATGCCCAGCAGATCGGCAGTACGGCTGAATTCTGCGAGTTTCCAGCCACGGTGGTTGGACAAACCATAGGAGCGGATCTTGCCCGCACGGATCAGATCCGACAGCGCCCGCAGGGTTTCTTCCACCGGCACGCTGTCATCTTCGCGATGCAGATAAAGCAGGTCGATGTAATCGGTGTTCAAACGCTTGAGGCTGGACTCCACCGACTGAAGGATGCTGGCCCGTGACGCACCACGATCATTCGGCGCACGGCCACCGGGATTGGGGTTACCGAACTTGGTGGCCAAGACCCAGTGCGAACGACGCTCGGCGATCAATCGGCCCACCACTTCTTCGGATACGCCGCCGTTGTAGTTATTGGCGGTGTCGATGAAATTGATGCCCTGTTCAAATGCCTTGTCGACAATGCGCTTTGCGACCGCATCATCGGTCTGCTCCCCGAACATCATGGTGCCCAGGGTCAGTGGCGAGACCTTGACGCCTTGACGGCCAAGGTTACGGTATTCGATAGCGCTCATGGGTGCTCCAGAAATGGGTTGATGACACTTCGGCGTTGAGTTGGCTCGCCCTGCAAGATACTCCTGAACAAGTGCATGGGGCGAGCGGCACCCGATCCCTGCCGACGCATTCAGGATGAGCCGGGGTATTGATCAATAAGACCCAGCCTTGGCACAACACTACCCTGCTCTAGCAAGGCACCCGGCGCCACCACCGCATTGGCACCGATCCTCGTACCGTCACCCACCAAAGCGCCAAATTTCGCAACGCCGGTTTCGATGATCGTATCGCCGTGCAGAATCCGGATATTCGCCCCGGCAAATTCATTGCGATAGTTCGCGATAACCGCGCCGGCCTCGATGTTCACGTCCTGGCCCAATAATGAGTCGCCCACGAAATTGAAGTGGGCAAGTTTGCTGCGGTCAAGCATGAAGCTGCTTTTCAATTCGCAGCTGGGACCGACAATACAATCGCTGCCAAGAAACACGCCGCCGCGTAAATAGGCACCTGCGGCGATAAAACAGTTTGGCCCGATGACGATCGCCCCTTTGAGTACTGCGCCGTCTTCGACCTGCGCCGTTTTATGGATAGCGATATTGCCCTGGCGCTCGTATTCGGGTCCAAGCGTCAGCAGGATCCTGCGAACAAAATGCTCGCACTGCTCTGTGACAGCCCAAGGGGAAGCGACCTCCGCGCCGAGGTCTAGCGCTTGCCAGCGCGTGATGAATTCTGAAATTGATATCCCTTGCATCCAGACTCCCCTTGAAAAGTGCACATGAACCGCTGCTTGTTATGAGCGGAAGGTCTGGGATGGTTACACATATTCGAAAATCAGGCAGGCGGCGTTCATGCCAACAAAGATGCTTTGAATGTACCGAGCCCTCTTCGAATGAATTCGCCCCTATCAAATAAAATGCCCGCCCTGATTTGGAATGCTGTTCTGTAGTTCACGAGCACCGCTAGGCAGCAATGGCGGTATGTCTGACACACCGCTATCGCGGCCTCGCGGTGCTCGTGCGCTCCTACAGGTCTATGTTCATACAAAAAACAAAATTGCCGTGTGCTTCTTTCGTTCTTTCATACGTCGCAAACTTCATTGCCTGTTTTCTATGTCTGGAGCCTTTTAATGCTTTCGCCGAAATCCCTGCCCACTGCGCTGTTGGGCCTGGCCCTTGTCTGTCCGGCGCTGGCCGAGGCTCAGGAAGTGGAACTGGGCCAGGTGCTGATCCGTGATCAGGAGCGAGGCGGCGAGGACCAGTCAGTCGAAGACGCGAAGGAACAACTTGCCAAGGTGCCCGGCGGCAGCAACGTCATCGACCTGCGTCAACCACTACAGGGCCGCGTGGCCAGCAATCAGGATGTACTGGCCTATCAGCCTGGGGTCTATGCCCAGTCTGCGGGCAACGAAGGAGTAAAAATCTCCATACGCGGCTCGGGTATCAACCGCGCACCGGGTGCCCACGCCTCCGGCCTGTACACAATGCTCGATGGCCTGCCGCTCACCGGCCCTGGCGGTACGCCCTACGAGTTACTCGAGCCGCTGTGGCTCGACCACGTGGAAGTGCTACGCGGCGCGAACGGTTTTGACCGGGGCGCCCTGGCGCTGGGCGGTGCCATCAACTACGTCAGCCACACTGGCTACGACGCTCCACTGCTGCAAGTACGCTACGTAACCGGCAGCCACGGCTACCAACAGCGGCAGATCAGCTCCGGGCAAGTACTGGGCGACTTCGACTATTACGTGGCGATGACCGATGCGCGCTCCGATGGCTATCAAGACCACACGTCCAGCGAAAGCCAGGGTGTCATCGCCAACTTCGGGTATCGCTTCAATCCGAATCTGGAAACCCGGTTCTATTTCCGCCATCGCGAGACCGATAACGAACTTGCCGGGCGGGCCACCAAGAACTCCATCGAGCACGACCCACGCGACGCAAATCCCACTTACGAATCGCGGGACTACAATCGCGACCAGCCGGGCAGCACGTTTATCGGCAACAAGACCACCTGGTACATTGACGACGATTCAAGCATCGAGACGGGCCTCGTCTACCACGACTACCCCATGGACCTGCGCGAGGGGCCGAACCGTCTGCGGGTGGCGTACACCGACGTCAGCGGCACCTTCGACTACAAACGCCGTGACACGCTGTGGGGCCTGGAAAGCAACAGCACGCTGGGTCTGCGCGTGACCAAGCACTTGCCCAACGCTGGCGCCAGCGAGTTCGTGCGCATTCCGACCGGCAACACCGCCGGGTATGCGCCGGGCACCCGCATTCGTAACTTCACCTACCAAGGTTCGGACACTGTTCTGCACGTCGGCAATGATCTGGAGATCGCAGACGACCTGTGGCTGACCACGGGCCTCGCAGCGATCTACACCCGCCGTGAGAGTGCCGTGACCTACCCTGATGGCGGTGGCAAAACCAGCATGGGCGACTGGGACTACGCGCCAAGACTGGGCATGCGCTATCAGTTGACGCCTGACATGCAGGTGTTCGCCAATCTCAGCCGTTCGGTGGAAGGCCCGCATCCGTGGTCGCTGATCTACAGCGCTGACCAGCGATTCCCGGCGGGCAGCGGAGTTGCCACCGGTGCCCAGCGTGATCCGGTCAAGCTACACAATCAGACCGCTACCACCTTGGAAATTGGCGGCCGCGGCGACAGCACACTCGGCGAATGGAGCCTGGCGTGGTATTACGCGCAAGTCCGTCACGAACTGCTTTCGGTGCTGCCGGATGCCAACGCCACCACGCCTTACGAGCTCAACGCCAGCCCTACCATTCACCAGGGCGTGGAAGCCAGCCTGCAGAGCAAACTGTGGTCCCACGAAGGAGGCGAACTGAGCTTGCGTCAGGCTTATACCTTCAGTGATTTCCACTACCGCGACGATGATCGCTTCGGCGATAACCGTCTGCCGGGCCTGCCAATGCATTACTACCAGGGCGAACTGCGTTACGACTGGCCAACAGGCTTCTTTGCCGCCTTCAACACCCAACTGGTGTCAAAAGCCGCCGTGGACTACGCCAACAGCTACTACGCTGATCCTTACGCGCTGTTCGGGGCGACAGTAGGTTACAACGCCCGGAAGAACGACTGGCAGACCTGGGTCGACATGCGCAACCTGACCAACAAACATTACGCCGCCACTGTCACACCGGGCTATGACGACCGAGGACTGGACGCGGCACGTTCCACGCCAGGCGAAGGTCTTGGAGTTTATGTAGGAGTGTCGTGGAGTTTGCGCTGAGGGCCTGAACGGCTGTCATTGAGCGGTTTGAAACTGCTAGGATTCGGCCCTGCTGTTGGCGTACTCACCGCTTGACGCTAAGGACTTCGATTGAATACCGCTGCACTGCCCCGCCGCCCCGGTAAGGGAAAAATAGCCCTGCTAGGGCTGCTGCAAATATTGTCCTGGGGCGGATCGTTCTATCTGCTCGGCGTGCTGGCCGATCCTATCGCTGCCGACACGGGCTGGCCTCATCAATGGGTTCTGGGCGGCGCATCCATCGGTTTGCTGGTGGCCAGCCTGTTATCGCCCTTGTGCGGACGATTGATTGCCCGCATCGGCGGGCGCAGAGTGCTGGCCGCCCATGGTCTGATCCTCGCAGCGGGCCTGTGGATGATGGCGCTGGCACCCTCATTACCCGTCTTTCTGCTGGCCTGGGTCATCATCGGCGTCGCCATGGCCAGCGGACTTTACGATGCGCTGTTCACGTCACTGGGCTCCACCTATGGGCTGGAAGCACGGCCGATCATTGTCGGCATCACGTTGATTTCAGGGTTTTGCACCACCGTCATCTGGCCGTTGCTGGCGGTGATGGATCACCTCATGGGCTGGCGCATGACCTGCGGCGTGTTCGGCACCGTAGTTTTGTTTGTGCTCTATCCGCTATACCGTTATGCGCTGGACGCCCATGTGCCGGTTGCAGCATCCGGACATGCCAGCCAAGGCAGCGGCACGCCGCTCGCCTCCTCTATTTACTGGTCCATGACGGCGCTCTTCGCCATTGCCGCAGCGTTGATGACCTGTCTCTCCATTGTGATCCTGACCATCCTGCAAGCCCGCGGGCACAGCCTCGCATCAGCCATTGCACTGGCAGCGATGATCGGCCCGGCTCAGGTGCTATGCCGGATCATCGACCTGATGTTCAAACGCAAAGCACCGATGTTCACAGCGCTGTTGTCCAGCGGTTTTACGGCTTTGGGATTGCTGCTGGTGGACTTCGCACCGAGCCTCGTGGCGTGGGGTCTGGTGTGTTACGGCGCAGGCAACGGCTTGCGCGCCATTGTGAAAAGCACCTTGCCGTTGGTGGTGGTGCATCAAAGCGATTACGCGGTGGTGTCCGGTAAAATGGCACGCCCGGCATTACTGGCCCAGGCCGTAGCGCCCATCGCCTGCGGTTATGTGATCTCGCAGCTGGGCAGCGAAGCGATGATCCATGTGCTGACCGCCATGGCATTGATTGCCTTCGGGTTGTGCCTGTGGCTTGCGAGGTTGGTGGCGCGGCGGACGGCGTGAAAGACGCCTGAGTACGAATTGGAAGGCTATCCCCTGTGTGGGAGATTCTATGCTGGCCTGCAAGCGTTGATCACGGTGGGAGCGAATTCGTTCGCGAAGAGGCCATTGGATTCGGCGCCTTTGCGCAGCCTGAAATACCGC
>NZ_JACONW010000110.1 GCF_014357575.1 Pseudomonas folii | reverse complement strand
TCCCGGCTAAAGCCGGTCCCACGTCATTTGCAGACAACACACGCTCGGCTTGCACAGGTCTGGCGTATCAAACCTGCCGATACGGCAGCGCCCCTTTGGCATCTTCGGCATAGGCCAGGATGCCAACCCTTTCCTGATCAAGAAAATCACTCACCGCGTCCTTCAACCCTTCATGGGTCAAGTAGTGCCATGAGCGAGTGATCACCGGCTCGAAGCCGCGAATCAATTTGTGCTCACCTTGTGCTCCGGCATCGAAGCGTTTCAGCCCGTGAGCAATGGCGTAGTCCATACCCTGATAGAAACACGTCTCGAAATGCAGGCGGTCGAACTCCGCCAGACATCCCCAATAGCGCCCGTAAAAACTGTCACCGCCCAACAAGCTGAACGCCATGGCCACCGGCCGTGAGCCCTGTCGCGCCAACACCACCCGAATGGCCTCAGGCATGCGCTGCGCCAACAGGCTGAAAAACTCACGCGTCAGATACGGCGATTGCCCGCGCACCTCGTAGGTATTGGAATAGCAGGCGTAAACAAAATCCCACAGCAGCTCGCTTAACTGATGGCCTTCGAGCCAGTCAAACTCGATGCCCTGCCCCGCCACCTGCTCACGTTCCTTGCGCATCTGCTTGCGCTTGCGCGAACTCAGCACGTCGAGGAAATCCTGAAAATCCCGGTAGCCACGGTTCTGCCAATGAAACTGGCAGCCATACCGCTGCAGCCAGCCTGGCTGCTCGTCCAGAAACGCATCGGCCAAGGGATCGGTGAAATTAACGTGTGCACTGGACAGCTGCTGGTCCTGGAGATGTCCGGGCACCGCGTTGAGCAATTCAATACCGGCCTCAGGCGACGCCGACAGAATCCTTGCGCCACTCACCGGGCTGAACGGCACCGCCACCAGCAGTTTGGGGTAATACGCGATGCCCGCGCGACGACACGCATCGGCCCAACTGTGATCGAACACGTACTCACCATAGGAGTGCCACTTGCGATAAGCGGGCATTGCCGCAACCAGTTCACCGTTCTGGTAATTGAGCAGGTGTTCAGCCTGCCAGCCAGAGCGCGGCCCGAGGCTGCCGCTGTCTTCCAGCGCACTGAGAAAGGCATGGCGCACGAACGGCTGCCCCCCCGGAACCAGTGCGTCCCATTGGGCAGGCACGACGTTTTCAAGGGTAGATATCTGGACGGGCATACGGACTTCCCCAACTGTATCGAGCGACGCAGCAGTATCCCCCATCAGTCGACAATGTTCATCCACTGCCCACACAAAGGCTCTAGCTCGGGGCTTACAGACTTTTAAATGTCACTGAGACGACTTCGTCGTGCCACCTGTTTGTCATAACCCATCGTGATACTGGCGCCTGTTTTTAGAACCGGGGGTGCTAGCCCTCGAACGCCCTGCCTGTGGGGCGGTTTCCTCGGGATGACCTGAAGTCGTCCTTATTCACTTTATGGAGATCAACATGCGTCTTGTTTCTACACATACTGCTGCGGCCCTGTGTGGTGGCCTGGTATTGGCGATGGCAGTTCCTGCCAATGCCGCAGTCGACGCTAAATTGCTGGACATGCTCAAGGCCAACGGCTCCATCAATGCAGCCCAATACGCTGAGCTGCAGACCGAACTGGCCAAAGACCAGGCAGCACAGAAACAAGCACTCGCAGATGTGCAGAACACCAAGACAGCCTCCCAGGCCGAGTTCGAGAAAAAAGTCGCCTGGGCGACCAAGACTCAGTTCAAGGGGGACGTTCGTGTTCGCCAGGAAACCATCAATATTGATGGCCAGAGCAACAGCCAGGACAAAGACCGCCAGCGTATCCGCGCTCGTCTGGGTGCTTACACCGAAATAAACCCGCAGGTGAGCACCGGTATCCGTATCGCTACCGGCGGCAGCAGCGATGCACGCTCCACCAATCAGGACCTGGACGGCTACTTCGTCAAGAAGGATCTCTGGCTAGATCTGGGCTTTATCGACTACGCGCCTACTGCCGTCAAAAATCTGCACGTCATTGGCGGCAAGATGAATCAGCCATGGGTCAGCATGGGCGACGTTATCTGGGATGGCGACATTAACCCGGAAGGCCTGGCCACAACCTACAGCATTCCACTAGGTGGCAAGACCGAGCTGTTTGGTAGCGCTGGCTACTACACCCTCAAGGACAACATTGACGGTGAAGGCACACAATTCCGTCACGACTTGAGCATGACTGCCGGTCAGTTGGGCGCTAAATTTGCGCCGACCGACAATCTGAAAGTCACTCTGGGCGGTAGCGTCTACGCCTTCGATAACGACAAAGACAGCGCTGCTCTGCGGGTTAATGGCAACACCACCAACCAATTCCGTCTGTACGAGGGTTTTGGCCAGATGGATATCAGCGGTCTTGGTTTGCCACTGGCGCTGTATGGTCAGTACATCGTCAACAACGACAGCACTGACGATCAGGACACTGCCTGGTTGGCGGGTCTGAAGACCAAAGTTTTTGGCTTCGGTCTGGACTACAACTACCGCGACACTCAACGTAATGCTGTGGTTGGCGCCTTCACTGACTCTGATTTTGCCAACGGCACCACGGGCTCGCGCGGTCACAAAATCAAAGTCGGTTATGAAATCGACAAGAACTTCTCGGTCGGCGCTACGTACTTCCTGACTAAGGCCGACTACGCCTACGCTAACGCGGCGCGCGACTCAGACGCCAAAACACTGCAGCTTGATGTGGAAGCGAAGTTCTAAGCAACACCGCCACACGCTTCAAGCTTCAAGCGGCACGGCTCCCGTTGCTTGAAGTTGCAAAGACCTCACAGCTCGACATTGCCCTGGCGATCCCCATCATCCGTTCGCCAGGGCAAGGCCGGGCTGTTTTTTACTCCTGCGCCGTACCGGGCTCAGCCAAGCGAACAACGCTTTGTACCCCTTCCTCTTCCAGGACCTGATCCGCAACAGCCTCAGACAACCTTATCGCAAGACCCTCAACAGCCTCACGGCGCTCTTGGGTGATGGTTGCCACTTCGTCCAGATACTGCTGATCAGACAGGAGTGATTCTTCACGACTATCCAGCGCGACGATTCTTTCCACAAAGGGATCCTTCACCGACGCAAACTTCGCTGCGAAATGCTCTTGCAGATAGTCCATCCAGAAATCGCGCTCGATCAGTGACTGCATGAACGCCGACGTGCGCTCTCTGTCGAGAATTTGCCGCTGCGCTATGGCAAGTCTGGCCGGAGTCACACCTGACAGGTTACTGAAAAGCATACTGCGGGGCTGAGCCGGTAACTCCAGCGCCTTTGCCAACCCCACTCGATATCCAAGCCTGACTTCGGCCTGATCGACGGTTTCCCCCCTGAGTAATCGGGCAGCAATATCTGCTTGAGCGATCTTTTCCAGCTCATCCAGACGATCAAGGCCTCTGGCCAGTTTGAACAGTTGCACAGGCTGCCTGGCTCTGGACGTGGACGTCTTGATGTCAAAGATCAGAACCTGGATTTCCAGCTCACTAAAAATGATGCTGATGCCGTCACCACACGTTCGCGGATGGGCCGCAAAGCTGAACAACTGCTCGCGTAACTCACTATTGGCGGACGCAGCATCAAGCAGCCCCCATACCCGCTGGATGAGCGCCTCACGGTGCCCGACAAAGTCGGCGGACAGGGCCAGATCGTTCAGAATCCGGAAAAAGTCCGAAGACTCCGCAATTGTCGCCAAATCAATCCATTGCTGGAGGCGAGGCTGCGGCACGTTGTTCTCAACGCGGAGAAACCATGGCGTATCGGTCGGCAACAGCAGCGAGGCATGGCCCCGTGTGTTGTTCAAGCCCAGACGGGTTTGAGCATAGGCGCCCAATGCGTTATCGGCTCGCTCCAGCGTCACCGCACTCAGAGGATTGTCATGGAGTCGTGCACGAAGTCCCACGCGGTCCAACCTGCGCAAAACATCCAGAGACAAGGTGGATATCTGGTTCTCGCGCAGGTCCAGTTCGGTCAGTTCAGGCCAGTTCAACACATGCTCAGGCACCCAATTGATGCCGGTCGAGCGTAATAGCAGACAGCGCAACGGGTGGATCCCGGCAAAACTCACATTGGGGTCCAGAGGGCAGTAATTGAGATCCAGTAAATGCAGTTGGCGCAGGCGCTGCAGATGCCCGAGACTTTCGGCATTGAGCGTCAGGGGGTTGTGGCTCAACCATAATCGCTTGAGGCGACTCAGTCCGCCGACAGCGGCTGGCAACGTGAAGAGGCGATTGCGTTGCAAGCTCAGGTAAACCAGATTTTTGAAAAGGCCAAGGAATACGTCAACCTGAGCGTTCGTCAGGTAGGTATTTTTCAGGGTCAAAAATGCCACGTGGTCGAAGCGGGCAGAAATCCTTGGGAGTCGGCCTATCGTCAGGTCACAGAGGTCAAGACTATAGCCGAGGACTTCGCCACCCTCGCCATGCATTAACGTGCCAATCCGGGTCCAGCAACGGCGCAGGCGATCCGCCGCCACGACTCTCGCCGAGTGCATCGAGGACGAAGTGGGCATTTCATCGACCCAGCCAGACAGGGTCGTTTTCAGAACCTTGTATTCGGCCGCCATTTCATCGAGGCGCTGCTTCAGGAACAGGTTCAGTTGTGCGGAGGAGCCAAGGTGCTCGCGGCGAAGGTCGGCAAGGAATGCGCTGACCTGTTCGTCGGTAAACCGGGGGAACAGACTTTTCACTGCAAGTTCGGGACTGTAGCGCGATGCCGCTAATCCAAGCCGATTGAACAAGCCGCGCAAGCGACCGCTCAGCGGGTACCCCACACGACCATCGGCCAGACGCAAAGGCCATTTAAAGCCTGGTTTGATCGCTTGCAGATCGAGAATGTCTGCCACTGTTTCCCGCCGGGTCACGGCCAGGTCGCCTAATAACCTGCGTAGATGCTGCTCGGTTGCAGTGGACGACAAACCGATACGGCTGCGCACCGAGTCAGGCAGCGCCCTGAGTAATGCATCGAAAAACAGAGCATCAGGAGTCCCCTCACCGCCCAGGTACAGATAACCGGACGAGGTTTTGGCAATGGTCAGTTGCACCTGAGCGGCCTGATGGGTGCCCATACTGTCGAGCAACTCACCCGCAGCGCTTTCCTGGCGCAATTCAATGGCGATGCCCCCCGGCCAGCCCGGCAAATGCTCAAGCAATTGCAGGCCCACTTTGGCGGTATCCGGGTTGGCCGTAGCCTCCAGGTAAAATCCTTCGTTGGCGCGGTTGACCCGTAATTGCTGCACATACTCCCGAGCATGCTCTGCAATTTCCAGCGGCAGTCGACCTGACTCAGTCATGCGTTGCAACTGCACAGTGTTGGCAGTGCTGAGCAGTTCGTTGGCAACCACAACAGGAACCGTCTGGAAGTCCCGTTGCACCACATTCACATGTGGGTCGCTGGAGCGGTTTGGCACGGCATAGATGTCTTCCAGTAGCTGGGCCCGGTCCATTTCGGCGCACTGAGCCAGGTAACTGGCCAGTCGTTGAACCCACGCAGTTGTCTGCGTCGTGCGGGTGTCCAGCAAGGCCTGCAACTCATGGGGTTCCAACCCATCGGCCACGGTGCGCAGCAAGGTGTCCAGGCCACCCGATTGCCACTTGATATCGATCACCGAGGACGCTGCCTCGTTCACTACGCCCCACCTGGCCACCTCAGCGCCTTGCGTATCAATCAAGCGCAACGCGCGCCCTGTCGGCCAACGGGGTGCACTTGCCAGTCGCTTGATCCAGGGCTCGATATTGGGCGTGACAACCTGGTAAAGGTGGCCGCTCCTCATGGCCTGGATGCAATGGTCAATCTGCTGATCAATCAATAGACGCTGTGCGCAATCATTGAGCAGCGCGGGCGACCGCATCCTCTCCACATGCACCTGACGCACCAACGCTTCATCAGCACCAGTTATGTTCAGCGCGTTGTGCATGCCTTCATCAGTCAAGGATTGCTCGGCAGTCCCCAGCCGCCTGAACGCCGTGATCTCATCCCAGCCCAAAGGGTTCTCAAACTCGCTGCGCCAGCACCCACCGCCATGGTGTTCAACCACAGGGCCGTGGCGTTGGATGTCATGAGGATGCCTGACGCGCCATTGCTGCAGAGCGGCGTCCAATTCAATCCGATAGTGACGCCCCGCCAGCGTCAGCCAGGTTTTACCCAGCGCTTCAATACGGCCATGAGAATCGGCCGGCAACCCGGCAGGCAGGGCAATCTCATGGGCGAAATGTGTCAGCTCGGGTTTCCAGAGCCGAGTCTGGCCGTTGCGCAACGTCACAGGTGTCAGGCTTTCGATGAATCCCGAGGGCTCAAGCTGCGGCCTGATACCCGTTGCCGCGCCCGATACCGCAACGCTCGCGAGGTTTTCAGCAATTTCGAACAGATGATCCAACGCTTCGTTGAGGTCTCCGTGGCGCCACTCTTCAACAGCAAAAAAGACTTCGTGCAATAACTGCCCTGCAGCCAGGACGCTCATCACTTCACCCAGTACGGGAACGAAAAAACCCATGACATTGAGCAGGTTCAGGCCTTGCGATTCGAAATATTGCATTCGTCGCTGACGCGCATTTTGGTCTTCGTCGCGTGATGGAACGGCAACCCGCCGCGAATCGTCATACGTCTTGCTGCGCAGATGCTCATAAAGCATTTCGAAAGGGGGCTGACCGACGTCCTGGGCCTCTAACGCCAGATCAGCAGCCGGGTTGAAGCGATATTCATACAGGGGCTTGAGCAGGCTGCTGCCCTCTACCCGGCTGAGGGGCGTCAGGCGCTCATTGAGCCGGGTGAAAAAATGCTGGCTGTGACGCAGACTGACGAATCGGCGGAAGTACTGCTGGTACTCCTTGTCCAGAAGTTTGCGCCGCAGCACCACCAGCAGCGCCATCAGTGACGGATATTCCTTGAGCGGATGCTCGGGTTCGCCCGGCATGTACACCACACACGGGCCGTTCTCGACGCCAGGTATATCCAGCTCGATCAGTAACGCGCCGTACAGCGGGCTGCCTTCGAAGGTCCGGTCGCCGAGCATGTGCAACTGGCGATATCGCACTGGCTGCCCGTCCCAACGCGGCTCGCCATTGGTTTTCACCATCTGTTGGAGCATTTGCCAGGCCGCTGCACTGAGGTGTTTTTTCATTCTTGCGATGTGTGCCAATACTTCCAGTGCATCACGCTCACAGTTCATGAACGCTTCGGCAACCGCCTGTGCCGCTGCCTCCCGGGTTTGGCCTGAGCTGGGCACAGGTTTGAACACGCTATCCAGATGAGCCTGATATTTGCCCCCCAGGTCCAGGCCGTGACACAGCTCGGCGAACGGCTCCGGCTTGATAGCGAGCACGCCCCTATATTCATACCTGAAACGAGGAGCGGTCCCCTTGGTCCCCGTGCCCTCTACCAACTGCAGTTGCAGGCCATCAACCGGCAGCAGCGCCGAACCCGGCTGAAAATAACCGGGGTTGGCCTCAGACTCTTCGAAGTTGTGTAACGCCGCCTCCAGCAAGGTTTGTTTGAAGGGCACGAGTCGTCGTAGAGGCGACACTTCTTCGTAGCGCATAGTCACCAGTTGGTGAGCGGTGACGTCCAGTTGCACATTGAAGCGTTTGTACAGCGCCTGCTCCAGCAAAGGCCTGGCAAACTGCTCTACGGGGAGGAGCCTGGTGCGTAGTGGTTCCACGGCCCGGCGAGAAAACTGGCCCTGTAACAGACTTCGCCGCAAGGCTTCGCGCAGCTCTCGCGGCGCGTTATAAAACCAGGCTGGCAGGCGTGTCTTGAGTAATTGCTGGTTCAGATGCCCCGAGTCGAAGGGCAGAGCATCGCTGCGTGGTTCATGGGTCTGGCTTTGATTGGCAGACATATTGAGTACCTTGTATGACTGGCTAGGAAGCCATACAAGGTATTGATCGGATTCAAGCCGGTGAGATAGCCATGTATCTCATCAGCTTTTTTTTGAGGTGCCAGCGGCATTGACCTGCTAACGGGCTATGACCCGCTAGCAATGTCGATTCGGCCAATACGATCAACGCTTGCGCAGAATCACGCTGCCAATCGAATAACCCGCACCAAACGAACTCAGTACGCCTAGCGCGCCGCTTGGCAGATCATCCTGATAGGTGTGAAACGCGATCACCGAACCCGCCGAGCTGGTGTTTGCATAAGTGTCGAGGATCACCGGTGCTTCTTCGACCGAGGCATCGCGGCCCAGGAGCTTTTTGACGATCAAGTGGTTCATGCTGAGGTTGGCCTGATGCAGCCAGAAGCGCTGCACATCGCTGACGTTCAGGCTGTTCTCCTGCAAGTGTGCGCCCACCAGTTCGGCGACCATCGGGCAGACTTCACGAAACACCTTGCGGCCTTCCTGTACGAACAGTTTGTCGGGCGCGCCCTCGCCCTCTTCTGCCGTACGGTTGAGGAAACCGAAGTTGTTGCGAATATTGTTGGAAAAGCTGGTCAGCAACTTGGTCCCGAGAATATCGAACTGATGCGCCGACGTGGCCAGATCGGCACGCTCAACCAGCACAGCGGTGGCGGCGTCACCGAAGATGAAGTGGCTGTCGCGATCACGGAAATTGAGGTGCGCCGTGCAGATTTCCGGGCTGATCACCAATACGGAGCGAGCCTGCCCCAGTTGCACGCTGTTGCTTGCCGCCTGAATACCGAAGGTTGCCGACGAGCAGGCGACGTTCATGTCAAAGCCGAAACCCTGAACGCCCAACGCTGCCTGAATTTCGATGGAAATCGCCGGGTAAGCACGCTGCAGGTTCGAGCAGGCAACAATGACACCGTCGACATCGGCAGCGGTTTTGCCCGCACGTTGCAAGGCTTGTTCAGCGGCAGCAACACCCATCTGGCAGAGGATCGACCATTCATCGTTGGACCGCTCGGGCAAGCGCGGCTTCATGCGGTGCGGGTCGAGGATGCCGTCCTTGTCCATGACAAAGCGGCTTTTGATACCCGAGGCCTTTTCGATGAAGGCGGCGCTGGATTCCGTCAGCGCCTCCACTTCGCCACGCTCGATGGCGGCAGCGTTTTCGCTGTTGAAGTGAGCAACCCAGGTATTGAAAGACTGCACCAGCTCTTCGTTGGAAATGCTGTTGGCCGGGGTGTACAGGCCTGTGCCGCTGATGACGACGTTGTGCACGGTCGTTCCTCTCTTATTGATCAATGCAGGTAACGACCTGCTCGGGCATGGCGGCGGCCCACTTTTTGGGACCGACGTACCAATGCAAAACGGTAAAACACCCTTGGTGCGGACAAGCTTTGGCAACGCTAAGGGGTTCAAGGGCCGAAGTGTGCCATATCGGCCCCTATATTGGGGAGTTTGAACAGAAGACCTGGAGCTCACGAGCACCGCGAGGCAGCGATCGCATTTGCCCGACACACCGTCATCGCTGCCTCGCGGTGCTCGTGAGCTCCTACAGACATCCGTTTGAACGGCCTACCCCTCCACCTGCGACCACTGCTTGCTCAGGCGTTTGTCGGACACCGGCATTCTGGTCCCCAGTTGCTGGGCGAACAGCGATACGCGGTATTCCTCCAGCCACCAGCGATAGGCGGTCAACTCCGGGTCGCGCTTGCCTTCCTGGGCGTGTTTGCTGGCGCGGCCCTGGTATTGGGCCCAAAGCCCGGCCAGCTCGATGCTCCAGACCCGGTCTTTCTGCACCTGACCGGGTAGCTTTTCCAGACGCATTTCGATGGCCTTCAGGTAACGCGGCAACTCCTTGAGCCACTGCGCCGGAGTTTCGCGAACGAAGCCCGGATAGACCAACTGCCCCAGCTGGGACTTGATGTCATTGAGCGCGACCGCTTCAGCCAGATTGATCTTGCCCTTGAAACGCTTTTGCAGGCCGTGCCAGAGCTTGAGAATATCCAGAGTCAGCTTCGCCAGACGCTCGGCGTGTTCTGTCCATGCGCCGCGCTTGCGTTCGGCCAATGCCAGCAGCCCGGCACCGTCACGGGGCAAATTGTCCTCGCCTTCCAGCACGCAGCTGTCGAGGCTGGCCAGCAGAATGTCTTCGACCAGCGCGTCGATGCGTCCCAACTCGCGATACAGCAATGCCAGTTCGGTCTGCCCCGGCAGCTTACTGCGCAGGAACTTGGCCGGTTCTGCCAGTTGCTGCAGCAGGAGACGCTGCAAGGCACGGCGATGCTGATATTCGGCTTCGGCGGACGTCGAGAAGCGCCCTTCCTTGACCGTGCCCGACTCTTCCACCAGCGCCGGGTAAACCGTCATGGAAAGCCCGGCAATGTTCTGCTGGGTTTTTTCCGCCACCGGCGCGAAGACTTTCGCTTCCACCGGCTGTTGGCTTTTCGCTGACTGCGGCACTGCCAAAGCAGCCTGACTGGCCTCGGCGAAGCGTGCAGTCAATTCGTCCAGCTCACGGCCTTCGCCGAGGAATTTGCCGTTGCCGTCGACAATTTCCAGATTCATTTTCAGGTGATTTTCGAGCTGCTGCGCGGCTTCAGCCCAAGCCTCGTCACTGACTCGCGCACCGGTCATACGCAGCAATTCGCGGCCCAGCGCCTGGGGCAAAGAACCTTCGCCAAACGTAATGCGCTGCAACGCGGCCTTGATAAAGTCCGGCACCGGCACGAAGTTTTTGCGAATCGCCTTGGGCAGGTTGCGGACCAGCGCGATGCACTTGGTTTCCAGCAAACCCGGCACTAACCATTCCAGGCGCTCGGCGGGCAACGACAGCAATAACGGCGCAGGCACACGCACGGTCACGCCATCGCGAGGATGATTGGGCTCGAAATGATAGGTCAGCGGCAGGGTCAGATCGCCCAGTTTGAGGGTATCCGGGTAGTACGCCGCGGTGACTTCATTGGCCTCGCGGGCCAACACGTCCTCTTCACGCATGATCAACAATTGCGGGTTCTTCTGACTTTCCGTCTTGTACCAGTGATCGAAGGTCGCGGCTTGATGAATCTCGGCAGGAATTCGTGCTTCGTAGAAGCCGTAAAGCGTGTCTTCGTCGGCGAGAATGTCGCGGCGGCGCGCTTTGGCTTCCAGCTCGTCGAGGGTTTCCAGCAACCGGGTATTGGCGCTCAGGCACTTGGCGCGAGAGTTGATCTCGCCACGCACCAGCCCTTCGCGGATGAACAGCTCACGGGACACTACCGGATCAATCGGTCCGTAGTGCACCGGCCGACGACCGACCACAATCAGGCCAAACAAGGTGATCTGTTCAAATGCCACGACCTGGCCGCGCTTCTTTTCCCAATGCGGCTCGAAGTGGTTCTTCTTGATCAAATGCCCGGCCAGCGGCTCGATCCAGTCGGAATCAATCTTGGCGACCATCCGCGCATAGAGCTTGGTGGTTTCCACCAGTTCAGCGGTCATCAACCATTGCGGACGCTTCTTGCCCAGCCCGGACGACGGGTGAATCCAGAAGCGCCGTTGCCGTGCGCCAAGGTAATCGCCTTCGTCGGCTTTCTGCCCGATCTGACTGAGCAAGCCGGAGAGAATCGCCTTGTGGAATTTCGGGTAGTCGGCGGGCTCTTTGTTGACCGTCAGTTGCAGGTCACGACAGATCAAACCCAATTGCCGATGGGCGTCGCGCCATTCACGCAGACGCAGGTAATTGAGGAAGTTGCGACGGCACCAGTTGCGCAGCGGGCTGGCGGTCAGGGCCTGGCGCTGCTCTTCAAAGCCACGCCACAGATTGACCAGCCCGGCGAAGTCCGAGTCGGCGTCTTTCCATTGGGCGTGAGCCTGATCCGCCGCTTGCTGACGCTCTGGCGGACGTTCGCGCACGTCCTGCACGGACATGGCGCTGGCAACGATCAACACTTCCTGCAAACTGCCCTGCTTCGCCGCTTCCAGCAACATCCGACCCATGCGCGGGTCCACCGGCAAGCGCGCCAACTGACGGCCCAACGGCGTGAGCTGGTTCTCGCGGTTCACCGCCGACAGCTCCTGCAACAGGTTGAAACCGTCGCTGATGGCTTTGCCGTCTGGCGGCTCAATGAACGGGAAGTCAGTGATCTCGCCCAGGCGCAGATGCAGCATCTGCAGGATTACCGCGGCGAGGTTGGTACGCAGGATTTCCGGATCGGTAAACTCCGGCCGCCCGTTGAAATCTTCTTCGCTGTACAGCCGCACGCAGAGGCCCGGCTCGACCCGGCCGCAACGACCTTTACGCTGGTTGGCGCTGGCCTGGGAAACCGCTTCGATGGGCAAACGCTGTACCTTGGCGCGATAGCTATAACGGCTGATGCGCGCGGTCCCGGTATCGATCACGTAACGAATGCCCGGTACGGTTAGCGAAGTTTCCGCGACGTTGGTCGCCAGTACCACACGCCGTCCTGGATGTGACTGGAATATGCGCTGCTGCTCGGCAGGCGACAGGCGCGCATACAGCGGCAGGATCTCGGTGTGTTTGAGCTGCGCCTTGCGGAGCATTTCTGCAGCGTCACGGATTTCACGCTCGCCGGGCAGGAACACCAGCACATCGCCAGGGCTCTTGCGTTCACTGCGTTCGAAAGCGGCCAGCTCGTCCAGCGTCGCCAGAATCGCCTGATCAACCGTCAGGTCATCTTCAACGCTGTTGCCCTCTTCGTCCTGCTGGGAGGTCAGCGGGCGATACCAGGTTTCCACCGGGAACGTCCGACCGGAAACTTCGACGATAGGCGCGTCGTTGAAGTGCTCGGAAAACCGCTGCAAGTCGATGGTCGCCGACGTGATGATGACTTTCAGGTCCGGGCGACGGGGCAGCAAGGTTTTCAGGTAACCGAGCAGGAAGTCGATGTTGAGGCTGCGTTCGTGAGCTTCGTCGACGATGATCGTGTCGTAGCGCTCAAGAAAGCGGTCATGCTGGGTTTCGGCCAGCAGAATACCGTCGGTCATCAGCTTGATCAGGGTGCTGCTGTCGCTCTGGTCTTCGAACCGCACCTGGTAACCGACCAGCGCGCCCAATGGCGTTCCCAGCTCTTCCGCGACGCGACTGCCGACACTGCGCGCCGCGATTCGACGTGGCTGGGTGTGGCCAATCAGACCGTGTTGCCCACGACCGATTTCCAGACAGATCTTCGGCAACTGAGTGGTTTTACCCGACCCGGTCTCACCGGCAATGATCAGCACCTGATGCTTGAGCAGTGCGTCTTTGATTTCGTCACGCTTGGCGGCAATCGGCAGGCTGTCGTCGTAACGAATCACCGGCACGCTTTCACGCCGCGCCGTCACCTGAGCACACGACGCCTGCACCTTCGCCACCCACTGCGCCAGCTTCGCCTCATCGGGCTTCTTGCGCAGCTCATGCAACTGGCGGCGCAAGCGATGACGATCGCTGATCATCGCGTGGTCGAGGTTCTTCAGGAGTTGGTCAATCGAGGGCGTTTGATCGGTCATCAGGTGCGCAGGGTCTTTTTGAAAGGTGCAAAGGCTGGGATTGTCGCAGATCAAGGTTACTTGTGACGACCGTCTCTATCGAATGAAGGAATTTATCAGAGGCAAGGAATCATTAACCCTGTTGCACAAAGACCGGATAAAGACCAAAATATCGACCAAACTGGAGTACCAAATCATGCAAAATATTTTGGCGGATATTGCGGTCAGCGTATCCGAACTGAAGAAAAATCCTTCCGCCGTACTGAGCGGTGCCCACGGATTGCCTGTCGCGGTCCTTAACCACAACAAGGTGATGGGGTATATGGTTCCGGCAGAAATATTCGAGGCCATGATGGAGCGTCTTGATGACCTTGACCTAGCCGACCTTATTAAGTCGCGCCGACATGAGAAGCCCATGCCGGTGGACATTGATGACCTTTAAGCTTGAGTTTCTGCCATCAGCATTGAAAGAGTGGGAAAAGCTGGGCCATACAATTCGTGACCAGTTGAAGAAGAAGCTTCGAGAGCGACTCGGCCTGCCAAGAATCTCGGCAGACGCTCTGCATGGCATGCCGGACCACTACAAGATCAAGCTGCGCAGCGCAGGTTATCGACTGGTGTATCGGGTCGAAGATAATCGGGTGGTTGTTACTGTTGTGGCGGTTGGGAAGCGAGAGCGTAGTGAGGCCTATGCGGCAGCTAAAAATAGATAGACGCCATATCGCGGCCGCAATGGAGAAATGCAACTCCCTGTAGGAGGACTCTGTAGGTCAGAAGCACCGCGTTATCGTTCTTCGCGGGCAAGCCTCGCTCCAACAGCAACCCTCGGCTCCTACAGAAAATAACAAACCCCGCATTTGGCGGGGTTTGGGCTATCGGGTTTGTTTACTTCTTCAACCCCAACTTCTTCAATTCCTCATCGCGCAACTCGCGACGCAGGATCTTGCCGACATTGGTGGTTGGCAACGAGTCGCGGAATTCGACGCTGCGCGGGACTTTGTAGCCGGTCAGGTTGGCGCGCATGTGCTCCATGACTTGATCCTTGGTCAGGGTCATGCCCGGTTTGACCACCACGAACACCTTGATCGCTTCGCCGGATTTATCGTCCGGGACACCAATGGCCGCGCACTGCAGCACGCCCGGCAAGGTCGCCAGCACGTCTTCCAGTTCATTGGGGTACACGTTGAAGCCGGAGATGAGGATCATGTCTTTCTTGCGATCGACAATCCGCATGTAGCCGTCAGGCTGAATCAGGGCGATGTCGCCGGTCTTGAGCCAGCCATCCGCGTCGATCATTTCATCGGTCGCGTCCTGTCGTTCCCAATAGCCTTTCATCACCTGCGGGCCTTTGATGCACAGCTCTCCGACTTCGCCCAGCGGCAGTTCGTTGCCTGCGTCATCGATGACTTTGCACCATGTCGAAGGTGCAGGAATGCCGATGGTGCCGACCTGAATATTCTGGTTGGGGTTGCAACTGGCTACCGGGCTGGTTTCAGTCATGCCATAGCCTTCGCAGATGGCGCAGCCGGTCACTTCTTTCCAGCGTTCGGCAGCGGCCAATTGCAAGGCCATGCCGCCCGACAGCGTCACTTTAAGGGCCGAGAAATCCAGATTGCGGAATTCCGGGCTGTTGCACAGCGCCACGAACAACGTATTGAGGCCGACAAAACCACTGAACTTCCACTTGGAAAGCTCCTTGACCATCGCGGGCAGGTCACGCGGGTTGCTGATCAGGATGTTGTGGTTGCCGATCAACATCATCGACATGCAGTGAAAGGTGAAAGCATAGATGTGATAAAGCGGCAGTGGCGTGATAACCACTTCGCTGCCTTCGTTCATGTTCGCACCCATCAAGGCCTTGCACTGCAACATGTTGGCGATCAGGTTGCGGTGGGTGAGCATCGCGCCCTTGGCCACGCCGGTGGTGCCACCGGTGTATTGCAGCACAGCAACGTCATTGCTGGCCGGCACTGCTTCAGTGAACGAAAGGCCGCGGCCTTTGCTGAGCACCTGATTGAACTTGACTGCCGTCGGCAAGTGATAAGCCGGGACCATCTTCTTCACATACTTGATAACGCTGTTGATCAGCAGGCGCTTGAGCGGCGGCAGCATGTCCGCCACTTCGGTGACGATCACGTGTTTGACACCGGTCTTGGGCACGACCTTTTCAGCCAGGTGCGCCATGTTCGCCAGGCACACCAACGCCTTGGCACCGGAATCCTTGAACTGGTGTTCCATTTCCCGCGCGGTATACAGCGGGTTGGTGTTGACCACGATCAGACCGGCGCGCATGGCACCGAATACGGTGATGGGGTATTGCAGGACGTTGGGCAACTGCACGGCGATACGGTCGCCGGGTTGCAAGTCGGTATGGTGCTGAATCCAGGCGGCAAACGCGCCGGACTGCTCATACAGCTCACCATAGGTGAGGGTCTGACCCAGATTGGTGAAAGCCGGTTTGCTGGCGAAACGCTCGCAAGACTGCTTCAATACGGCCTGGACGTTGGGGTATTCGTCAGGATTGATCTCGGCAGGTATGCCAGACGGATACTTGTCCTTCCAGAAGTTTTCAATCATGGAAGCCGGGCTCCTCAGCGACAGCGAATTCTTCACACCGCTTGAATGCGATGATTTTTTTGTGTTTTGGAATTTTGCAGTTCACGCTTCGATGCTTAATGACGGGTCAAAAGCGGGCCGAGAGTAGCAGCTTTGCAAATGGCCGCCTAGAGGCAAGGAATGCTTCCACAGTCACATAAATGACTCAAGAATTTATAACAGTCACGTTTAGAGTTTTAGTTCTATTTATTCTGGATCTGGCTGGAATGGCCGGGTTAGAGCGGCCAATAAAATCCTGTTCTGAAATACGATCCCTTAGGACGGGCTTTAGCCGGGAGAGCACCCTTTTAGCCGATAAAAATGCATCGACCTTAGTGGCCTCCTCCCGGCTAAAGCCGGTCCTACGGAAATCCAGCAATCTACGTATTACTCAAGCGATATCCCGCAACTCCCTCCTGAGAATCTTGCCCACCGGCGTCATGGGCAGCGACTCGCGTAGCACGATCTGTTTGGGCACTTTATAGCCGGTGAAGTTTTCTTTGCAGAACAGCTTCAGCTCCTCAACGCTGACGCCGCCTGCGCGAGGCACTACAAACAGTTTCACCGCCTCCCCCGAGCGCTCATCAGGAACGCCGATCACTGCACAGTTGGCGACGCCCGGATGCCCCATCACCACCTCTTCGATTTCATTCGGGTAGACGTTGAAACCGGACACGATGATCAAGTCCTTCTTGCGATCGACGATGCTGACAAAGCCGTCGGCTTCAATCACCGCGATATCACCGGTCTTGAACCAGCCTTCGGCATCCAGTGCTTCGGCAGTCGCCTCCGGACGTTGCCAGTAACCGAGCATCACCTGCGGCCCCTTGATACACAGCTCGCCGCGCTCGCCTGACGGCAACTCATTGCCCGCATCATCAATGACCTTCATCAACGTGCCCGGCACTGGAATGCCAACCGTACCAAGACGCGCATATTCACCATAAGGATTGGCGCTCGCCACGGGCGAGGTTTCGGTCAAACCGTAGCCTTCGACAATTCGGCAACCGGTAATCTGCTCCCAGCGCTCGGCCGTGGCCTTGACCAGCGCCGTACCGCCGGAGTTGGTGCTTTTAAGGCTGGAGAAATCCAGCGACTTGAAGTCAGGGTGATTCATCAAGGCAACGAACAGCGTATTGAGGCCGATCATCGCCGTGAACCGCCATTTGCCAAGCTCTTTGATGAAGCCGCCAATGTCTCGGGGATTGGTGATCAGAATGTTGTGATTGCCGCTGACCATCATGCACATGCAATTCGCTGTGAATGCATAGATGTGATACAGCGGCAGCGGCGCGATCATGATCTCTTTGCCTTCCTGAAACACCGGTTGGCCGTCGCTGCCGTGCTGCAACATACAGGCGTAAACCTGCTGCATGTTTGCAACGAGATTGCCATGGCTGAGCATCGCGCCCTTTGCCAGACCGGTCGTGCCCCCGGTGTACTGCAGCACCGCGATGTCACTGAGTTGCAGGGCCACTGGATTCAGTTGATGGCTCCGCCCCTGACGCAGTACAGCTTTGAAACGGGTTGCCTGCGGCAAGTGATAAGCCGGAACCAGTTTCTTGACCTTATCGACGATCGTATTGATCAGCCAGCCTTTGGCAGCCGACTGCATGTCGCCCATTTTCACTTCGATCAGGTACTGGATGTCGGTATCAGGCAGCACTTCCTGGACCAGCTTGCCGAACACGTTCAGATACACCAGCGCCCGGGCGCCGGAATCCTTGAACTGGTGGCGCATTTCCCGAGCCGTGTACAAAGGGTTCGTATTGACTACGATCAGGCCCGCGCGCAAGGCGCCGAACACAGCAATCGGGTATTGCAGCAGGTTGGGCATCTGCACCGCAATGCGGTCACCGGGCTTGAGGTCAGTGTGCTGCTGCAGCCATGCCGTAAAGGCGGCGGAATGACGATCCAGTTCGGCATAAGTCAGGGTTACCCCCATGTTGCTGAACGCCGGGTGATCGGCAAACTTGCGACAGCTGCGTTCGAATACTTCAACAACCGACGTGTACGCCTGCAAATCCACTTCGGACGGCACGCCTGCCGGTCGCTTGTCGCTCCAGAAATCAGGTTGCATTGTTTTTATCCTCTTACCTGAGAGTGTCTGGCCCACGATGATGGCGCGGGGACTTCGCGGACGTTAGCAGCTAAAACACGGAAGGCAAACATAGAAGGAGGCGACATCATTACCATGAATTACAGAGCTGGCCGGTCTGCGATTCATCAGTCACTCTACACTGCATAAACAAAGCGTTTTAACGCTGCCTTTACCGTTTCCGGAGTCGTCATGAAACATCAGCCGTTCTGGCTTGACGCCAGCGACCGAAGCCGTCTCTACGTTAATGTATGGCTACCTGCGGTCGAGCCAAAAGCGGTGGTCATGCTGTCCCATGGCATGGCCGAACACAGCGGCAGATATGCGCGTCTCGGCAAGGCGCTGGGCGAGGCCGGGTATGCCCTGTATGCCCATGACCAGCGCGGCCATGGCAAAACGGCTGATCAGGGCATGCTCGGCCATTACGCTAACGAGCAGGGTTGGGCAAAAGTAGTCGGGGACCTGGCCAGCGTCGCTCAAGCCATCAACCAACGGCATTCTGACGTACCGGTTTTCCTGCTGGGCCACAGCATGGGCAGCTACATCGCTCAAGCTTATTTACAGCACCACGGCGCAGGCTTGCAGGGAGCGATTCTCAGCGGTTCCAATTTCCGGCCAGTCGCTCTGTATCGCAGCGCTCGCGTGATCGCCGGCCTGGAACGCTTTCGCCAGGGCAGCACGGGGCGCAGCCAACTGATTGAATGGCTGTCGTTCGGCTCATTCAACAACGCGTTCAAACCGGCACGCACCTGTTTTGACTGGCTCAGCCGCGATCCTGATGAGGTCGACAAGTACGCGCTCGACCCATTGTGCGGCTTCCGTTGCACCAATCAGTTCTGGCTGGACATGCTGGGCGGCCTGCAGCAAATCAGTAAGCCATCGAACCTGGCGCAGATCGATCCGGGCTTGCCGTTGCTGATCATAGGCGGCGAATGTGATCCGGTGAGTGATGGCAAGCGTCTGAAAGATCTTGCCGACGCATTGGTCGCGGCAGGCCATCAAATGTTACAACTGAAGATCTACCCGCAGGCGCGGCATGAAGTGTTCAACGAAACCAATCGTGATGAAGTCACCCGTGATCTAATCGACTGGCTGGAACAGACACTGAACCAGCCAAGACCGCGTCGGGCAGAGTAAACGAAGCACACCGAGCGGTGCCGGACCGTTATCGCTGCGTTTGACATCAATATTCAATTTTCAGGATCACTCATGACCCAGGTTACCAACACGCCGTACGAAGCCCTCGAAGTCGGTCAGACCGCCACTTACAGCAAGACTGTTGAAGAACGTGATATCCAGCTGTTCGCCGCCATGTCCGGTGATCACAACCCGGTTCACCTGGACGCTGAATACGCAGCATCAACCATGTTCAAAGAGCGCATCGCCCACGGCATGTTCAGCGGTGCATTGATCAGCGCTGCCGTAGCCTGCGAGTTGCCTGGGCCGGGCACTATTTATCTGGGTCAGCAGATGACCTTTCAGAAGCCGGTCAAACTGGGCGACACCCTGACTGTGCGCCTGGAGATTCTGGAAAAGCTGCCGAAATTCCGCGTGCGCATCGCGACCCGTGTCTTCAACCAGCGTGATGAGCTGGTGGTAGACGGCGAAGCCGAAATTCTTGCGCCACGCAAGCAACAGACCGTGACGTTGACGACGTTGCCTGAGATCAGCAT
>NZ_JACONW010000011.1 GCF_014357575.1 Pseudomonas folii | reverse complement strand
GCCAGGTCCGCATTGGTAAATCCGCTCACCGCTTCGCTGAAGGTAATGGTCACCAACGAGGTTTCACCCACTGTGAGTGAACTGTCCGAGAGTAAAATGCTGGCCGTTGGACGGACAGTATCGATCGCGTAGTTGCTGGAGTTGGTCGTGCCAAACCCGGTGTTACCTGCGACATCCGTGACACCGGTGTTGTCCAGGGTGATCACGTTGGTGGTATCGGTGATGTTGTTGGTCGGCGTGAACGTGGCCGTCCAGACAATGTTGTTGCTGGTGGTAAGAGAACTGAGCGTGCCGTTGGCGACAGTCAGGTCAGCGTTGCTAAAACCGCTTACCGCTTCACTGAAGGTAATCGTCACCGTCGACGTTTCACCGATGCTCAGGGTGGTGTCCGATACCACGATGGTTGCGGTCGGGCGCGACGTGTCGATTGCATAGTTGTTCGATGAAACCGTGCCAGTGCCTGCGTTGGCTGACAAGTCCTGCACGCCGGTCATGTTCAGGCTGATCAGGTTGGTGGCACTGGTTAGATTATTGAGGGGTGTCAGGGTGGCGGTCCAGGTAACGCCGCCATCACTGCTGCTCACTGCGGTCAGGGTACCGTTGGCAACTGACAGATCCGCATTGTTGAAACCCGCTACCGCTTCGCTGAATGTGATGGTCACCAGCGAAGTTTCGCCCGCCCTCAAAGCGTTGTCCGACACAACGATGGTTGCAGTTGGAGCAACGGTATCACTGACCACATAGTTGTTGGACGTACCGGTACCGTTGCCGATATTACCAGCAGAGTCCTGTACGGCCGAACCGGCCAGGGTAATGGCGTTCGACGTATCATTAACGTTGTTGGCCGCCGTCAGCGTGGCCGTCCAGGTGATGTTGTTGGTGGTCGTAAGGTTAGTCAACGTGCCGTTGGGAACGGTTATCTCGGAGATATCCAGACCGAACACCGGCTCACTGAAAGTGAATGTCACGGCAGACGAACCACCCGACCCCAGAGACGGGTTGGCAATCACGATGCTGGAGATTGTGGGTGCCGTAACGTCAGCACTGTAGGTGACATTCAACGATCCACCATCGTTGAATATGTTATTGACCGCTGTTGGCGAGGTACCGTTTGCACCACCGCTATTTCCGTTTGCCTGACCACCCGCCCCACTGCCACCCACGTTGCCCGTCATGGCCGAGTTGTTGGCTGCGGTGATATTGACCGTGCCTTTGTTCCAGATCGCACCGATCCCACGGCCGCCGTTCCCGCCGATCGTACCGCCGCCACCACCGCCACCGCCCGCACCGATGTTGCTGCTGAGGGTCGAGGTGCCGATGATCGCAAGGGTACCCGTAGAGGCGTTATAGATCCCGCCCACCGCAGAACCGCCTCTGCCACCATTTGCATCAAAGCCCGAACCGCCACCGCCACCGCCGATAGTCCGCCCACCGGAAGTCGCAGTGCCGCCCGTACCTCCGTTGGTGTATCCGACTGGAGTGCCATTCCCCCCGGCACCACCACCGCTCGAATTACCCCCACCCCCGGCCAGGTAGGCGGTGCTGAAGCTCGCACCATTACCGCCAGTGTTGGCTGATGGAGATGTAGGGGTATAGGTCCCGGCACTGCCACCGGCAGCACCATTCTGACCACCGATACCGCCACCGCCACCGCCGCCGCCACCGACGTTCGGGGACAGCACACCGCCACCGCCGCCACCGCCTGCAGCCGAGTTGGCCGTCACGGTGACATTGCGCAATGTCAGGTTACCGGCATTATTGATACCGCCACCCAAAGCGTCAGACGCCGCAATCGCGCTACCACTAGAGGCACCCGAAGTGCTGGCAACGCCTCGCGTTATGATCAGGCCATCAAAAGTGGCAGTCGTGCCCGAGGTCACCCGGATCACACTGGTTCTGTTCTGGCCGTCCAGTGTGACATCCGCTACACCGTCGTTATTCAGGTCACCATCAAGGGTAATGTTTTTGTTGACCACCAACTGGGCGTTAAGCGCGACTGTCATGCCGCTGGAGAAGGTCACGATATCGCCGTTCTGAGCATTGGTCAGTGCCTCACGCAGACTGCCCACCCCAGTGTTGGTGGTGGACGTCACGGTAAATGTCGCAAGACCCCACTGGTAGGAGTCCATCGCCTGCCGCGACAGCGCGCCAATGCTTTCGATGCTGCCGGTCGCGATTTCCAGGGTCCAGTCGCCGCCCACACCAGTACGGTTGGTCGACGCCGCGATGTCGCGCCCCGTGAGCTCTGCCAGCGAATCAACGAAGTTCAGACCCTGCTCGCCTTCAGCGGTATTACAGGCGTAAATCAGGATATCGCCGCCCGCGACCATGTCATTGCCGATTTCGGCCAGCAAGGCGCTGCGTTGAGTAATGTTGTCGGCCGACAGATAGCTGTTGCCCAGCCACAGGTCACCCGAATTGCCGTGGGCGATGATCTGCACCGAACTCACGCCCTGATGCGATTCCAGATAATCAGCAATCTGCTGCAAACCGTCTTTGGTGGCATCCAGCATGACAACCTGAGCACCCGGCGCGACGCCCGCGAGCAGGCTGTCGGCGTCCTTGACCCGCGAGTCGACAAACACCACGGTGTTGCCTGTTACGGCCGCTGGGGTGGGCGTGATATCAGCCGTGGCAGCCGATTGCGCATGGCTTTCGCTGCTGCTGTCTTTGGCACTGGCCTGATCGGTCGTCTTGGCAGCCTCGGCAGTCGGCTGGCTGTCCGACTGCGCAGCATCGGCGACAGTGGCAGCCACTGCGCCGTCGAACAGCATTCGCGGCTCAAGGAACATGATCATGGGGGAAGCGGGGGATTTAGCCTCTACGGAGGCCCGCTGCACAGTCGGCGACTTCTTCTTATTCCACCACATGGCGCTCACCAGAGATCGAACGTTGTAACACTGCTATGGAAAACCGCGATCAGTTGGTCGCGGCGTCGGATTTCATTCGGATTACGTTGGCAGCACTGGCCGAACCGTCATTCCAGAACGACAACTTTGAATATTGCTCAAACAGGTCAGGCGGCAGGATCGTATGCCTATTTTCAAAGGCAACCCTGGGTTTCACCTTGTGCAGACCGGAGACGCCAAGCGCGTCGTCGAACTGCGGTGCGTCATAGGAGAGGTTGTTGAAATCGTGCTCGAACCAGGGCTCGCCGATGAATTCGTACACCAGGCGCATGACTCGATCCGGCGCCTGGGACAGGAGGTCGTAGTCAATCAGCAGCAGCGAGTCGGCATGCTCGCCGTAATAGGCTTCTTTCAACGATGCCCAGGCAAAACCCACAAGGCGATTGCGTTGCGCCAGAGTTTCGACCCGGCTGTAAACGGTATTGCGCTCGGCATCGTCGACAAACAGCTTGGTGTTTTCGAAAGGATTTTTGCGGTAAACGCGCTCGATGCTGTCCATGACCCAGGCCACATTGCGCACGCAGGCAATGACCCTGGATTTCGGGAACAGATCTTTCAGTGCCGACAGATTGGAAGTCCAGCCACGGCTCGTATCAAATACAATTGAGCTGTCGGTCTTGTCGGCGTAATAAGACTCGAAAATCCCGCGCAGCAGGCGTCGACGTGCGCTGGTATCGATCATTGAAGAGAATTCGCTGCCTGCGCTGCATTGACCGAGGACGCTGGAAAACAACGAAGCAACCGGACTGCTCATACCGGCATGAAAGCGCGGGTTCTGCAGAAGAATGGCTGATAGCAGGGTAGATCCCGAACGTGGAAGCCCCGATATAAAGTGAAAGTCCTGCATCCGTTTCTCTTCCTGAATCCCTTCCATAGGGCTACCAATGTCAGCCTAACGTAACAATAAGTACGCGCATAGTAGTACTTCGACATCAGTTCCCTGGACTTAAGCAGACTTACTCAAAAAATATGCTCTCCTCATATAAGTAGTTGTAATAAAAGAATTTAATTATTAACCAGATGAAAACCATCAGACGAGCGGTCGTTTATTGTCCGAGCAGGTGTCAGTTTTTTCCCGAAATTCGAGAGGACTGATCGCATAAACGTCCATCTGCTCATCTGACTGTGTCAATCGAGAAACGGAAATCCAAAAAGCGCAGCAATTCGCCAAACAGTGTCTACGCTCTCACTTTGCCACTGCCACGGGCATGTGCCTGAGTGGATAACGTGTCACCCCATAACATACAAAGGATGAAAGTTTATGGAAGTTTTTATGGGTTCGATCATGACGTTCGGCTTCCCCTTTGCACCCTATGGCTGGGCGCAGTGCAACGGCCAGACAATGAACATCAGCCAGTACAACGCGTTGTATGCGTTGCTGGGCGTCATTTATGGAGGAGACGCGACACAGAACTTCATGCTGCCCAACCTGCAAGGCAGGGTGCCAATCAATCAGGGGACCGGTGTCAACCTGACCAATCGAGTGATCGGTACAGCTTCAGGCGTCGAGAAGGTCACCGTTGCGATCGCCAACATGCCAGCTCACGTACACCAGATGAGCACGCTGAGCGCAACGACTACCATCAATCTGGGTGCGCAGCCGAGCGCCACCGGCTCCATCGTGCCAACGGCCACCAACTGCTATGTCGGAGGCACAACGGCCGGCCCGAGTTCCGCCAACATGTTTGCACCGGACCTGGGAACTGCAGCGCCTATCGTGCAGAAAGGCGTATCAACAGCCATCACCGGCACCATGCAACCCGTCGGCGGCAGCCAGCCTATGGACAGCATGAACCCTTTCCTGGTTGTGAACTTCAGCATTGCCTTGCAGGGCCTTTTCCCTAGTCGCAACTGACTTCCCGAGCCCAGGGAAGGGCTCTCCCACTCTTGCTGGAGTCGTTCCATGCTGCAAAACGTTACTGTCGAACATTTTCGTGCACTGCTGGGCAGCCCATGCTCGCTGCAACTGGACGACGGCAGTCAGTTGCCGATCAACATCTCGTCCATCGACGAAAAACCTCAGGCACGCCTCTCCGATAATGAGCGCCTGCCTTTCAGCGTCAGCCTCAATTCATTGGAGCCCAGCACCTTCGTCGATGGCCTGTGCGCCATTGAACTGCCGGAACTGGGCAAGCTTGAAGAAGTATTCGTCTCCCGCGTTCCCCCAATGGGGCGTGATGCGAACCTGGCCTATTACTGCATCAGCTTCAACTGATCAACTGGCTTTGGACTGACCCGGATACCAGACCAGCCGCTGCGCCGCGATATCCTGCTCTTCGACCTGAAACCCAAGCGCCAGATAATGCTGGCGCGCATGGGGGTTATTGTCCCAGACCACCGCTGCCACAGGGCAACAGACCTTTTCGGCAGCCTGTTGCACGCCCTGTAATACCGTCCGGCCGTAGCCCTTGCCCCGCGCTGCCGGAATGAATGCCAGATACAGCACACGAATTTCATTGGGGCCGAAATCCACCACCAATGCGCCGATCAAGCTGCCAAGCTTCTCGATCACATAATGCATCGCATTGGGAAACCCATTGCCCACGCCGGCTTCCTGCACACGAAACTGCTGAGCGATGACCTCCTCCACCAGATCGCGCTCGCCGTCGATCAGTTGCAAATCAGGCCGGGCCGAATGATAAAGCGACTGTATGAAAGGGCTGTCCGAATCACGTGAGGGCCGGACTTCCAGCCCGTCTGCATTGTTCAACATCAGTCTTGTCCTCTTCCCTGGAGCACTTTTTTCAGAAACCACTTTCACGAACGCCCAGCGCTGCCAGCCTTCGCCATGTCGAGCCCAGTAGCGACTCACTGCGCCCTTGCAGCACCGCTACACCTCGCAACGGTTGGGTCGGAGCCTCGATATCCTCTGTCACCTTCAAACGCACGCCGTATTGCGCCTGAACCGGCTCGGCGCGATGGTTTTCGTCGCGGCGAACAGCAATCGGCCCGTGATGATCAGACGCGAGGGCTTCCTGATCCAGGTAGGAAACCCCGTTAGCGTCTACATCCAGCAACTCGACCGGCAGCGAGGAGCGCATAGGGTCGTCAGCGATAAATCGTCCCTTGTCTCCCGGCGCGATACGCCACAAGACATCTTCAGCCAGATAACCACGAAGGCGCGTACCGCCCTCGACGATTCGGGCCAGAGGGATCTGGGTCGAAACCCAACGGCCCGGGTTCAATTGCGGCATGAGATCACGCACCTGACCGGCCTGGGGAGCGCGGACCAGTAAGCGTTCGCGCTGAGCTGCAAGGCCGCGATACTCGGCCAATGCACTGGCCAGACGCTGTTCGATGACGCCAACATCCGCAACCGTCTCGCTGCGCCCGGCCTGACGACGTATCTGCAATTGCAGAATCTCGATTTCTCGACGCACGATGGTCTGCCGCGAATCGACATCAGGCGACTCAAGCTCCACCAATACGGCGCCCTGCTCCACCGTCTGCCCGTCACGCACATTCACCTGTTTGACGCGAGCGGCAACAGGCGCATGCAGGGCCGTCACCCTCCCGGCCTCCAGCATGACTGGCACCTCGACACTGCTGCGCCAAGGCACCACCAGCAGCAATACCAGCGCCAACAAGCCCGCACCACTAAGCAAAACCCTGGGCGTCTGAGCCTGTTCGCGGTTGGCCCACCAGTGGCGTGTCTCCTTGAAGATCGGCAGAAAGATGAACCAGCCCAGTTCCACCAGCATCAGGAAGATCCCCAGCAACTTGAAAAACAGGTGATAAACAGCAAGCGCAATCCCGAAAAACAGTGCCGCCCGCCATAGCCAGGACAAATACCCCCACCACAACAGGCGACGCTGCATGACCGGCGTCCAGGGCTCGGGCGCAGGCAGGCCGTAACCGAACAAGGCCTCACGCAACCGCCAGCGACACAAGGCAAATGCCCGGCCTTGAAGGTTATCCACCTCCCACAGATCACTGATCAGAAAGTAACCATCGAAACGCATGAATGGATTGAGGTTAACCACCACCGTGGTCAACCAGGTCGCACTGGCAAGCATGAATGCTGCCGTACGTGCAGGCCCGTCGGGCAGCAGCGACCAGGCCAGCAAAGCGATACAGGCCAACAGCATTTCGGCGAGGACACCTCCTGCGCCGATCAGCAAACGGGCGCGCCGGTCATTCACTCGCCAGGCATCGCTGACATCGGTGTAGAACAATGGCAACAGCACCATGAAGGCCACGCCCATGCTCTGCACACGACAACCAGCACGCTTGGCCATGAAGGCATGACCGAACTCATGACAAAGCTTGGCGAAAAACAACGCCGTACCAAACGCCAACGCCCCGCCAAGGCTGAACAGGTGCGGAAAAGTGCCGATGAAGCGCTGCCAGTCCCGCGCGACCAGAAACACTCCGAGTCCCAGCGTAGCTGGCAAACCGTAACGCAGGATGGCGGGACCAAAGCGCTTTAGCCAAGGCCATGCTCGATTGAGAAAAGCATCCGGGCGCCACAACGGAATGCGGAAAAACAGGTATTGATGCAACAGCATCTGCCACACGCCGTGACGCGAAGCTGCAGCCTTGTAGGCATAGCTGGCGCGCTGGTCGGGGTCGGTCGAAGCGATCAGGTCATGGCTGCGAAGAAAGATCAGCAGCTCCTGCACTTCGTTATCGCCCAGCGGGAGACCTGGCTCACGGTTCGCGGCCTGTAGTACCTGAGAGGGTTCGCCCAGCGACCAATGCCGCAACAGACGAATAGCCTGAGCGCCCAGCTTGAAATAGCGACCTCGCACCGGATCAGCCAGAGTCCAGCGCGGCGACCCGTCAAGTGCAGGTGCGGCCGAAGAAAGGTGCAGATCCGCCCGCAGGCTGGGCAGTACCATTTACAGGCCTACGCTTTGACGCAAACCTGCCAAAGGTCTGCGCAAGATATACAACGCCAACGGCGCTCGCTCGCCAAAGACCTTCGCGGTGCCACGCAACCCGATACGCGGCGGAGAATCAATAAAGCTGGCATCCAGGCGATAAGCCAATTGCCCACCCGGAGTCGGTTGCGCTTCATAAGCTGCGCGCTCCAGGCGGGCAGAATGGCGATGCAAGGGATCACTGTCGAGGAACAGCGCGATTTCAGCGTCCGGCTCCAGAGCGATGGCGTCGCCAACCGCCAGTTCGATGCGCAGTTCGGCCTGGGCAGGATCAGCGATTTCCAGCAAGCGCTCGCCAGTCTGGACCGGTTTCCCCGTCCAGCGCTGGGCATCGGCAAAGACTGCGATACCGTTGCGCTCGGCACGAACTTCGCTGCGCTTGAGCAACTCACGTGCGTAATCGCGCTCTGCACGCTTTTGCTCGACGCGAGCGGCCAGCAGGTCGACCTTAGAGCTTGATTCGGCATCGGCAAAAGCGCGTTGCGAGTTGGCTTTGAGTTCCGCCTCCGCGACACCCAGCGTACGCTCGGCGACATCGGCCTGAGCCTTGAGGGTGGTGTTTTCAAAACGCACCAACAAGTCACCGGTCTTGACTGGCTGGTTGGGCTTGATCAGAAATTCGGCAATCACACCATCCAGTGGCGCAGCCACCACGCGGCCAGCCAACGGCACGACTTCGGCAGGGGCCAGAACCGACTGGCGAACCGGGATCAGCAAGCTCAACAAAGCAACAGCCACTAACCCGACCTGACGCTTGCGACTCCAACGCAGGCGCCAGGGCTTACGCGGCTGCAATGCCAGCCATGCATGACTGTAGGTATCACCGAGATGCGAAAGTAAAACCTGCTCGGGCGCAGCCCAGGGTTTGTCACGGGCCAACCACAAACCACCGAACACTTCACCTTTATGATCCAGCAACGGCAGCCAGAACACATGGGGCGCCGACAGGCTTTGCCAGTCTTCGCGCACCGAAGCGCTGAGTTTATCCATCGCAACGACACTGGCTGGCCTGGCTTTCTCCAGCTTGAACAACTGAGCCACCGCATGCTCGACGAACGCGACAAACGGCGCATTGGGATCAATCACGCTGACACCCGTCACTGCCCGCACCTTACCGGCAATCACCAGCGCAGCATGACGAAAACCAAACAGCGGCTGCCCGTCATTCACCAGGCTGTACGCCAGTTGATCGGTCGTGCGGGCGGCGCGGGTAAGACGTTCAAGGTCGAGGAACTGGGCAAAGACCCGCTCTACCACTCCGGGTACAGGCGCGTTCACTTGAGCTCCGGAAAACGCGCCGTTCCGCTCATGCCAGCCAAGAGGTCATCAGACTTTGGCAAACCGGCCACCAGTAACAATGTCTGGCTGCCTTCATCGATCCGCGCACCGAAACGCTTGATAGTGGCGGTCAGTGATTTGCCGGTTTCGTCAGGCACAAAACTGAACGTCTGCCCGGCCTTGAGCTTGCCCATCCAGCGGGAGGGCACCAGAAGGTGAATTTCCAGAGTACGGTTATCGACGATCTCAAGCAGCGGCGTGCCAGCGGAAACGCTTTCATAACGCTGAACCTTGCGCTCCACGACCTGACCGTCATAAGGCGCGATCACGCTGCAGCGTTTGACTTGAACCTGAAAGACACTTGATTGCGCCTGAGTCTCAGCCACCCGGGCCTCAGCACGAGCAACTTCGAAACGACCTACAGAATTGAGCGACGCCAACTGCCGGTTATGCGCCAGCTCTTCACTGGCCCCGCGACTGGCAGCCTGAGAGGCGTTGAGCTGCGCCTGATAGGCTGAACAGTCAAAACGCGCCAGCGTATCGCCCTTCTTGAAGGTTTCACCTTCGCGCAGCGGCAGATCGACAATACGCCCGGCCAACTCACTGGCAAGCACCGCCTGATCCTGGGCCCGCAACACACCTCGCGCTTCACTGGAAGAAGCAACCTGCGCACCTGCAGAAGCAGCGTTATCCAACAACGCATCGGCTTCAGCCGGAGTCTGCGCCTGAGCGGAACACGTCGCCCCGAGTAAAAAGAAAAACAATCCCTGCAAACACCGCATACCGGAGACTCCTTGTCGGATGGAGCCAGTCTACGACAGCCATGAGAAGCGTCAAGCCAATAGCCATTATCTTTGCCGAGAGAGCGATGACCTCACGAAAAGACTTCAAACCTCTGTATCTACCACCCACTGCCAGGTAAATAGGACCTGGATAGACGTTATGCTTTATCAGGCTTAGGCTATGCGTAACCTAAGAAGCAGCGAAACGGTTCTGTAAGAACGCCTCTACAATCTGCGCCGCTTGATCGATAGAGCACGTCGCGCTATCGATCACGATGTCGGGTGATACGGGGCGCTCATACGGTGAATCGATTCCCGTGAAATTCTTGATCAAGCCTTGCCGCGCCTTGGCGTACAACCCCTTGGGGTCGCGTTGTTCCAGCACATGCAGGGGCGCATCAACAAATATCTCAATGAAATCGTCAGGGGCGAACAGAGCCCTGGCCATGCGGCGTTCCTGCTCAAATGGCGAGATCAGGCAGACCAATGTGATTACGCCTGCGTCCACCATCAATTTGCCCACCTCAGCCGTACGCCGGATATTTTCCCTGCGGTCGGCATCGGAAAAACCCAGGTCGACGGACAAACCTCGACGAAGCTGGTCGCCGTCCAGCAGGCAGGTATGCAGGCGATGCTCATGCAGGTTGGCCTGAACCCGATTGGCAATGGACGACTTGCCTGCGCCAGACATTCCGGTGAACCACAACAGCAGCGAGCGATGACCTTTCAGGTTCGAGTGGTTCTGGCGCTCAATCTCGAAGCTGTGCAATACCGGCACCGATTGCTCATCAGGATTGGTCGGAAGTACCGGCGAAGAAGACATAGGGTATCTCCGAAGGGTGACATGGTATGACGACGCATCCGGCCTGAAACGGGAAGATGGCAGTACAGCCTGAACCTCCGCTGGCGGCGCAAGCTCTTCCCGCCATCAGGGCAATAAAGAACCGCACAATCTGGGCAAACAATAGAATCATTTGAATTCCGTGATTATTCGACCTTGGTGTTTGGGTCAGGCTCAAGCTTCTGAAATCGCCGCCCGACGCTTCTGGCGCTGCGACTCCAGCCAGATCACCAGCACCAGCAAACTAGCGCCGGCGATCAGCAAGCTGAGCAGCCAACCCAGGGTTTCGGCCAGTTGGGTAAAGAACAGGGTGTACAACTGGATTATTAAAAACGTTGAGCCATACCCCACCAACATGCCGAACCGCTGGCGCAGTCCCACCGTTAACACGCCGAGGCTAACCAACGCCCAAAGCACGTTGAACATCAGCAGCTCGCGATCCTCGGCAAAATGCCACGGGCCGTCGATCAAGTCGTAACTGCCGAACAGAGACAACAGCCACAAGGACATTTCGCCCACAAACAGGCCACAGGAAATCCATACCTTGGCAAACCCGTTGTAGCGGGCAAGCAATCCGGCCTCACAGCGCAGATGCAAAGCCCCCGCAGCCACAAGCACCGCCGCAGCACCGAGAAACCGCAGCGGATAGTTCATGCCAAACCAGTAGGCGCCCCAGCCGGACTCATATCCGCTGCGACCACCGAACCAGACGAAGAACAACACACTGCACAATGTCAGCAGTAACACATTGCCCAAGGCATAGCTGAGCACCAGCAGGATCAGGAGGTCGATCAGGAGCAGCGCCGGCCAGTTACCGGAGCCGTCCGAATAGATCATCCCCACCACAAAACTCACGCCGATCAGGGCGAAGCCGCCCAGCAGTTCGGCGGTGCTGCCAAGCATCCTCAAGCCTTTACCGGGCAACCAGCGCCCGACGACGAACAGGCCCAAGGTCAGCACTGACAAGCTGATCGCCGATTTGGGCAGGGTGAACGTCAGGTGCTCACGCAGAAATAACACCAGACCGGCCGCCAGGCTGATCGCACCGAACGTCAGAAACCAACGCCCGAGTGAGCGCCAGTCCCATCGGGTCAAGGGATACAGTTCACCGATACGGCTGTGAGCAACAGGATCGATCTGCCCCTCGCGCAGCCATTGATCAAGGGCATCACGGACCTGTCGATTGCGGCGATCCATGCTCATGGCCGATCCTCCTTGGCACGTAGCGCCGCGCGCTCAAACAACCAGCCCAACAAAACACCCACAACACCGGCCGCCGCGAAAAAAGCCGCGACACTTAGGCGGTCCCAGGCGTGTTCGTAAAAGCGCGTGTAGAGGTTGATACCCAGAAACACCACACCAAACCCGGTGAAGCTAGGGTGTTTGAAACGAGCACCGATCACCAACTGGCTGATGGCCCCTACGGTGAATAGCAGTATCGAGAGCCCTGATTGGGACGAGTGGTAATTGTCCAGGCTGAGAAACCACAGCGAGCAGTTGAAGTAGAGCAGTCCGAAAATCACATACAAACGCCCGAAACCGCTGAAGTGGCGGAGCGGCCTTTCTTCAGCCTGCTGGTGCCAAAGCCCCAGCAGCGCTGCCAATCCGGCAATCACTGCCATGGCTCGCGGGTCCTGAATATCGAACACATATGACCCGCTACCGGCATAACTCTCCCAGGAGCCAAAGCCGTGAAAGGCGCACAGCAGCCCAAGAAACAATGGCCAGCGCAGGTGGTAACGATAGGCAGTGGCCACACTCAGCAAGGCGGTGACCAGCAGTGCCAGAGGGATCCGATCATACCCGCCCACGTCGGAGTCAACTCCACTGAGTAACAGGCTACCGCCGATCAGCATCAGGCCGATGGTCAAAATGGCAACACCAGCCACCGGCATACGCCCGGCTGGATCACGCGCCAGGCGTACCCCGACCCACCACAATGCCACACCGGCGATAGAAAACAGCACAACGCCGAGGGTGACCGACTCGCTGAGATAACTCACACCCCCCAGGATTGCCATACCAATCAATAACACCGCACCGATGCCTAGCCATTGCAGCACCGTGGATAACAATTGGTCAGGACGCTGATAAGGCGCGCTCAGCCGCTCTTGGGTTTGCTGGTCGATCAAACCTCGATGCTGCCAGTCGGCAATGTTCTGAACCATTAACTGCTGAGTGGTTTTTCTCATGGGGTTCAGGCATCGCTCTATTGTCTGGATGATATGGGGTGGTGGGGCATAGGATGCTTTTTACCCTGATTATCCGGGGCTGGGCCAGGAACTGCTATTGTTCATGGATAAAAACGTACAACACAGTGATACGCGAATTTCGGAGCTCTCAGCGATGCGTGCAGATCCGCCATCGAATTAAGGTAAAACACAAAACGGCTGTGTGTCGCTTTTCCAGACTCGACTTTGGATATTTAGGCAAAACACAACTCCGAGACCGGCTACTACTGCACTGAAAACGGCGTTGAGTAGGTGAGTTACTACCTACGTCATCCAGTTGCACTCCTCAAATGACGCACAAATCCTCCGAGGACGCCTGCCACCCATCAAGGGTGAATGCAAAGCAATAAGAGTAGCAAAGCCTACAGAGCGCCACACTCGGTAAAGTACGGTCGAAAGCGGATGCCCTTGAGCCGGATTTGCATTCACCAGTAAAGACTCGTTTTGTTACATCGGTAGGATTGGCGTGAAGGCCATACGAGGGTAAGGTATGGGAGTCTGAAACCACGATGGAGCAACCGTTACGGGTGATCACTTATGTTGAGCTGGGATGAGTTTGACCGTGAACTGGAGGAGGAGTCTGAAAATTACTCGGCGACATATCGCCGAGCGGATAAATATGTTCGCGACTTTGCAATTGATCCTAATCGAGATTCAGCAGCGGTAGCACGCGCCAAAGCCGCCCTGGACCTGCTAGACATTACGGAGGAACCGGAGAGCCTCCGTTGCATACGTAGAAATGGCACTCTAGTTACCTTTACCGAAGACCTCAGTTACGGCGTTTATGGATTTTACGATTTTCGTCAGGATCATTTCCGCCAATCTGCACTTCGCGATATTTTCAACCGAATCGTAATTCTTTTCGCTGCGTTCCTACTTTCTGCAATTAACTGTGCACGCGCTTCAGCTGCACTGAACGCTTTTTTGCGTACCCCTCTTTTTGCCTACGATGCCGAGTTGAGTATTGATCGCCATAGGCTCCGCTCTGCCTTTTGACCTGTTGACCCTCTCTCAACTTTTCAAAGGCATTTTTATGCAATTCAATGATCGAAATTCGAGCAAGAATTCCACTGGCATTGGAAATTCTAGGCCCCAAGTTTTTATCTTGGTGCTGTCTGGCCAGCATAATAACGTGACCATAAATATTACCCCACCCTTGAATAAGCTTCAGTGGAGGTGGGTATTGCCTGCATTGCGGAGTGCCGTAATAGGTTTTTTAATGAAAATCATCATCAACTTCTTCCAGTAATAAAACACTGAGGGGGGAGAGGTAGGCCCGCGGGGCCTAGCCTCTCTTATCAACTTAGGATTTGGCTAATTCAGCAAGCCTCGTGTTCGCGCTTAAGCCATATCGCCCCATCCGCGGACGCCAGACTTACCCGCCGTCAGAACCGCATATCTTCAGGTTCGGGAAGTAGCAGGCTGGGTCTGGACTGTCGCAGCCCGTAGCCATTCTCCTCAAATGCCTCCTATCCCGATCGAATTTCTGAATTAAAACAAGAGTTCGACCGGGCCGGATAGTTGGAGCGAAGTGCCCTGGATCTCGCCAGTCTCCCACTCTGCACTGTCTTGGACACTTTGCCTCGCCATATACGGCTCCTAGAAGTGTGGCATTGCTCTAGACGGATCTTCGAAACCAGCGGCACTCAGATTGGGACGTAGTGCTTTCACGACCTCCCCTCACCTCGCTCGAAAATGCTCTTTCAAACGAGCTAGGGATTACCGTCGAGGAGGCGGAGACCCTGATAGACGTAGAGCCAGAGGCAATGACCTCTGACGATGGTTCGATGACGTATTACTACGTCCTCGACTTCGAGGGAGTGGCTACACAGCCTCTGCGAACAAAGCTCCTCGATCAACACGGCTCGCTACAGATCGAAGTGAGTATGAATTTCTTCGATAACGTAAATTGGGACCTTTCCTGAGTGAACGCCGTTGAGTGACCAGCCGCCAGGCAGGTCACTCCCCCGATGAACATCTTCGAAGGTCCCTTGCGTACGTGCGGCATGTACGTTCAGACATTGGCAAAGCAAGGCCTCAGTGCCGCCATCAGCGCAGAAGCCGGTTGTTGCAGCGTCACAAATCTAGCCTGCCAAACAATGTCCTCTTGCAGATCTTCCCGATTGGCAGCCACGAGGAGGTGCTCAGGAGCTGTTTCCTGCTCGGGCTCCCGAACCTAATGCGAATGAATTACCCGCTCTAGGGTCAGGCGAATTCTTCGCTCAAAATTCCCCGGTTATGTGAGTTGGCAATTCTCCCAAGGCCACAGGATCCATCCAGTCGAGATTCGACAGGCACACGCCGCAGATCGGGTCACTGCCACCCTCCTGATTGATAGGCTGGTACACCCGCTGGATCAAGCCAC
The DNA here is from genome assembly GCF_014357575.1 of Pseudomonas folii. GTDB lineage: Bacteria > Pseudomonadota > Gammaproteobacteria > Pseudomonadales > Pseudomonadaceae > Aquipseudomonas > Aquipseudomonas folii. Next base: position 49,015 of record NZ_JACONW010000011.1, on the reverse strand, counting down.
ACTCAACGCACTCGCCTCGTTCCGCCCGGAACAGCACAACCAGTGATGGCTCTCCCTGATCTCGAGGGGGGATCGACCAATGACTCGCTCCCCAACGTGCTGCATCCTTGATCGAGGTGGTCACTAGCTGAAACGAGGGCGTCAAACGAAGTGGCTGGCCGCTAGGCACAAGCGCGCGCAATGAGGCAAATCGCAAAAGGGCCTGCAACCGTCCTCGTGCCGTCCCCTCAAACTTCCAGTCACTCCCCTGCGCTCGTTCCAACACGTTGAGGGCGACAGACACCTGTCTGTTGCTAACGACCTCTGCGCAAAGCCTACGTGCTTCGTCGGCCTTTTTTGCAAGTTTTTGCAGGAGTATCTGGACAAGCGGAGTAGGCTCAAATTGGACTGATGACTTCGTCCCATTGCATGAACTGCATGCCGGCATCCAATTTTCGAACGAATTTAGATCGAACGATGCGGATAGCCCGAGATTCGACTTAGCGGAGTGGAGTAACGAGGGGATGTCGAGGAGGTGCTCTGGCAGAACATGGTCGACGACCATTGAAATAAGATCGACTGGGGCCTTGCACAGGTAGCATTTCATACCGTGGGCTAGAAATATTGCGTACCGTTGCTCGCTGGAGAATTTATATCTCGACATCGCACGCCTTTCTCGACTCACCCTGAATGATAGTTGACTCAGAATTGGGATCTGCGTCGCGAGCAGGTGTGAGCACTAAGGTGCGGTTAACCAACTCGACACCCTGCGAATCACCACTGCTGATGTTCATTGCTTCAACAGAACATCCCGAAGAAGTTCGATGAAGAAGTCCGCGGCGGTCGTCAGCCTCATGATATTTGAGAGTCGCTTGGCCCTTTTCACTCATTTGACACTAACCTAGATCTTGGCCAGCGCGTCGTGTCGGTGCGCCAGCCCGACCAACATCCAGAGGACGCCCAGTGCTGTGTCGGTTGATACAGGGCCGTTATGGCACAAGTCGACGCAGATCAAGTCCAGCGCGGAGAAGATCATTGTAGTGGCCTGCCGCTACATGACGACGCACATAGTCCCTCACCATACCGAGAAACGGGGCGTCCGGCTCAAACATCTGCCGAATCGAACTCATTTGAAGGTTCAGCTGACGACGCTTTTCATCAAGGTCGGCGCGGGACGCCCTACCGTGCATGCTGTTGAATTCAGCGCCTAGGGATTTCAATAGCTCCAACTTAAACACTAGATCGTTCTGTACGCGCTTGCGTTCCTCAACCAGATACTTGCGCTGCAATGCATAAACCGTGATGGAGGTAGTCGCCTGCAGATCTTGAGGATCTCTGGGTAGGATCAGTCCGTCGTCATCGTACTTGAACCTCTCCTCAGGCTGATCTATGCATGGATGGATCAGCAAACGATGGGGCTCTTCTGCAGAGATGTCGCTCCCGTGCAAACGCACCCTCTGATTCTCTAACGCCAGAGGGAACTGCGCATGTTTCCCGAGTCGCACAGAAGCCGACTGACCTGGCACCGTATGGTTTCGTGCCCGGTTGCAGTCCACGCATGCAACCAATAGGTTGGTCCAGTCGCCACCTAGCCAGTAGTAGCCGGGACGCAACGCGGGCTGAGTAGGGTTCTCTACCGCCGATTTGGGCCGAAAGTGTTCAATCTCCCTCGGCATTACATGGGCCACCCGGCTCTCACAGTAAGCGCATTTCCGGCCAAATATACCCGCCAGCTTTTCAGCCAACGTCTTGTCTTTGTATACGGCGAAATTGAAGGACTTTTTACAAAGCTTCTCCTCATTAGCGAAATTCGAAGGGTTGGTAAAAAAAGCTATCGCTCTTTCAAGCTCGGCTGCAGCACGGGTTTTCTTCTGGTTTTTGGGACCTACCGACGCATGCGTGAAAACATCCAGCGCTGGAGTCTGTGCGTTTTTCTCAATGCGAATCATGGGGAGGTCTCATCAAGGCCGGACACAGTCGAATCCCACATCTCAGCCAGCTCCTTGGCGGCCTCCTGCTTCATTTCCGGCATCGAGAAGTTGCCTGCAACGAGGTGCTGTGCGAGGACTTTATCAACAGCTTCGAACATGAGCTGTTCACGCACAGTGTCACCAACGTAGCGGCGGTCGCGCAGGACTTTTTGAAGTCGGTCCAGCTCCTGTTCGTGCTCTGCAGTGCGTTGATTGAGGGCCAATAACGCATAGTAGCGATCAAAGAGAGCTTCAGTTTCAGGATCCACAGTGCTGTTAAGCCCAAAAAACTCGGACGTGAGCAGTTGATCGACGCGGAAGTCACCAGGTGAGGGGAGGTCCGCAACTGGCTCAACCTGCCCCTCTTCGTCACGACGCATTACCACCACCTCCCCCTCGGTCAGCCCACGCAGACATAATGGGTCATGCGTTGTGACGATGAACTGGATGCCGGGAAAGGCGCGACGCAGGCTGGAAACGATCTTCATTTTCCAAGACGGGTGCAGATGAGCTCCGATTTCGTCCAGCAACACAATACCTTCGGCGGTCTCGGAATTGCCCCAAAGACGCATTGCAGCTTCCAAGATATCCACGCTCATAGCGACCACGGATTGGAATCCATCGCTTAACCGTTGGATGGGTGCGTTGTCTCCATGGCTGTGAACATACACGCGGGATTTTTGCCGATGCAATAGGGCGGCATCGTCGAGTGACATCAGATCTTTGAGGATCAGTGCAACATTAGCGAATGTTCTGCTATTGAGTTTTAGAAGCCATTCGTTGGCATCGAACAAAGGGAGGAAAGGATCGAAGAGATTATCGATGCGCGCAAACTCAAGGCCATATCGCGCTGGACTCTTGTGTGGCAGCAGACGAGTAGCGCCATAGGCGAGCAGTACCAGCTGCGCCGAGCGAGCTTCGCTATCACCTGATACCACAACCTCGCGCTTGGATACCGTTACCTCAGCGGATTTCCCAGATGGGCTCTCGAAGGTCGTTCCGGATGCAGTTATGGTCATCCGGTGGGGAGCAACAAATCCTGACAGCTTGATGCTGATCGTGCATCGCCGAGTACGTGAATTAATGAGTTCCCGCGGAACTATTCTGCCGTCGTTCACAAGTGTCGCGAAGTAGTCGGCTCCGGCTAGGCATAGAGCGATAGCCTGGAGAATTGAACTCTTTCCCGTGCTGTTCTCACCAAGCAGCATTAGCCACCCAGCGCCATTTCCATTTTTTGCTACCTCAATTTTAACATCTCGCAAACCTTTGAAGTTTTGCAGCGAAATGCGCTCGATCGCGCGCTGCTGAGACCGTGCAATCCTGCGCCCTGCTTCGTCAGCGAGAGTGTAAGTAGACTGCTCAGCCTCGAATTGTTGTAGAGCACGCTTAGCTCGCTTCTGTCGTGCAGCGCTGATAGGAGCCTTGTCACGCCCCCCTACATATTTGAGCTCGGTCCGCGCTCTACGGAGCAACTGCCGTTTCATACCTGCGTATGGAGCGACTCCTAACGCCACAGCATTCAGGATAGATGCTAATGTCGTGGTTGATGACGCCCCCGCGACGGAGAGGTTTGCTTGGCTAAGCATGAAGCGAAACATCTCAGCCTCTCGAGCCCGCGCTTCTACAATCGCCGGGCGGTTCAGGCCCAAGACGGTAATAGTTGTTTGTCCGCGAAGAGTATCGCTGGTTACTAGGCCATTCCAATCGAACACCAAGTGCTCGTCAGGATCGTCAGCGCATGGGTTCAACAGCAATGGCTGCTCTAGAGATATGTCGTCTTGCGGGCCAAAGCATCGCGCTGACTCATCTAACAATGGGAATCTGTTGCCCTTGCCGCTGACCCCCTTGTGATCATCGGCAAGGCCGTGGCTGCGCTGGCGATTGCAGTCGGGGCAGGCGATCAGCAAATTGTTCCATTCAGCAGCCAACCACCAATAACCTGGGTGCAATGCATTTTCTGACACGCCACCCTTTGGCCGATACATGTCCACTTCGCCTGCGACGACCTGGAGAAAGCTCTCACAATAAGCACATTTATTGAAAAACAATTCCCTAAGCGCAGTACGTACCTCGCGAAGGTGCATAACGCGGAACTCGAAGCGGCGCTGAGCGTTCTTCTTATCTCGGAAGAATTCCTTCGCCTGTCGCAATTCGGTTCCACCAGTGCTTGAGGCTCCGAGTTTTTCCGGCATGGGTATACGGGAACGGTCGACGTAAATCATCTTTATCTCCCAAAAAGCACCAGGGTTTCCACGATGCTATTTCTAAGCGTGATCGACCGTATCCGAGCTATTAACACTTGCATTGTCTTCGGCCGACACATCCAGGCCGACGGAGTCGAGCGGTGCTAGCTGGAAGTCATTACCATCGGCGTAGACGATTACACACCCTGGTATCGCTGGCACCTAAAAGCATTCAACGAACTAGCTCAACCGACCCTGTAAGCGGCTACGTGACTAGAAAATACTGTGTTACTCAGTGTTTTTCCACCCCGGGTTTAATATGATCAGCCTCTCGCTACATAATTGATCACCGTATCAGTTCCATCTACTGAGCACCCGATCGAACACCAATTCGTCAATCGCAAATTTTTGCCGCTGGAAAACCTCGGCAGCGCTTGACGTGTTTCATACCCTACGCCACCGATGAGCATCAGAGGTAGAGATATATCAGGTTGTGTTATAAAGACATGCATCCACATCAGCACTATCCACCACCTCAAAAAAACAATCGCCCAAGAAGAGATCAATGGCCATCGAAGCTAACTGGAAACCGCTATCAACGTATTTTGAATATATTTGCAGCTTTCATCATCTGGACATGAATTTACGCACAAACAGTGCCAGGCAGGAGTATCACGATACCTGGATGAGAAAGTATCACGCATTAGTAGGCACTTGGAACGACTACGAAACTGCGATATGGTCAGTGCGCGCTCGTCAATCGTTAAAACTATGTTTCAGCGCAACCAATTTTGCCCTTGAGTCAAAGAAGGCAGAAAAAGAAGGTGTCATGGCAGCCGCATATTATCTCGGATATTATTCTGCGCTTCATGCTATGTGGTCTGTGATATATCTCAATCCGCAACAAACCACAAAAAACGTTTACGATATAAGTCACAGCAAAATGCTAAACGTTTTTTACTCAACCTATGCGCACAGCCACAACAGTATCATTCACGCCGACGCTAAAAAAAAGGTGGAAAATCTAAGGTTTTTACGCGAGTATTATTCATATAGAATGCCACTTAACTCGCCATTTGAAAATGATGAAGAACTAAAGAGTTCGATTACATCGCTCGGCGGCTTTGTCAAACAATGCATTCAATTAGCGAACCTACATTCCCACTTGCTAACAAAGGTCGCTTGGAAGCAGACAAAGTCATCGTCGCGAATTCCATATAATTTAAGCTCAAAATTCAAGGATGAGTATTGTTCAATCAATGGAAAGCAACACATTTCAAAGAAAGATATTATCTTGGAACCGGCCGACAAAGCCGCGCTCAGCGAATATCTTAAATTAGGATGTGATATCATGCCACTTAATTTTGCGTTCGACCATATGTTTGACGAATATATGACTTACTACTCCAACGATAGACCAGAATACGATGTCATAGCAAAAACTCGAAACTTGGTCGGCCGGGCCTTTATTAAATAACACCATGGTATGCCGCCAGCCATAGCCAGCGGCGGATTACTATCGACCGACCAGCTGCAAAGCAAATACCAGAACTCAATGTCAATTCAATTGAGCGTGGGGAGCATTTTTCGGGCAAGCTGCTGTTGTGCCCACGTCCGCACGCTTTTAACCTCCTTTGGTAAAGCCCTTAGCTCTCTAAAGTATTTCGAGCCCATAATTGTTGAGGCCGATACCGAATCGAACTATATGCCGACGCAAGACTGACCCACCTCCAAATAGGCAAAAACCCGCCATAGTCAATAGTTCGCGACGAATCAGCCTAGGTCAGTGAAATCTCGGCAACTGGGTCAATTCAACATCGGCGTCAACACTCGCTCTCACCCTTCACTCAGATAACGCCGTCGACCGCTTCGCTTGAGTGCGAGAACGATCCGAGCGCTCACGCAGCTACCTGGCCATTAGGGCTAGGTAGCTGTGGCTGAGTGGTTGGAGATGAATGCTGTACCTCCCATCCTCGCAGGCACTTGGTTAACTGAATCTACATTCAGATTTCGGGGATATGAGTAGGCAGAGAGTCTACATAATGACGGTGTGTTTCTTTGCTGAGCAAGCGAGAGTCAGGCAGGCTGCCAGCCAAATAACGCACCACGGTACCAATGATGTTTTCGCGCATTTTTGCCTTGATCTTTGCCTCGTACTGTTGCCGATCGACAGTGCCGCAGTAGTGGAAAACGGTACCCAGCCATGCGTTCTGTACGAGGTGATAGCTCAGTACATGACGCTGGCTGTTGCGTCTATCGACCACTTGTCCAACTGCAGTGACACGATTGAAATAGGCCGAGTCGACACGCATAGATTCGGATTCATAGCCATCTGGCGGAGTTTCGAAGAACTCTGGAAGCACAAACACCATGCGCTGGAGGGTTTCTTCGGGCAAATTGCGCGGAGGTGTAACGCTAATCTTCACATGCGCTACGCGTTCAGGAAACGCTGGCGCATGCTCCAACCATTTGAATGTGAAGTTGATTTCAAAACCGTCAGAACACTGGTGGCAAAGCCAGCCATGCGGATGATCGGCACCACCGACAAAGTGCCGCACAGTGGGTGCCCTAACCGCACAAGCCTGGCAAGGGGGCATCAACCCGGCACGGATGAATAGCCCAAGCTCAGTTACGTCCAATGACTGGAGTGGCGTGGGCTTCATCTTGGGAATGTGCTGGTGGAGGAGTTTCAGTGTCGTGTTGCGGTAGGCGATCAGGTTCTGATCGTGCGAGTCAAAATCGTGATCACTCTTGAGTGCAATTTTGGAATTGAAGCCAAGATAATTTGCCACCGCTGCGTGCGCATGAGCAGAGCGGATGAGAATGCCTTGCTCGGCATAATACGCACGCAAAAACGCTACAGCTTGGTCAATAACATCGGGCATGGCGAAGCTTCCTTAAGTCAGGAGACAGTCAGCGTGCTACACGCAGGCAAGATTTTATATTTACTGTCAGCCTTGATTTAGAAAGCCAAGATGCAGGTTTGGTAAAGCAGCGGTCGTGTCCCGGTTAGCTACTCGCCCAGTCGCAGGTAGGACGGCACCAAACTATCCATTCAGATTGGGAAGATCAAGTAGAGCGAAAAATAACGGACCGACGCGTAAGCATGGCTAAGTGGCTTTCCCCGCCGAAAGCAGCTTTGAGTAGGCGAGGAGTAAGTCTCATCGCAATCTCGGGTCTTAGCTGTGTCGCTCAATCCATCGCTGCATTGGGTCTTTCTGAATCCCATCGACGAAAAATCTTTCGATGTCTACGGCTTTTGGCCTTTCCTGCTCCGCCCGGTGCTTGCGCACCGGGAATTGCCGAGATCTCCCAGTTTCTGTGCGGAGGACTTCCCGACGTGCACAGGGTCTCCGACCGCGCGGGATCAGAGCATGACTGGCGTATAACGCCATGCTCAGTATTGCGTTCTGCTTCGGTTAACAGTATCGGCATCCCGGATTCCTGATTACGCGGCTCAATGGCTGGCCCATCGGTTTCCCCTGTCAACGCTTCACCCTGACCGAACCGTTCGGCAGCGTCGTCGGCGCCGAGGCATTCATGCGTCCTTGCCCTTTCCTGGCAGAATGCTGCTCAGGATCTGCTTCTCCGTCTGCTTGAGAACGCCTGCCTCGTCCGGATCGCCCTCAGGCAACGTACTGGCAAATTTTTTCGCCTGGCCGAGCTTGATATGCGGTGGCAGTGGCACCGCGTTAGGGTCGGTCTTGAACTGGATCAATACCGGCACATAGCTGCTCAGCGCCTTTTGCCAAGCATTGACGGCTAGCTTGACCGCTGGAGCTTTCCGGGCTTTTTTGCGTGCCTTTCAACAGTTCAGAGAATGGATGTCCAGACTTTAACGTTCGATGCTTCAATTCAGCGCGGGTTTTTCTTCTGACGTTTGCGTACCTCTTGCGCATGCTTGGCTTTTTCCGCCTGCAACCGGCGATTCAGTGGAGCCATCTCGGCTTCCATCATGTTGTATAGCCCGTGCTTAGACCTGATCACATGGTGCACAAAATAATGCCTGAACGCAGAAGGTTCGACCCGGCCTTGCTTAAACATCAAGTAAACGAGATTGTTCGTCAGAAAGAAATGCAGCCCGATCAACAGCACCGAAATTTGAAGATAAAGGGCTTGATCAGTCTTCAGCTCCCCAGACGAGTTTTTAATCAGCAGCCAAAATGCTACGGAAGTGAACGCCAGGGTTTTGAAGAAATTAAACGCGATCGCTCCCCTTCGCACATATTTGCCAGCGATCTTAACCTTCGTGCACTGAATCATCGTGTACAAAGAACTGATCAGCAATGGGAATCCAACGAAAGCGATATCAATCCCTGAAAGCCCATAGCTAGCTGAGTCGAGCCAGTAAATACAAGCTAACGCTAGCGCAGTAAGCGTTGTGACCACCAGGTCTTTCTGGAGTGATTTGGCATATTCCAAGCTCTGGCGGCCATTCTTTCCCATACGGGAGTAGATGTATTCCACCGTCTCCATGTAAACCAGCGGCCAAAAGCTCGCAGTAAAACCAATGATATAAAGGGTTTTGAGCGCCCCGAAGAATTCAAAATTCACAAGCATTTTAAATAGGTTGGCTCGCAAGGCGTAGAGACACCACCCCAGCGCTAATAGCAACAACGCCCAAAAGACAACTCGATGCAGATAAGTCATGTATTTATTGGAAAAAGGCACAGCTACATCTATAGGAACACTCATAGGTAAATCCGGAATGAGAAGGTGAAAAAATTGATTGCGCCCCATATGTCGGCGCTGACAGCTCATCATCGCACCGACTAATTGGATTTGCCTAGCACGAGAGCTTCGTTCATTTGCTGTTCGTTCTTGTAGCCACAGCTGTCGCTGCGAAGATGCCCCTGTAAATTAATGATTGCAGCATTAGAATCGGATTTTTATATCATGGTATAATTTAGATGAGCGTAACAAAGATTCAGGAAGTGGTTTCCCTTATGACAATGAAGGTCACCACGTAGTATTGCTGCCTCTTGAAGATTCCAACTCTATGAACGCAACGCTTTACCTGCTGAGGAGTGCATCTAAGCCCGCCAGGCTTCGAGCATCCGTCGCACAGCATAGGGCCGGAACGCGGATGTCTAAATCTGCACGCGTGGATACGGACCCGTAGCGGTGTTGGGGCCAATGTAGGATTGACCCACTCGCCGAGATCTCTGAGACATAGTCTGATTCCGGGCGAACCATTGCCTATGCTGGGGTTGTGCCGGTTTGGAAGTAGACCAGTCTTGCGTCGGCAAATGGGGTAATTCGGCGCCGCCCTCCATAACCCTCCTGGCTGGCGCCATCCATGACGCGCTGTATCTCCTGGCCAAGCTCTACGGGTTTAGTGACTGTGACCGGCTGTTCGGTGAGATGTGCGAATGCCTTGGGGCGAGTGGAGTGGTGGAGTAGCTTGCAGAAAACGGCCTGCGCTTCGGCGGGTGGCATACGCTAGTCACAACACAGGATTTCTTCAATGCTCAGCCCTTTGTCCGCACCTTCGTAAGTATGTCGAGCAGGCTGTCCCGGCCCCTGTGCTGCGGCAAACTGTGCCAACCCTGCCACTACTCCAAGCGAAGCATCACCCATCACAGTTTAAGATTGAGTATCTCGCAATTATTGATCTGAACGTTTCATCTGACTCTCCCTTGGGAAATAAATCCAAGGACTCAAGATCAATATCATCACGTAGCAGGTTATACACAATTTCCTCACAAAACTCGGCGTACCAATGGTACCGCCTGTGGGCCCACCATTGCAGCTACGCCCCCGCGAGAAAGCTGCGACAGATTTAATCCCCAAGGGTCATCAGCAATAGTGTCGCTAGTCCAGCAATCTGCGACAGTTTTTAATACCTAGGACCAATCACGCCTTAGCCTTGGCTAATCATTCCACCGTCACCGACTTCGCCAGATTACGCGGCTGATCCACATCCGTGCCCTTCAACACCGCCACGTAGTACGAAAGCAGCTGCAGCGGAATGGTGTAGAGGATCGGTGCCAGCGCATCGATGATGTGCGGCATGGCGATGACGTGTGTGCCTTCGCCGTTGCTCATACCAGCTTGTTCGTCAGCGAAGACGATCAATTCACCGCCGCGGGCGCGGACTTCCTGCAGGTTGGACTTCAGCTTTTCCAGCAGCTCGTTGTTGGGCGCAACGGTCACGACCGGCATGTCGCTGTCGACCAGCGCCAAAGGACCATGCTTGAGCTCACCCGCCGGATAGGCTTCGGCGTGGATGTAGGAGATCTCTTTGAGCTTGAGCGCACCCTCCATAGCTACCGGGAACTGAGCCCCACGCCCCAGGAACAGGGTGTGGTTCTTTTCGGCGAACAGCTCGGCGACTTTCTCGACGGTGCTATCCATGGCCAACGCTTCACCCAGACGAGTCGGCAGACGACGCAGTTCTTCAACCAGCTCGGCTTCAACCCCCTCTTCCAATGTGCGCTGAACCTGGCCCAGAGACAGGGTCAGTAACAGCAGCGCGACCAGTTGAGTGGTGAAGGCTTTGGTGGACGCCACACCGATTTCAGGACCGGCCTGGGTCAGCAACGTCAGGTCGGACTCGCGAACCAGCGAGCTGATGCTGACGTTGCAGATGGCGAGGCTGGCGAGAAAGCCCAGCTCTTTGGCGTTGCGTAATGCGGCCAGGGTGTCAGCGGTTTCGCCGGACTGGGAAATCGAGACAAACAACGTGTCCGGCTGTACCACGACTTTGCGATAACGGAACTCACTGGCAACTTCCACCTGACATGGAATACCTGCCAGCCCTTCCAGCCAGTAACGCGCGACCATGCCGGCGTGGTAGCTGGTACCGCAGGCAACGATCTGCACATTGCGCACTTTGGCGAACAACTCGGCTGCTTGCGGACCAAACGCTTGCACCAGAACCTGCTGCTGGCCGAGACGGCCTTCAAGCGTGCGCTGCACTACTTTTGGTTGCTCGTGGATTTCCTTGAGCATGAAGTGGCGGAACTCGCCTTTGTCGGCCGCTTCTGCGCCTTCACGGTATTGCACGACTTCACGTTCAACCGGCAAGCCATCCAACGACCAGATCTGCACGCTTTCACGACGAATCTCGGCGATATCGCCCTCTTCCAGGTACATGAAGCGATCGGTGACCTGACGCAGCGCCATTTGGTCGGACGCGAGGAAGTTCTCTCCAAGGCCCAGCCCCACTACCAGCGGACTGCCGCTGCGGGCGGCGACCAGTCGGTCTGGCTGTTTGGCACTGATCACTGCCAGACCGTATGCGCCGTGCAGCTCTTTGACGGCAGCTTTAAGCGCAACTGTCAGGTCAGGTGTGTCCTTGAGCTTATGGTGCAGCAAGTGGACGATGACTTCAGTGTCCGTATCGGACACAAATACATAGCCCAAGCCTTTGAGGCGCTCGCGCAGGGGTTCATGGTTCTCGATGATGCCGTTGTGGACAACCGCCAGTTCATCGCCAGAAAAATGCGGGTGGGCATTACGCTCACAGGGTGCGCCGTGGGTCGCCCAACGGGTGTGGGCGATACCCAGACGGCCCAGCAGTGGCTCGCCTGCCAACGCCTGCTCCAGTTCGCTGACCTTGCCGGAACGACGGCGACGATCGAGCACACCGGCATTGCTGAACACCGCAACGCCAGCGCTATCGTATCCACGGTATTCCAGGCGCTTGAGGCCTTCGATCAGGATGGCGGTGATGTTGCGTTCAGCGACTGCGCCGACGATTCCACACATAAGTTTTCTCCTAGCTGGCAGCGGCGCAAATCAAGGTTATGCCGCGGGCTTGTATCTGTTCGCGTGCCTCGGGTGGCAGGCGATCATCAGTAATAAGGGTGTGGATACTGCTCCAGGGCAGCTCCAGATTAGGAATCTTGCGACCCACTTTGTCCGCCTCGACCATCACCACTACCTCGCGGGCGACTTCAGCCATGACGCGGCTCAGGCCCAGTAATTCGTTGAAGGTGGTGGTGCCGCGAGCCAGATCGATGCCGTCGGCACCGATAAACAACTGATCAAAATCATATGAGCGCAGCACCTGCTCCGCGACCTGGCCCTGGAAGGACTCCGAATGCGGGTCCCAGGTACCACCGGTCATCAACAGAACAGGCTCATGCTCAAGTTCGCTCAGTGCACTGGCAACGTGCAGGGAGTTGGTCATCACCACCAGGCCAGGTTGCTGGCCCAGTTCGGGAATCAGCGCTGCAGTAGTGCTGCCGCTGTCGACGATGATGCGCGCGTGCTCGCGAATTCGCTTCACCGCAGCTCTGGCGATGGCTTGCTTGTACTTGGAAACAGGCTGTGAGCTTTCGCTGATCAGCTCTTGAGGCAACGTGACCGCACCGCCATAGCGACGTAACAGCAGACCATTGCTTTCGAGTGCAGCCAGATCCTTGCGAACCGTAACTTCGGAAGTTTCGAAGCGCTTCGCCAATTCGTCCACACTCACCTCGCCCTGCTCGCTGAGCAACGCAAGGATGTTGTGACGTCTTTGAGGTGTATTGCGTTTCGACATGATCTGCTTAAGTTTCGATTCGTAAGATAACGAAGGCAATCAAAACCTATTCGAAGTAAGGCGTCAAGCCTGATGTGATGACTCTGAGGGCCGATCATGGATTTGGAATGCAGATTCTGTAGGCGGTCGCCCTTTTTCGCTGACACCGCGCTGTCGCACAACGAACGCGGAATCTGTTGGAGCGAGGCTTGCCCGCGAAAGAACGATAACGCGATGTGCCTGATCCACCGAGTCGATTGATTCGCGGGCAAGCCTCGCTCCAACAGAAACCCTCAATCCATCAAGGACCGTGCGATTTCAAATACACTGTGGCCCCACCGACAGAGAACGAAAAGCTACCCTGTGGATAACTTCAGTCTTTTTTGATTTTAACCGGGCGCTTCCAGCCTTCGATATTGCGTTGGCGCGCTCGGGCGACGCCTAGCTGCTCCGCCGGTACAGTTTGAGTGATGGTCGAGCCTGCAGCGGTGGTAGCCCCTGACAAGATATCCACAGGGGCAACCAACGAGTTATTGGAGCCGATGAAGACGTCCTCACCCAACACGGTCTTGTGCTTGTTCGCGCCGTCATAGTTGCAGGTGATCGTGCCGGCACCGATGTTAGTGCGCGCACCTATTTCAGCATCGCCCAGATAGGTCAGATGCCCGGCTTTGGCACCTTCGCCAAGACGCGCATTCTTCAACTCGACGAAGTTACCCACATGCGCTTTGGCACCCAGCACGCTGCCCGGACGCAAGCGAGCGAATGGACCTGCGTCACTTCCCTCGCCCATGATCGCGCCGTCGAGATGACTGTTTGCCTTAACCACCACACCTTTGCGCAAGGTGCTGTCTTTGATCACGCAGTTCGGGCCGATGACCACGTCGTCTTCAATGATGACCCGGCCTTCAAGGATGACGTTGATGTCGATGAGCACATCGCGCCCCACTGTCACGTCACCTCGTACATCGAAACGAGCTGGATCGCGCAACGTTACGCCCAGCGCCATCAAGCGGCGAGCTTCGCGCAACTGATAGTGACGCTCCAGCTCGGCGAGTTGTTTGCGGTCGTTGGCGCCTTGAACTTCCATGGCGTCGTGGGGCTGCTCAGTGGCGACCACCAGACCATCGTTGACGGCCATGGCAATCACGTCAGTCAGGTAATACTCGCCTTGAGCGTTGTTGTTTGATAGCCGTCCCAGCCAGTCCGCCAGACGCTTGCCCGGGACGGCGAGAATGCCAGTGTTGCCTTCGGTGATAGCCTTCTGGGCTTCTGTCGCGTCCTTGTGCTCGACAATGGCTCGCACAAGGTTCTGCTCGTCACGCACGATACGGCCGTAACCGGTTGGATCATCGAGATTGACGGTCAACAGACCCAGTTGCTCGGCATTGACCTGTTTCAGCAAACGCTTAAGGGTTTCAACTTCAATGAGCGGTACATCGCCATAGAGGATCAGCACGGTCTCGGCCGTCAGTTCCGGCAATGCCTGGGCCACAGCGTGTCCGGTCCCCAGTTGCTTGTCCTGCATGACGAAATTCAAATCGTCGGCGGCCAAACGCTCACGGACGATATCCGCACCATGACCAATCACCACGTGGATCCGCTGCGGCGATAATTGCCGAGCGCTGTGGATAACATGGCCGAGCATAGAGTCACCGGCAACAGGGTGCAGAACTTTCGGGAGTGCCGAGCGCATGCGAGTGCCTTGGCCTGCCGCGAGAATAACGATATCAAGAGACATGGGATTTCCAACTGAGGCGCGCCGCGTCACTTATCCACAAGCGTCGGCTGATCCTGAAAAAAGAAAAAGGGTAGCCGAGGCTACCCTTTTTCTCAATCGCGCAGAAGACGACGGGCTTAGCCGCCGAACTTCTTGCGAATTTGCTGAACGGTACGCAGCTGGGCTGCGGCCTCGGCCAGACGAGCAGTTGCAGATCCATAATCGAAATCTGCGCCTTTTTCGTTCAGGGCTTTCTCGGCTGCCTTTACGGCTGCCTGAGCAGAGGCTTCGTCCAGGTCATCAGCACGTTGCACAGTGTCGGCAAGCACCTTGACCATGTTCGGTTGAACCTCGAGGAAACCACCGGAGATGTAAAACACCTCGGCTGCTCCGCCCTGCTTGATCAAGCGGATCGGACCTGGTTTCAGATCAGTGATCAGCGGCGCGTGGCCTGGAGCGATACCAATATCACCCAGGTTGCCGTGCGCAATCACCATCTCGACCAGACCGGAGAAAATTTCTCCTTCCGCGCTGACGATATCGCAATGGACTGTTATAGCCATTTGCTTGCCTCGACCTGATTAGCGCCCGTTTCCGGGCGCTGGGATTACAGTTTCTTGGCTTTCTCGATCGCTTCTTCGATGCCGCCGACCATGTAGAACGCTTGTTCTGGCAGGTGGTCGTAGTCACCGTTGAGGATGCCTTTGAAGCCAGCAATGGTGTCTTTCAGGGAAACGTATTTACCCGATGCACCAGTGAAGACTTCAGCCACGAAGAACGGTTGCGACAGGAAGCGCTGGATCTTACGAGCACGGTTAACCAACTGTTTGTCGGTCTCCGACAGCTCGTCCATACCCAGGATCGCAATGATGTCCTTCAGTTCTTTGTAGCGCTGCAACACGTACTGTACGCCGCGAGCGGTGTCGTAGTGTTCCTGGCCGATAACGTTCGGGTCCAGCTGGCGCGAAGTCGAATCCAGTGGATCTACCGCTGGGTAGATACCCAGGGAAGCGATGTCACGGGACAGTACGACGGTTGCGTCCAAGTGGGCAAACGTGGTCGCTGGCGACGGGTCAGTCAAGTCATCCGCTGGTACGTATACGGCCTGGATGGAAGTGATCGAACCGTTTTTGGTGGAAGTGATGCGCTCTTGCAGAGTGCCCATCTCTTCAGCCAGGGTCGGCTGGTAACCTACTGCGGAAGGCATACGGCCCAGCAGTGCGGATACTTCAGTACCGGCCAGTGTGTAACGGTAGATGTTGTCGACGAACAGCAGAACGTCGTTACCTTCGTCACGGAATTTCTCGGCCATGGTCAGGCCGGTCAGTGCGACGCGCAGACGGTTACCCGGCGGCTCGTTCATCTGACCGTAAACCAGTGCCACTTTGTCCAGAACGTTGGAATCCTTCATCTCGTGGTAGAAGTCGTTACCCTCACGAGTACGCTCACCCACACCGGCGAACACGGAATAACCGCTGTGCTCGATGGCGATGTTACGGATCAGTTCCATCATGTTTACGGTTTTGCCTACACCGGCACCACCGAACAGACCGACTTTACCACCCTTGGCGAACGGGCAAACCAGGTCGATAACCTTGATGCCTGTTTCCAGCAGATCGTTGCCACCAGCCTGTTCAGCGAAGGACGGCGCAGGACGGTGAATGCCCCAGCGTTCTTCGGTGTCGATCGGGCCAGCTTCGTCGATCGGGTTGCCCAGCACGTCCATGATCCGGCCCAGAGTCGCTTTACCGACTGGTACGGAGATGGCTTTGCCAGAGTCTGAAACTTCCAGACCACGCTTCAAGCCCTCGGTGGAGCCCATCGCAATGGTACGAACCACGCCGTCGCCCAGCTGCTGCTGAACTTCCAGGGTGGTCCCTGCCGCGCTTTTGACTTCCAGCGCGTTGTAGATGCTCGGTACGCTATCGCGTGGGAATTCCACGTCGATCACGGCGCCGATGATTTGAACGATACGTCCGCTACTCATTAGCTGGTTCCTCTAATATTTGAACCGTTAAACCGCGGCAGCGCCGCCGACGATTTCCGAGATCTCTTGGGTGATCGCTGCCTGACGCGCCTTGTTGTAGATCAGCTGCAAATCACTGATCAAATCACCGGCGTTGTCTGTGGCGTTCTTCATCGCGATCATCCGCGCTGCTTGTTCAGCTGCGTTGTTCTCGACCACCGCCTGGTACACCTGCGACTCAACGTAGCGAACCATCAAGCCGTCAAGCAGCTCTTTGGCATCGGGTTCGTAGAGATAGTCCCAGTGGTGCTTGAGTTTCTGATCCGGGGTCGCCACCAGCGGAATCAATTGCTCCACCGTTGGCTGCTGGGTCATGGTGTTGATGAACTTGTTGGATACCACGGACAGGCGATCAATACGGCCATCCAGGTAGGCATCCAGCATCACCTTGACGCTGCCGATCAAATCATTGATCGACGGCTCTTCGCCCAAGTGGCTGATCGCAGCGACGACGTTACCGCCGAAGTTGCGGAAGAATGCCGCACCTTTGCTGCCAACCACGCACAGATCGATCTCTACGCCGTTTTCACGGTTTACCGCCATGTCCTTGACCAGAGCCTTGAACAGGTTGGTATTCAAGCCACCGCACAGACCACGGTCACTGCTCACCACGACATAACCGACACGCTTTACAGCGCGCTCGACCATGAACGGATGGCGGTATTCCGGGTTAGCGTTGGCCAGATGACCAATCACCTGGCGGATGCGCTCCGCGTAAGGACGGCTAGCAGCCATGCGCATTTGAGCCTTGCGCATTTTGCTGACCGCCACTTTTTCCATGGCGCTGGTGATCTTTTGCGTGCTTTTGATGCTCGCAATCTTGCTGCGAATCTCTTTTGCGCCTGCCATGTAACACCTATCAGGTTAGCAAGCGGGAGCCTTTCGGCCCCCGCTGCGGCTTACCAGGTTTGGGTGGCCTTGAACTTCTCGATACCGGCTTTCATGCCAGCGTCGATTTCGTCATTGAAGTCACCCTTCACGTTGATCTTCGCCATCAAATCGGCGTGATCGCGGTTGAAGTAAGCAATCAGCGCTTGTTCAAAGCTGCCAATCTTGGCGATTTCGATGTCGGTCAGGAACCCACGCTCAGCGGCATACAGCGACAGCGCCATGTCAGCGATCGACATTGGTGCGTATTGCTTCTGCTTCATCAGCTCGGTAACGCGCTGACCATGCTCAAGTTGCTTACGGGTCGCTTCGTCCAGGTCAGAAGCAAACTGGGCGAATGCGGCCAGTTCACGGTACTGAGCCAGAGCGGTACGGATACCACCGGAGAGCTTCTTGATGATCTTGGTCTGAGCGGCACCACCCACACGGGATACCGAAACACCGGCGTTCACTGCTGGACGGATGCCAGAGTTGAACATGGCCGATTCCAGGAAGATCTGACCGTCGGTGATGGAAATCACGTTGGTCGGAACGAACGCGGAAACGTCGCCAGCCTGAGTTTCGATGATCGGCAGTGCGGTCAGGGAACCGGTTTTGCCGGTCACTGCGCCGTTGGTGAACTTCTCTACGTACTCTTCGGAAACACGCGATGCGCGCTCCAGCAGACGGGAGTGGAGATAGAACACGTCGCCTGGGTAAGCTTCACGACCTGGTGGACGGCGCAGCAGCAGGGAAATCTGGCGGTAAGCCACTGCTTGCTTGGACAGATCGTCATAAACGATCAGCGCGTCTTCACCGCGGTCGCGGAAGAATTCACCCATGGTGCAACCCGAGTACGGTGCAAGGAATTGCAACGCAGCGGATTCAGAAGCACTTGCAGCCACGACGATGGTGTTAGCCAGTGCGCCGTTTTCTTCGAGCTTGCGAACAACGTTGGCGATGGTCGATTGTTTCTGACCGATTGCTACGTATACGCAGAAGATGCCGCTGTCTTTCTGGTTGATGATCGCGTCGATGGCCAGAGCGGTTTTACCGATCTGACGGTCACCGATGATCAGCTCACGCTGGCCACGGCCGACTGGAATCATGGCATCGACAGCCTTGTAGCCAGTCTGTACAGGCTGGTCTACCGACTTACGCCAGATCACGCCTGGAGCAACTTTCTCGACCGCATCGGTCTCGGTGTTGTTCAGCGGACCTTTGCCGTCAACTGGGTTACCCAGTGCGTCGACTACGCGACCCAGCAGTTCCTTACCAACCGGAACTTCGAGGATGCGGCCAGTGCACTTGGCGCTCATGCCTTCAGCCAGAGTCGTGTAGGCGCCCAGTACCACAGCACCTACAGAGTCTTGCTCAAGGTTCAGCGCCATACCGTAGACGCCGCCCGGAAACTCGATCATCTCGCCGTACATTACGTCGGCCAGACCGTGAATCCGCACGATGCCGTCAGATACGCTGACGACAGTGCCTTCGTTACGGGCTTGGGAGGTTACATCGAGCTTGTCGATGCGACCCTTGATGATTTCACTTATTTCGGAAGGATTGAGTTGCTGCATTGCTCTGCTGCCCCTTCAAACTCAAGATTTCAATGCTTCGGCTAGTTGCGCGAGTTTGCCGCGAACTGAGCCATCGATAACCAGGTCGCCGGCTCGGATTACGACACCACCAATAAGGGTGGCATCCTCCGAAGCATGCAGGCGCACTTCCCGGCCGAGCCGTGCACTGAGAACCTTGGCGAGTTTGTCTTGCTGTTCTTGGTTCAATGCAAAAGCACTGGTGACATCCACATCGACCGATTTTTCCTGCTCGGCCTTGTACAGGTCGAACAGTTCGGCGATCTCCGGCAGAAGCGGGAGACGGTCGTTTTCGGCAACGACATGGATGAAATTCTGTGCCTTGGCATCGAACTTGTCGCCACACACTTCAATAAAAGTGGTGGCCTTGTCTGCGCTCGTCAGTCGCGGGGCCTTGAGTACGCGCTGCATGGTGTCATCTTGCGACACCGCTGCAGCCAGGCCGAGCATGGCTGACCAATTGGCCAGTTGCTGGTGGGCCTGGGCGTGCTCGAAGGCTGCCTTAGCGTAAGGTCGGGCCAACGTGGTCAGTTCTGCCATGATCGCCCTCGCTTAAATTTCAGCAGCCAGTTTGTTAACCAGCTCCGCGTGCGCGTTTTGATCGATTGTGGCACCCAGGATTTTCTCAGCGCCGCCGACTGCCAGGCTACCCAATTGGGCACGCAGCGCGTCTTTGACACCGTTCAGTTCCTGTTCGATCTCGGCCTGAGCCTGAGCCTTCACACGGTCAGCTTCGACACGGGCCTGTTCACGGGCTTCGTCGACAATCTGAGTACCGCGTTTCTTGGCTTGCTCAATGATCTCGGCTGCCTGAGTTTTAGCTTCGCGCAGTTGATGACCCACTTTCTCTTGGGCCAACTCCAGGTCGCGAGCTGCTCGGCTGGCAGCGTCCAGTCCATCCGCGATCTTCTTCTGACGTTCGTGCAAAGCCGCAATGACCGGAGGCCAAACGTACTTCATGCAGAACAGCACAAAAATGAAGAACGCAACGGACTGGCCAATCAGGGTTGCATTAATGTTCACGCCAACACCTCGCTCGTTCGTTGTCCATCACACCAATCACCTCGAAATATCGAGAGATTAGCCAGCGAGTTGACCAACGAAGGGGTTCGCAAAAGTGAAGAACAGAGCGATACCAACACCGATCATGGTTACGGCGTCGAGCAGACCGGCAACGATGAACATTTTAACCTGCAGCATTGGAACCATTTCTGGCTGGCGAGCTGCGCCTTCCAGGAATTTGCCGCCCAACAGGCCGAAGCCGATTGCAGTACCCAGTGCGCCCAGGCCGATCAACAGTGCAACAGCGATAGCGGTTAGACCAACTACAGTTTCCATCTTTCCTCCCGACTTTTACGTCGTATTGGTTAGGTTTTCTTAGATTAAAGCGGTAAAACAAATCGTTTTACATCAGCCTTTGCGGTTCCCCGCTTGCGGCCTCCTCTCGCCGAAGCGAGAGGTACATCCAGACGCGCCAGGCGAGTCTTAATGGTTATCTTCGTGAGCCATCGACAGATACACGATGGTCAGCATCATGAAGATGAACGCCTGCAAGGTGATGATCAGGATGTGGAATACAGCCCACGCCCATTGCAGAACCACGCCCAGGCCGCTGAGCCAGAGCAGGCCGCTGCCGAACATGACGGCGATCAGGATAAACACCAGCTCGCCAGCGTACATGTTGCCGAACAGACGCAGTGCCAACGAAATCGGTTTGGCAATCAGAGTCACGAATTCAAGCAGGAAGTTCACCGGAATCAACAGCGCCTGAACAAAAATGTTCTTGCTGCCGAACGGGTGCAGGGTCAGTTCGCCGATAAAGCCGCCGATGCCCTTGACCTTGATGCTGTAGAAAATGATCAGGGCGAAGACCGACAGAGCCATGCCAAGCGTGGCGTTAGGGTCTGTCGTCGAAACAGCGCGGAAAGGAATGTGCGAATCGCCCGAAATCAGGATCGCCAACTGAGGAATCCAGTCAACTGGAACCAGGTCGACGGCGTTCATCAGGAACACCCAGACGAAAATGGTCAGCGCCAACGGTGCAATTACCGGGCTACGACCATGGAAGCTGTCCTTCACGCTACCGTCTACGAAGTCGACCAGCACTTCAACGAAGTTCTGCAGCGCGCCTGGTTGCCCTGAAGTTGCCTTCTTGGCCGCCATGCGGAAAATCAGAACGAAAATCAGACCCAGGGCAACAGACCAGCCGAGAGTATCGACGTGGAAAGCCCAAAAGCCCATTTCCTTCGCTTCTGCAGCGGTGTGGGCAAAACCCCAGCCGCCATCTGGTAGCTGACCGAAGGTCAGGTTCTGCAAGTGGTGCTGGATATAGCCCGAAGCTGTTTGCTCTGCCATGTTTGCCTCAAACGCCCTAAGGTCTCGAAAGTCTTGTTCTCATCAGCAGGGGAGCGAACCAATTGACCACCTGGATCAACATGAACACGCCGAATACCGCTATCGGCGCCAATGGCTTCACACCTGCAAAGGTCAGTGCAAAAAGCACTGCCGTAAAAATCAGCTTGCCCGCCTCGCCGGCATAAAATGACCGGACAATGGCTTGCGCTGCTCTAGCCCCGGAAAACCGGAAAGCCTTGTGAGCAAAATACAAATTGGGCAGCCATGCTATCAGGCCTCCGCACAGCCCTGAATATCCGGCTACGACTCCGTGCCACTGCCACAGCACCAGGGCTGCCAGCAGCAGGACAATAAATTGAGCCAGCAGTACCGGGAAAACCGCCAGTCGATGGAACGGCAAGCGGTTTGGCATGCGTGTCTCCATCACTCCTGCTCCTCGTGCGTCGGCCGCCAAAATCAATAACTTGGCATAATTTGTGCCGACAAAATGCGCGCAGAGTATAGGGGCGGTTCAGCCCCTATTCAACCTTCAGGTAGTGATTTCCGACTACACGCTACAGTGCAATTGTTTCAGCGGATGTGGGCGAGCACGCCCTGGAGCTCATCCAGCGAGTTATACCGGATCACCAATTGCCCTTTACCCTTCTGCCCGTGCCGGATTTGCACCGCAGAGCCCAGCCGCTCGGCCAGACGCTGTTCGAGGCGACTGATATCCGGATCGGTCTTGGCCGGCTCGACAGCCGCAGGTTTTCCACTCAACCACTGGCGTACGAGCGCTTCTGTCTGGCGAACCGTCAGGCCACGTGCGACAACATGTCGCGCCCCTTCCACCTGCTGTTCTTCGGGCAGACCGAGCAACGCGCGAGCGTGACCCATTTCCAGGTCGCCGTGGGAAAGCATGGTTTTGATCACATCCGGCAGCGCAATCAGACGCAGCAGGTTGGCAACGCTGACCCGCGACTTGCCGACCGCATCGGCCACTTGCTGCTGGGTGAGCTGAAATTCATGCTGCAGACGCTGCAGCGCGACTGCTTCTTCGATGGGATTGAGGTCTTCGCGCTGAATGTTCTCGATCAGCGCCATGGCGATAGCGGTTTCATCCGGCACATCGCGCACCATCGCCGGGATGGTTTCCATCGCGGCTTGCTGGCTCGCACGCCAGCGACGCTCACCGGCGATGATTTCAAAACGGTTATCACCGATCGGACGCACCACAATCGGCTGCATCACGCCCTGGGCCTTGATCGACTGGGCGAGCTCTTCGAGCGCCTGCGGATCCATGTCACGACGTGGCTGGTACTTGCCGCGCTGAATCAGCTCCAGCGGGATGTGCTGCAGCTCACGCTGGTCGGCCTTGACGGCTTGTTCTTCGAGGGAGCTGACGGTTGGACTGCTCAGAAGTGCGTCCAGCCCACGTCCGAGACCTCTTTTCTTGACGGCCATGGGATTTCCTTAAGTTGGCTGAGCTGTGCGCGAACCGCGCCGTTGACGGCGGACCATTTCCCCTGCCAGAGCAAGGTAGGCCAATGCACCGCGAGAACTTTTGTCGTAAGCCAGAACAGGCATACCGAAACTCGGTGCCTCGGCGAGACGAATGTTGCGCGGGATTACGGTGTCGTAGAGCTGTTCGCCGAAATGCTCTTTGAGCTGTGCAGACACGTCGTTGATCAAGCTCAGACGCGGGTCGTACATGGTGCGCAGCAATCCCTCGAT
The DNA here is from genome assembly GCF_014357575.1 of Pseudomonas folii. GTDB lineage: Bacteria > Pseudomonadota > Gammaproteobacteria > Pseudomonadales > Pseudomonadaceae > Aquipseudomonas > Aquipseudomonas folii. The sequence continues at coordinate 26,137 of NZ_JACONW010000011.1, read as the reverse complement.
TTTCAGGGCTGGATTGAGCAATTCGCCAATGCGCTTGATGTTATCCACAAGGTCGCTAAGACCTTCCAGAGCAAAGTATTCACACTGCATGGGGATAATAACCCCGTCTGAAGCGACCAGCGCGTTCAACGTCAACATCGACAGAGACGGTGGGCAGTCGATCAAGATGTAATCGTAATTCTCGCGGATCGGCGCCAGTGCATTGCGCAGGCGGCTCTCCTTCATCTTCATTTCGAGCAGATTAACTTCGGCCGCCGTCAGATCGCGGTTTGCGGGCAGTAGCTGGTAGCCGCCATGTTCGGAGAATTGCATGGCCTGAGCCAGATCGCATTCACCAATCAGAACGTCATAAACCGAGTTTTCCAGGGCGTGTTTATCCACACCGCTGCCCATCGTGGCATTGCCCTGAGGGTCGAGATCGATCAGCAGTACGCGGCGCTTGGTAGCGACCAGCGATGCTGCGAGGTTGATACAGGTGGTGGTTTTACCCACACCACCTTTTTGGTTCGCAATCGCGAATACCTTAGCCATGCTTGCTTGTGTTCCCAGTCATGCCGTGCGGCGCAGTATCAGCAGATGGCGTTGGCCTTGGCAACCCGGTACGGTCAAGGCTTGTGCGCTATCCACGCGGAAATCTGCGGGCAATGCTACCAGTTCATCGGTCGGATGCAGGCCTTTCATCGCCAGCCATCGCGTGTTGGTGTCGCCCATGTGACGGGTCCACCCAGTAAAGTCTTCCAGGCTACTGAACGCACGGGAAACGATCCCGGTGAACGGCAGCTCCGGTTGAAAGGACTCGGCCCGGCTGTGGATAACTTCGACGTTATCGAGCTTGAGCTCAAGTTTGACCTGAGTCTGGAACCGGGTCTTTTTGCCGTTACTGTCCAGCAGCGTCACTTTCATCTCCGGAAACATGATGGCTAGCGGAATGCCCGGCATGCCACCACCACTTCCAACATCCAGCCAGCGTTCACCCTCGACAAAAGGCACCACGCTCAGACTGTCCAGCAGATGACGTGAAACCATTTCGTCCGGGTTGCGTACAGCGGTCAGGTTGTAGGCCTTGTTCCACTTGATCAACAGGGCCAGATAGGCCAACAGCTGTGAGTGCTGGCTTTCACTGAGTTTTACTCCCAGTTCCTGAGCGCCTCGGGATAACTCTTCGGCATGTTGCGGGGTGACCATAGAACTCAAGCGCTTTGCTCCAACTGACGGCCCGCGCCGCGTTTTTTCAGGTGAATCATCAACAGGGAAATCGCCGCCGGCGTTACGCCCGGGATTCGTGAAGCCTGCCCCAGCGTTTCTGGACGAGTTATCCCCAGCTTGCTCTGAATCTCTTTCGACAGACCGGAAATGGTCGTGTAATCGATGTCTTCAGGCAGCTTGGTGTCTTCGCTGGCACGCAGCCGAGCAATTTCGTCTTGCTGGCGGTCAATGTAACCCGCGTATTTCGCCTTGATTTCAACCTGTTCAGCGACTTGCGGATCAGGGCTGCCATGGCCGGTGAGGGAAACCAGACTGGCGTAGTCGATTTCCGGTCGGGTCAACAGGTTGAGCAGGTTGTATTCGTGAGTCAACGGCGTGCCGAAATGACTGGCAATGGCATCGCCCTGCTCAGTACCCGGACGTACCCAGGTGCTTTTCAGGCGCTGCTCTTCCAGTTCGATGTTTTCACGCTTGGTGCAGAACGCAGCCCAGCGGTGATCATCAACAAGACCTAGATCGCGGCCTTTTTCGGTCAGGCGCAAGTCCGCGTTGTCTTCACGCAGAATCAAGCGGTATTCGGCACGAGACGTGAACATCCGGTACGGCTCTTGGGTGCCAAGAGTGATCAAGTCATCCACAAGCACGCCGATGTACGCTTCATCGCGACGTGGACACCAGCTTTCCTTGCCCTGGGCGCGAAGAGCGGCGTTGGTCCCGGCCAGCAAACCTTGGGCACCGGCTTCTTCGTACCCGGTCGTACCGTTGATTTGTCCTGCGAAGAACAGACCCGCGATGACTTTGGTTTCGAGGCTGTACTTCAGATCGCGTGGATCGAAGTAGTCATATTCGATGGCGTAGCCAGGACGCACGATGTGGGCATTTTCCATACCGCGAATCGAACGGACGATCTGTAATTGCACGTCAAACGGCAACGAAGTCGAAATGCCGTTCGGATAAAGCTCATGCGTCGTCAGGCCTTCGGGTTCGATGAAGACCTGATGGCTTTCCTTGTCGGCGAACCGATGGATCTTGTCTTCGATCGACGGGCAATAGCGTGGACCCACGCCTTCGATAACGCCGGAATACATGGGCGAACGATCGAGGTTGGCCGCAATGATTTCGTGAGTTCGGGCATTGGTGTGAGTGATCCAGCAACTGACCTGCGACGGATGCTGTTCCTTGGAGCCCATGAACGACATAACCGGAATGGGTGTATCGCCGGGCTGTTCTGTCATGACCGAGAAATCCACCGAACGGCCATCGATGCGCGGTGGCGTACCGGTTTTCAGGCGACCTACTCGTAATGGCAATTCACGTAAACGATGTGCCAGCGCGATTGACGGCGGATCACCGGCGCGACCACCCGAGTAATTCTGCATTCCGATGTGGATAAGTCCACCCAGGAAGGTGCCGGTCGTCAGCACGACCGAATCGGCCATGAAACGCAGGCCCATTTGGGTCACGACGCCCCGTACCTCGTCCTGCTCGACGATCAGGTCATCACAGGCTTGTTGAAATACCCACAGGTTCGGCTGGTTTTCGATGGTTTCACGGATAGCCGCTTTGTACAGAACACGATCTGCCTGAGCGCGAGTTGCCCGGACTGCAGGGCCTTTGCGGCTGTTCAGCACACGGAACTGGATACCACCTTTGTCGGTGGCCATCGCCATCGCGCCGCCCAGGGCGTCGATTTCCTTGACTAGATGACTTTTACCAATGCCGCCAATAGCGGGATTGCAGCTCATCTGGCCCAGTGTTTCCACGTTGTGGGTCAGCAAAAGGGTTTTTACACCCATACGTGCCGACGCCAGTGCGGCCTCGGTACCGGCATGACCGCCACCGATGACGATCACTTCAAAACGGGAAGGGAAATCCACCACGCACCTCGTGCCTGTTCTAGATGGGAAATTGGGATAGCTGACAAGTATAGGGACTTCACCCCCCTGAAAGGAACCCGTTGCACAAAATTTAACCAGCTGTGGAAAAGTCTCAGATATAGAAATTAAAAAGAGAGAAGATTTATAAAACCTTATTTTAAATGCTATTTATACTGAGCCACATTTCTGTGGATAGATTGCTACAGGCCTTATTTATCAATGTGTACAGAGAATCAAAAGTCTGTGGCCATGTGTTCGGGAGGGTTCTGGATAACCGGCTTGAGCCTGTGGATTAAAACGATACTTGTCCACAGAGGAGGTTATGCTCATATTTCAACCCCTGTTATCAACTGCCCTTAGCGGGCGTTATCCACAGAGCTTAATACGATAAATTTCGTTGATCAGAGAGGTGCGAGGGCATTTATCGAAGGGCAGGAAGGTTCTGCAATCGAGCCGAGGACAGTTTCAAGTGACAAACGCATGGGCCAAGCCATAACCAAAATGGTTAAAACGCAGCTATTGTGAGTTCCGCGGACAAAAGCTAATAATAGCTATTATCATTAACATACCCTTATCACCATGCCCTCCTACTCCCATACGGTTGCCGTGCAGTGCATATATGAGCAACATCATTCGTGGCTGAACGCCTGGCTCAAAGCCAGACTGAATAACGCGTGCGATGCTGCCGATGTAGCCCAGGACACCTTCGTTCGTATTCTTGGCTCAGCCAATGCCGCGCCTATACGTGAGCCACGTGATTACCTGGCTACGGTGGCTCGCGGCTTGGTGATTGATCGCTACAGGCGCAGAGCGATCGAATTGGCTTACCTGCAGACATTGGCCGACAGACCTGAAACGACAGTGATCAGCGAAGAAGACAAGGCGTTGATCATTGAGACGTTGATGGCTGTGGATAAAGCGTTGAGCGAACTGGGAGCCCGTACCAAGCACATATTTGTTCTATCGCAGATCGATGGGCTGACTTATCAACAGATCGCGACTCAATTGAAGGTTTCTCTGACGACTGTGAAAAAGCACATGGTCCGTGCGTTGACTGAATGCACGATGCTCATGGCGCAGATGTCGTGAGTGCGATGCCTGACCGCAAGGTGTTCGAGGCGACAGCCAGTTGGTATGTGCAATTTCAGAGTGAGCCTATGTCGCAGGACGACCAGATTGCCTGGCGCCGCTGGCTTGAAAGTGACCCCGCTCACAAGGTTGCCTGGGAACAGATGGAACAACTGCAGCGGAGCCTTGGGGGCTTATCTCCCGACCTGACCCGCCGCGTTTTATCGGCACCGCAGCAACGTCGGCAGGTGCTCAAATTACTGCTGGCTTTCGCAGGTACCGGCTACGTCGGCTGGAATATTCAACAGCACACTTCATTAAAGGATATGTGGGCTGACTACCGCACGCCGGTAGGTCAGCGTCGACATGTCGAGCTGGCGGACGGTACTCATGTCGAGCTGAACACCGAAACCGCGATAGACGTTTCATTTGACAGCCAGCAGCGGCTGATTCGTTTGCGTGATGGTGAAATTCTGATTCGCACCGGCAAGCGAGGGGATACCCGGCCGTTCTATGTCGAGACTCGGGACGGCAGAGTGCAGGCCCTTGGCACGCGATTCGTTGTCAGGCAGCTGGAACACGGCACCCGGGTCGGGGTTCTGGAGGATCAGGTCAGCATCCAGCCCGCCCGTTCATTAACTTCATCCATACTATTAAAAGTAGGTCAGGGGCTGGATTTCGACACTGAACGGGTCAGCCCTACCCGCATTTATCCACAGACCGAGGCGGCGTGGGTCGATGGCCAGTTAGTTGTTCTGGATGCGCGGTTGGGGGATGTCATCAAGGAGTTGGCCCGATATCGCTCAGGTGTGATGCAGTGCGATGAACAAGCGGCGAGCCTGCGGGTGTCCGGTGCATTTCGTCTGGACGCAACAGAGGCGGTGTTGGCAAATCTGCAGACGACGCTGCCCATTCGGGTGAATTACTTCACTCGGTATTGGGTGTCTGTGAAGCGCATTGGCTAACGCTGAAAAATATCGTCAGTGAGGGTTACCTTTTTCAGTTCTGGCACGGCCCTACAGGTAAATACGATTCATCACCTCGGGGTCATCAATAAAAATGCGCTTCCCACCTCTCCCGTTCCATGCGCGGCAGCACCTTTCTCGACAATGCATCGGCTATGGCTTGCTGCTGGCAGCCGGTGGCATGAGTTGCGCGGTGATGACCAGCAGCGTCATGGCTGCCGCTGCTGTTCAGAGCTACAACATCAGCGCGGGCCCGCTGGACAACGCCTTGAATCAGTTTGCGTCGGCTTCCCATGTGATCCTGTCATTCTCTCCGCAACAGACCGCCGGCCGCACGAGTCCGGGCCTGCGCGGTAACTATTCGATAGAGCAAGGTTTCGCAGCGCTGTTGCAGGGGGCAAGGTTGCAGGTCGTGGCGCAAGCCCCCGGCAGCTATGTCCTGCAAACCGTGCCCGAGGATGGATCAATTGTTTTATCGCCGACGAATATAGACAGCACTCAGTCCGGCAGCTATGAATTACCGGATCGTGGCTACAAGGCTGAAACCAGCCGGGTGGGGACCAAAACCAGCACACCACTTTCCGAAACACCGCGCTCGGTTTCGGTAGTCACCGCGCAACGCATGAAGGACCAGAAAACCCAGACCCTTACAGAGGCGTTAGGTTATGTGCCGGGTATTTTCGCACCTCCGTTTGCTGCGGGCGATAACCTGGCGGGTGATCTGTTCTTCATCCGGGGGTTCAATGCCACCGACTACGGCTATGGATTGATGCGCGATGGGTTGCGTGTACAGGGCAATCGTTACGACACCACCACTGAGCCTTATGGACTCGAACGAGTCGAGATATTCCGCGGGCCATCGTCGATTCTCTATGGCGAAAATGCCCCAGGCGGCCTGGTCAATCTGGTAAGCAAGCGCCCAACCGACAATTCCCAGGGCGAGGTCCAACTCAGTTACGGCTCCAACAACCGTCGGCAATTGGGTGTGGATGTCTCCGGTCCTTTGAATGAAAGCGGTAATGTGCTGGGCCGGGTGGTCATGCTTGGGCGTAACGCTGACACACAGACAGATCATGTACCCGATGATCGACTCTACATCGCACCCTCTCTGACGTTGAATTTTGATGATTACAACAGCCTGACTCTGTTGAGCAGTTATCAGAAAGACCATACCAATATGGAACTGGGGCTGCCTGCTGCGGGCACTTTGTTGCGCAACCCGAACGGCAAGCTGGACAAGGACACGATGCTCGGCGTTCCAGACTGGAACACTTTCGAGCGTGAAATGTGGAGTGCTGGCTATGAGTTCAGCCACAGCTTCAACGACGATTGGCAATTCCGGCAGAACTCGCGATACATGCAGTCGCGCATTACCCGGCATGAGACCTGGCCCGGTAACCTCAACAACGCCGGATTTGGTACCCAGCTGAACGTCACAGCCTATGATCGCTATAACAAATCAATGGTTTACTCACTGGATAACCAACTGGAGGGTAAATTCAACAGCGGTGGTCTGGAGAACACCGTCCTGTTTGGTGCCAGTGTTGACCGCACCTCATTCAGCCAGGACTGGGATGCCGGCTTTGCGGGCCGCATCAACATCTATGATCCTGTTTATTCGGGTGATCCCGTGACATCCATTGCCGTGCAGAACACGCTTCTTGAACAACAGATGCAGGGGTTGTACGGGCAGATCCAGAGCAAATACGACCACTGGATTTTCCTTTTGGGCGGCCGTCAGGATTGGGTCGACAGTGACTTCCGCAACAAGCTGGCCCCGGCTGGCGACCTTAGCGCCAGCGACAAGAAGTTCACTTACCAGGGCGGGGTCATGTACCAGTTCGACAACGGCCTGACGCCGTATGTCAGCTACTCGACTGCCTTTGTTCCAGTGCAACAGATATCCAATGGCGGCGCTCCGCTGGATCCTATTACGAGTAGCCAGTATGAAGTGGGTTTGAAATATGAGCCCCGCGGCTGGAACACCGCCATTACCGCTTCCGTCTACGATCTGCGCAAGAAGGACGACACCTACCTCGATACGACCAGTGCCAGTTACCGACAGGTTGGGGAAAGTCGTTCCAAGGGCGTTGAGCTTGAGATCAACAGTGATGTCAGCCAGAACCTGAACATCACCGCATCCTATTCCTATACCGACGCCAGAGTGACCAAAGATGCCGCAGGTTCGCTGATTGAAGGGCACCAGATCACTGGCGTTCCGCGCAATCAGGCATCAGCGTGGGCTAAATACCGTTTTCTTGAAGGCTATCTGAGCGGGTTACATGTCGGGACAGGCATCCGTTATTTCGACAGCACCTTCTCTTACACCCCGGCGACGTTGTACGGAAAACTCGATGCCGGCGACGTGACGTTGGTAGACGCCAATATTGGCTACCAGATAGACAAGAATTGGTCAGTGGACGTAAACGCCAAGAATCTCTTCGATAAGGAATACGTGTCGGGATGCAACGACGCGGGACGCTGTTACTGGGGAGACAGCCGGACGCTGTTGGGAACCGTCAGTTATAACTGGTAGGGTTGTGGATAAGTTGGCCACTGTCGAGTTATCCCCAGTGGCCAACGCTCCATATCTATTTTCCGATGCAGAAGCTGGAGAAAATCCTGCCGAGCAGATCATCGGAACTGAATGCGCCGGTAATTTCCGCCAAAGACTGTTGAGCCTGGCGTAAATCTTCTGCCAACAACTCTCCTGCTCCGGCCAATGTCAGCTGAGCCCTACCATGCTCAAGCGAATCACCTGCATGGCGCAGCGCTTCCAAATGACGTCGGCGAGCGCTGAAGCTGCTTTCCGAGGTTTGCTCATAGCCCATGCAGGCTTTGAGATGCTCGCGCAACAAATCCAGGCCTTCACCGGCAGACTTGGCACTTAAACTAATGGTGACGTGGCCATCAGCACTGGTCTGCAACTCGACGGTGTCTCCACTCAGATCCGCTTTGTTACGTATCAAGGTAACTTTGGCTGGATCCGGTCGTTGTTCCAGAAACTCTGGCCATAGCGCAAAAGGGTCGAGTGCCTCAGGTGCAGTCGCATCAACCACCAGCAGCACGCGATCAGCCTCGCCGATAGCCTTCAGCGCACGCTGTACTCCAATTTTCTCGACCTGATCTTCGGTATCGCGCAGCCCTGCAGTATCGACGACGTGCAGAGGCATGCCATCAATGTGGATATGTTCACGAAGAATATCCCGGGTCGTGCCTGCGATTTCAGTAACGATAGCTGCTTCCTTGCCTGCCAGCGCATTCAGCAGACTCGACTTGCCTGCATTTGGGCGTCCAGCGATGACAACGGTCATGCCATCCCTTAACAACGCACCCTGCCCGGCCTCACGCATCACTGTGGATAACTCATCGCGCACTGCATCGAGCATCGAAAGCACGTGACCATCGGCCAGGAAATCAATTTCCTCCTCGGGGAAGTCGATTGCAGCTTCGACATAAATACGCAGGCTGATCAACTTCTCGGTCAAGTTATCCACACGGCGCGAAAAAGCGCCTTGCAATGACCGTAATGCATTACGTGCCGCCTGTGCAGAACTGGCTTCAATCAAGTCAGCAATGGCTTCGGCTTGGGCCAGATCCAGCTTGTCATTGAGGAAAGCGCGTTCGCTGAACTCGCCGGGTCTGGCCAGACGGCTGCCCAATTCAAGACATCGCTGCAGCAGCATATCCAGAACAATGGGCCCACCGTGCCCCTGAAGCTCGAGAACATCTTCGCCGGTGAACGAATTAGGGCCTGGAAAATAGAGCGCAATCCCTTCATCGATAACCTGTCCGGCACCGTCTTCAAACGGGCCGTAATGCGCAAATCGCGGTTTGAGAGTTCTGCCCGTGATGGCTGATGCTGCCTTGGCGGCAAGGGGCCCCGAAATACGCACGATCCCTACCCCGCCTCGGCCTTGTGCGGTGGCGATGGCTGCAATGGTCTCACGTGGGGCATTCATGGTGCGGGCTCCAGGACAAATAGCGGATAGCAAAACGCCCCACTAGGGGGCGCCTTGTAAAACTTATTCACAGGTTAGATCAAGCTTCGGCTTTTTTGGTCGCCGCTTCGATCTTGCGAGTGATGTACGCCTGTTGAGCGATCGACAGGGTGTTGTTCACAACCCAGTACAGAACCAGACCAGCAGGGAACCACAGGAAGAAGAACGTGAAGATGATTGGCATCATTTTCATGACCTTGGCCTGCATCGGATCCGGTGGAGTCGGGTTCAGACGCTGCTGGATGAACATGGTGGCGCCCATGATGATCGGCAGAATAAAGAACGGGTCTTTGATCGACAAGTCAGTTATCCACAGAATCCACGGTGCCTGACGCATCTCGACGCTTTCAAGCAGAACCCAATACAGCGACAGGAACACCGGCATTTGTACAAGAATTGGCAAACATCCACCCAGCGGGTTGATCTTCTCTTTCTTGTACAACTCCATCATTGCCTGCGACATTTTCTGACGATCGTCGCCATGCTGCTCTTTCAGGATCGCAAGTTTTGGTGCAACTGCGCGCATGCGAGCCATGGATTTGTAGCTGGCTGCCGACAATGGGAAGAAAAGACCCTTGATCAGCATGGTCAGGAAGATGATCGACCAGCCCCAGTTACCCACAATGGCGTGGATGTGTTGCAGCAGCCAGAAGATAGGCTGTGCAATAAACCACAGGATGCCGTAGTCGACAGTCAATTCCAGACCTGGGGATAACTCTTTCAGCACTGCCTGACTTTTCGGACCCGCATACAACGTGGCACTCAGCTCGCCTTTACTACCCGGTGCAACAGTTACAGCCGGGCCAGTGAAACCGATGATGTAGTTGCCTTGGTTATCTTTACGCGTCTGAACTGCGTTGGCAGTGTCCTTGCTCGGGATCCACGCCGTTACGAAGTAGTGCTGCAACCATGCAACCCAACCACCCTGGACGGTTTCCTTGAGCTGAGCCTTGTCGATATCTTTCATCGACACTTTTTTGTAAGGCTCGCCGGCTGTCCACAGCGCGGCACCCAGATAGGTCGCGGTACCGGTGGCAGTTGTGGAGGAAGGATCATCGCTGCCATCACGTTTCAGTTGGGCAAACAGGTTGCCCGACCAAGGCTGAGCGCTCTGGTTGTCGATTTCATAACTCACAACCAGATCGTACAAACCGCGCTTGAAGGTAAAGCGCTTGATGTAGTTGACACCGTTGTCGGTGAACTTCAGGTCGACAACCAGATTTTCCTGACCATCAGCGAGTTGATAGCTCTTCTGTGCAGACGAGTAAACCGGACGACCGGCCGGGCGGGCATCGGGACCGTTGTTGCCAGTCAGACCGCTTTGCGCCAGGAAGGTACGTTCGCCACCGTTATCGAACAACTGAAATGGCACGTCAGGATGGTCCTGACGACGTGGATACAGAGGCAGCCTCAACTGAACGACGTCGCCGCCGACTGGATCGATTTCCAGGCTGAGCACGTCGGTTTTGACCTGAATAAGGTCTTTGCTGGCAGCTGCTGGAGTTTCCAGCGGTGCAGCTACTTCGCCATTTGCGCTAGGAACATCGGCACTCGCAGAAGTTTTTGCACCAGTAGCCGTGTCCGGAATGCCCGGTGCAGGGGTGCTGGCGGCAACATTCTGAGTCGGCAAGGCGGCCTGGCCGTAGTCTTGGTTCCATTTCAGAACCCCGACATAGGTCACGATTGCCAGGGCGACGATCAGGATCGTGCGTTTAATATCCATGATTACTCGGCCATCGAAGAAGAACGGGAGGTAGGGACAGGCGGAACCGGGTCATAACCACCGGGATTCCACGGATGACAGCGACCTAAGCGACGAAAGGTCAGCCAGCCACCGCGCAGAAGGCCATGATTTTCAATGGCTTCATACGCGTAGCAGGAGCAACTGGGGTAGAAACGACAGTGACTGGCCATCAGCGGGCTAATGGCATAGCGATAGAACTGGATCGGAACGAGCGCCAGTTTACGCATCGGTACTATCTACCCCTACAGTTTCGGTTTTTGCTTCTGGAACCGGCCGACTGCGTGCCAGGCGCTTCCATAGCTTGCCGAAATGCTGAATCAATTCGGGGCTTTCTACGTCACCCAAGCCTTTACGCGCGACAATCACAATATCCCACCCGACCAAGTTGTCTTGGTGGTGGCGAAATGATTCGCGCATCAGGCGTTTCAAGCGGTTGCGCTCAACGGAGAGTTTGACGCTCTTTTTACCGATAACCAGCCCCAGACGGGGATGATCAAGGTCGTTATTGCGCGCAAGGAGCAGGAGATTTTTCCCCGGAACCTTGCCGGTAGGGGAGTCAAAGACTGCCTTGAAATGCCGGGGGGTAAGCAAACGCTTTTCCCGACTGAAGTCCTGACTCACCTCCAGTGCCGGATTATCAAACTGCCAGACGCGCGCGACCTTTGGCGCGACGACGCGACAGTACGGCGCGGCCGTTCTTGGTGGCCATGCGAGCACGGAAGCCGTGAGTGCGGGCGCGTTTGATAGTGCTTGGTTGGAAAGTACGTTTCATGGCGTGTTACCTGGTTCGTCCACAACGGGCCGGAATGGCCCCCGTTTTAAGAGACCGGGGATTCTAGAGAAAGCAAGCCTCTAGGTCAATTTCCAACCAGCGTTTCCTTCATTTAGTTATCTGGCCGCTTCTGGATCATTTTTTCCCGGGGGCTGTGGTTTGGCTTCTTGCCTAGATATAGAAATAAAGAAGAAAAGTATTTAAAGCTTCTTTATAGAGCTTATTAAAGCAATGCAGGCGATCCTCTGTGGATAACCTGCTTTAGCCCTTTTAAAACAAGCTGTACAGAGGATGACAACACTGTCGAGAAACGGTGCTCTGCCTGTGCTGCGCTGTCGGAAAACCTGTGTGTGGAATGGCGTTTTATCCACAGGTCGCTTATCCACAGATTTCAACCCCGAGTTATGCAATGGGCTGAAGATGGGTTATCCACAGAGCTTATGCACAAGCCGTCGGTCGGTTTTATTCGAGATAAATTGCGGATTTATCCCGTTAGACAGGCCACCTACATGTGGATAAGTACAAGCGCGGTCGGTACAATGGCGGCTGTTTTTGCCTCACCGGCTTTTAACCTAGGGGATGTCCGTGTCATTGGAACTTTGGCAGCAGTGCGTGGAGCTTTTGCGCGATGAGCTGCCTGCCCAGCAATTCAACACCTGGATCCGTCCGCTACAGGTTGAAGCCGAAGGCGACGAGTTGCGTGTCTATGCACCTAACCGTTTTGTTCTCGATTGGGTAAACGAAAAATACCTCGGTCGTTTGCTCGAACTGTTGGGGGAGCATGGTCAAGGGATGGCACCTGCGCTTTCTCTATTAATAGGCAGCAAGCGCAGTTCTGCGCCTCGCGCGGCCCCGAACGCGCCATTGGCTGCGGCGGCCTCGCAGGCAATAGCAGCGAGCCAGCCTGTTAGTCAGGCACCCGCTCCCGCTCAAGTCCCTGCCCCAGCACCAGTACAGCCATCGCAGGTTAACGACGAACCCTCTCGTGACAGCTTCGACCCAATGGCTGGTGCCAGTTCCCAACAGGCCCCTGCTCGTGCTGAACAGCGTACGGTCCAGGTAGAAGGTGCGCTCAAACACACCAGCTATCTGAATCGCACGTTCACTTTTGAGAACTTCGTCGAAGGTAAGTCGAACCAGCTGGCCCGGGCTGCGGCCTGGCAAGTGGCTGATAACCCCAAGCATGGCTATAACCCGCTCTTTCTTTATGGCGGCGTCGGCCTGGGTAAAACTCACTTGATGCACGCTGTGGGTAATCATCTTCTCAAGAAGAACCCGAACGCCAAGGTTGTTTACCTGCATTCGGAGCGTTTCGTGGCCGACATGGTCAAAGCGCTGCAGTTGAACGCGATCAACGAGTTCAAGCGTTTCTATCGTTCTGTGGATGCATTGCTGATCGACGATATTCAGTTTTTCGCCCGCAAGGAACGTTCTCAGGAAGAGTTTTTCCACACGTTCAATGCTCTGCTTGAAGGCGGCCAGCAGGTCATTCTGACGAGCGACCGGTATCCGAAAGAGATTGAGGGGCTGGAAGAGCGCCTGAAGTCGCGATTTGGTTGGGGCCTGACAGTTGCTGTCGAGCCTCCTGAGCTTGAAACCCGCGTCGCGATCCTGATGAAAAAAGCGGATCAGGCGAAGGTAGATCTGCCTCACGATGCGGCTTTCTTCATTGCACAACGCATTCGTTCCAACGTGCGTGAGCTTGAAGGTGCACTCAAGCGTGTAATTGCCCACTCGCACTTCATGGGCCGTGAGATCACTATCGAGTTGATCCGCGAATCATTGAAGGACCTGTTGGCACTGCAGGACAAACTCGTGAGTGTGGATAACATCCAGCGCACTGTCGCCGAGTACTACAAGATCAAGATTTCCGACCTGTTGTCCAAGCGTCGTTCCCGATCTGTAGCCCGTCCGCGTCAGGTGGCGATGGCATTGTCCAAGGAGCTGACCAACCACAGTTTGCCGGAGATCGGTGATGTGTTTGGCGGACGCGACCACACGACTGTATTGCACGCGTGTCGAAAAATTAATGAATTGAAGGAATCCGACGCGGATATTCGCGAGGACTACAAGAACCTGCTGCGTACACTGACCACTTGATGACATCAGCGCAGCTTATTAAGGCAAGGGACTAGACCATGCATTTCACCATTCAACGCGAAGCCCTGTTGAAACCCCTGCAATTGGTCGCCGGCGTTGTTGAACGCCGCCAGACCCTGCCGGTGCTCTCCAACGTGCTTCTGGTCGTCGAAGGGCAGCAGCTCTCGTTGACCGGCACTGATCTTGAAGTCGAACTCGTTGGCCGTGTTCAGCTAGAAGAACCTGCTGAGCCGGGCGAGATCACTGTCCCTGCCCGCAAGCTGATGGACATTTGCAAAAGCCTGCCGAACGACGTGCTGATCGACATCAAGGTCGATGATGCAAAGTTGATCGTCAAGGCTGGTCGTAGCCGCTTCACGCTGTCGACGTTGCCTGCCAATGACTTCCCTACTGTTGAAGAAGGTCCTGGTTCGCTGACCTTCAACCTGGTGCAGAGCAAGTTGCGTCGTTTGATCGAGCGCACAAGCTTTGCAATGGCTCAGCAGGACGTTCGTTATTACCTCAACGGCATGTTGCTGGAAGTGAGCGCCGGTATTCTTCGCGCTGTTGCCACCGACGGTCACCGTTTGGCCATGTGCTCGATGACTGCTGATATCGAACAGGCTGATCGTCACCAGGTGATTGTTCCACGTAAAGGCATCCTGGAAATGGCTCGCCTGCTGACCGAGCAAGATGGCATCGTGAGTATCGTCCTGGGTCAGCATCACATTCGTGCGACCACTGGCGAGTTCACGTTCACCTCCAAACTGGTTGACGGCAAATTCCCGGACTACGAGCGCGTGCTGCCCAAGGGTGGTGACAAGCTTGTGTTGGGCGATCGTCAGGCATTGCGTGAAGCGTTCAGCCGCACGGCGATTCTGTCCAATGAAAAGTACCGTGGTATCCGTCTTCAGTTGGCCAGCGGTCAGCTGAAAATCCAGGCGAACAACCCTGAGCAGGAAGAAGCGGAAGAAGAAATCAGCGTCGACTATAACGGCGCTTCGCTGGAGATCGGGTTCAACGTCAGCTACTTGCTCGACGTGCTGGGCGTAATGACTACCGAGCAAGTTCGTCTGATTTTGTCTGACTCCAACAGCAGTGCGCTGGTACAGGAATCAGATAACGACGACTCAGCTTATGTAGTTATGCCGATGCGCCTGTAACCATGTTCAGCAGAAGCTAGATGTCTCTTAGTCGCGTCTCGGTCACCGGGGTGCGCAATCTGCACCCGGTGACCTTCTCCCCCTCCCCCCGTATCAACATCCTTCACGGCGCTAATGGCAGTGGCAAAACCAGCGTGCTGGAAGCCATCCATTTGCTCGGCCTCGCCCGCTCGTTTCGTAGCGCTCGACTGCTACCGGTGATCCAGTACGAACAACCGGCTTGTACGGTCTTTGGCCAGGTAGATCTGGTTGAAGGTGGGCACAGCAATCTCGGTGTTTCCCGAGATCGTCAGGGTGACTTTCAAATCCGCATAGATGGGCAGAATGCTCGTAGCGCTGCGCAGCTCGCGGAGACATTACCTCTGCAACTCATCAATCCCGACAGCTTCCGCTTACTCGAAGGTGCGCCCAAGATCCGCAGGCAGTTTCTGGATTGGGGAGTGTTCCACGTGGAACCTCGTTTCATGGCTACTTGGCAGCGCCTCCAGAAGGCCCTCAAGCAGCGTAACTCGTGGCTTCGGCATGGTACACTTGACGGCGCTTCGCAAGCGGCTTGGGACCGTGAACTGTGCCTGGCCAGCGATGAAATAGATGAGTATCGGCGGTCGTACATCAAAGCGTTGAAACCCGTCTTCGAGCAGACTCTCAGCGAGCTAGTTGAACTCGAGGGTTTGACCCTGAGCTACTACCGAGGATGGGACAAGGAAAAAGACTTGAGCGCTGTGCTCGCCTCTTCCCTCCATCGCGATCAACAGATGGGCCATACGCAAGCAGGACCACAACGAGCTGATTTACGACTCAGGTTAGGTGCGCACAATGCGGCAGATATCTTGTCGCGGGGTCAGCAGAAACTCGTTGTGTGCGCGCTACGTATTGCCCAAGGCCATCTCGTCAGTCAGGCTCGTCGCGGTCAGTGTATTTACCTGGTCGACGATTTGCCCTCGGAACTGGACGACCAGCATCGCCGCGCGCTTTGCCGCTTGCTTGAAGACTTACGCTGCCAGGTTTTCATTACCTGTGTAGACCACGAATTATTGAGGGACGGCTGGCAAACGGAAACGCCAGTCGCTTTGTTCCACGTGGAACAAGGCCGTATCACCCAGACCCACGATCATCGGGAGTGATTGCATGAGCGAAAACCAAACGTACGACTCCTCCAGTATCAAGGTACTGAAAGGGCTAGATGCCGTACGCAAGCGTCCCGGAATGTACATCGGTGACACTGACGATGGCAGCGGTCTCCACCACATGGTGTTTGAGGTTGTTGATAACTCGATCGACGAAGCTTTGGCTGGCCATTGCGACGACATCACTATCACCATCCACCCTGACGAATCCATTACCGTTCGTGATAACGGCCGTGGCATTCCGGTAGACGTGCACAAAGAAGAAGGCGTATCGGCAGCAGAGGTCATCATGACTGTGCTCCACGCTGGCGGTAAGTTCGACGACAACTCCTACAAAGTATCTGGCGGTCTGCACGGTGTAGGTGTGTCCGTAGTTAACGCGTTGTCCGAATTGCTTCTGCTGACTGTGCGTCGTAGCGGCAAGATCTGGGAACAGACTTACGTTCATGGTGTTCCACAGGAACCCATGCGTATTGTGGGTGACAGCGATACCACCGGCACCGAGATCCACTTCAAACCTTCCGCCGAGACCTTCAAGAACATCCACTTCAGCTGGGACATTCTGGCCAAGCGGATTCGTGAACTCTCCTTCCTTAACTCTGGCGTAGGTATCGTTCTTCGTGACGAGCGCAGCGGCAAAGAAGAGCTGTTCAAGTACGAAGGTGGTTTGCGCGCTTTCGTTGAATACCTGAATACCAACAAGACTGCGGTCAATCAGGTTTTCCACTTCAACATTCAGCGTGACGATGGCATTGGCGTCGAGATCGCTTTGCAGTGGAACGACAGCTTCAACGAGAACCTGTTGTGCTTCACCAACAACATTCCACAGCGTGACGGCGGTACTCACCTGGTGGGCTTCCGCTCTGCGTTGACGCGTAACCTTAACGCTTATATCGAGCAGGAAGGTCTGGCCAAGAAGCACAAGGTCGCGACCACCGGCGACGATGCTCGTGAAGGTCTGACCGCGATTATTTCGGTAAAAGTACCGGACCCGAAATTCAGCTCGCAGACCAAAGACAAGCTGGTTTCTTCCGAGGTTAAAACCGCAGTAGAGCAGGAGATGGGTAAATATTTCTCTGACTTCCTGCTGGAAAACCCGAACGAAGCCAAGGCAGTTGTCGGCAAGATGATCGATGCCGCGCGCGCGCGTGAAGCGGCTCGTAAGGCTCGCGAGATGACCCGTCGTAAAGGTGCACTGGACATCGCCGGTCTGCCGGGCAAGCTTGCTGACTGCCAGGAAAAAGACCCTGCCCTTTCCGAACTGTATCTCGTGGAAGGTGACTCTGCTGGCGGTTCAGCCAAGCAGGGGCGTAACCGTAAAACCCAAGCGATCCTGCCTCTCAAGGGTAAGATCCTTAACGTCGAGAAAGCGCGTTTCGACAAGATGATCTCGTCGCAAGAAGTCGGCACTTTGATCACCGCCCTTGGCTGTGGCATCGGCCGCGATGAGTACAACATCGACAAGCTGCGTTATCACAATATCATCATCATGACCGATGCTGACGTCGACGGTTCTCACATCCGTACCCTGCTGCTGACCTTCTTCTTCCGTCAGCTGCCAGAACTGATCGAGCGCGGCTATATCTACATCGCTCAACCGCCGTTGTATAAGGTCAAGAAAGGCAAGCAAGAGCAGTACATCAAAGACGACGAGGCCATGGAAGAGTACATGACCCAGTCGGCTCTTGAAGACGCGAGCCTGCACCTGAATGAGTCTGCACCTGGTATTTCCGGTGAATCGCTTGAGCGTCTGGTCAACGATTTCCGCATGGTCATGAAGACCCTCAAGCGTCTGTCGCGCTTGTATCCGCAGGAGCTGACCGAGCACTTCGTTTATCTGCCACCTGTCACTCTGGAGCAGCTGTCTGACCACGAAGGCATGCAAGCCTGGCTGGCGCTGTTCGACGCTCGTCTGCGTGTAGGTGAGAAGTCGGGTCTGGTCTACAAAGCCAGCCTGCGTGAAGATCGCGAACGTAATGTCTGGTTGCCAGAGGTCGAACTGATCTCCCACGGCCTGTCCAACTACGTGACCTTCAACCGTGACTTCTTCGGCAGTAACGACTACAAGACCGTAACCGCTCTCGGCCTGCAGATCAGTACTCTGCTTGAAGAAGGTGCTTACGTTCAACGTGGTGAGCGTAAGAAGCAAGTCACCGAGTTCAAGGAAGCCTTGGCCTGGCTGATGGCAGAAAGCACCAAGCGTCACACCATCCAGCGATACAAAGGTCTGGGTGAAATGAACCCTGATCAGTTGTGGGAAACTACGATGGACCCATCGGTTCGCCGGATGCTCAAGGTCACCATTGAAGACGCTATTGGTGCAGACCAGATCTTCAATACCTTGATGGGTGACGCGGTAGAACCTCGCCGCGACTTCATCGAGAGTAACGCTCTGGCGGTTTCTAACCTGGACTTCTAAAAGGTCTGTCTCGGTTAGCCAACAAAAACCCCGGTCATTGAGCCGGGGTTTTTTTTAACCAACATTCCACAACGCTGATTTCGAGAGCCCACCGCGAACGTCCCACAGATGATATGTGTTCCACGTGGAACAGAATCGAGTCGAAGCTCAGGTTGGTCCAATGGCACTTTCCAAGGGCTCGGATGCTCCATCTGTAGGAACTTGTTCGCGAAGCGTTGGCTATGCAAACCGATGAGTTCGTGTCGTCAACAGATCGACCTTCCCCTCAGCTCACCTTTTCCGATCCTCCCCCATGATCAACCATATCTGCCGACGCTCTGCTGAAGCCATTGATCACAATGTAAAGCAGTGGGCCGATCGACAGGAACAAGGCCGTTATCAAAAAATAAGGAAGGAGCGATACGGTTGAATGACCTCTAGCGTGTGCATCCCGATACATCCAGACGCAAGCAAGGAAACCGAGCAAGTAGAGGTCAACGACCACCTGTGCAGTGTCTGGACGGGAAATGAGCTCGATGCCGAAAGCGATTAGTGATTGCTCAGACAGCCACATGGTGCCCGCCGTATACAACGAGAAAACCACCAAAGTGGCCAATGCGAGGTAGGGTCTGTTCATCAGTCTTCCTTGAGCAATCAGCGATAAGCTTTCCAGCTAAGTTAGTGATATTTTCGCCACAGGATCAATGACCTCACAGGTCATGGACTCCCTCAACTCCCGCCGTTAGAGTCGATGAATGAAGCCCTTACCTTTTCTTCGATCCGTTCCCTCAGTTGATGCCGGTGAGCAGTTACGGCAATTGCGCCGTCAGGCCCGATTGAGCCAACTTGATCTGGCTTTGATTTCTGGCGTGTCTCAGCGCCACCTGAGTTGCATTGAGACAGGACGTGCCAGACCCGGTCCTTCTACTTTGCATAACCTGCTGACGGCGCTCGAGGCACCCTTGGAGCATTGCAATAGAGTGTTTCTCGCGGCCGGTTATGCGCCCCGTTACGAAGCAACTCCCCTTACCTCTCCGGGTATGAAAGCGGTTCGCGAAGCTATTACTCATCTACTTCACGCCAACAACCCTGCCCCTGCCATTGTCATGGGCAGTGAGTGGGATGTGGTGGCTGCGAATGTAAGCGTCGGAGTTTTGTTTGATCTGGTAGGCCTTGATGCCGCTGCAGCCAACGGACTCAATCTGCTCGAAACGCTATTGCAGCCCGGCGGGTTAGGCGACCATTTAATCAATGTTGACGAGGTCAGGTTAGTGGCCTGGCAAAGAGCCGCAAGAGAGAGCTTGAGTAATCACAAATTGGCAGCTCTCTTGAAAGGTCTGCCTGTGCCAAGCGGATCTTTAGCGCTGACCAATGAACCACCCCCGCTGTTATTCACCCGAATCAACGCAAAGCAGGGTGAATTGAAATTCATGTCCACGTTTACAACATTCGGTATGCCGCTAGACGTCACCATGGAGTCGTTGCGTATAGAGCACCTGATCCCTGCTGATACGAGAACCTGGAACGTCATGACCCAAGCCTACGAAAAGGTGAAAGCCGGGTTACCTGAGGGTGGCACTAAACAGTAATAGTGTTATTCATGTGCATAAAGGATTCGCATAAATTCCAGACATAAAAAACCGACCCCGAAAGGTCGGTTCTAGACGCTCATAAAAACTTATGCACGTTTTTGGCTCTTTAATGAGCATCGGAAATAAGCAGTAAATCCAAGGCTTTGCCGCCGATTTTTACGAAAAAAACAAAAACAGTGCACAGGTTATCCACAAAACTCAGATAACCGCTTCTTCCTTGTTCGACACCGGTACGGTGATTGAGCCCAAAGCTTTCTGAGTGTCTTCGTTCCAGGTTTGAACCCGATCGTTCAGGGCTGCAATGGCGCGTGGGCCTTCGCCCTCTGCGTACATCGGTTCGCCGATCACGACCTGAATAGTCCCTGGCTTTTTCGCCCAGCCTTCCTTCGGCCAGTACTTGCCAGCGTTGTGCGCAATCGGCAGGACGGGCAGGTTTGCATTCACCGCCAAGGCAGTGCCCCCGCGAGAGAACTTACCAACCTGGCCAAACGGGACCCGGGTGCCTTCCGGGAAGATCAGTACCCAGACACCGTCCTTGAGCAGCTCATCGCCCTTCTTCGCAATTTGCTTGAGTGCTGCTTTGGGGTTCTCACGATCAATTGCGATAGGACGCAGCATGGCCATCGCCCAGCCAAAGAACGGTACATACAGAAGTTCACGCTTGAGCACTTGGCTCAGTGGTGAGAAGTACTGTGACAGGAAGAAGGTTTCCCAGGTGCTCTGGTGGTTGGAAATGATCACGCAGGGCGTCTTGGGGACATTTTCCGCACCGGTCACTTCAACCCGGATATTCAGAAATACTCGGGTCAACCAGATTGCACAGCGGCACCAGTAGACATTGATGAAGCGATAGCGAGCCTTGAAAGGCAGGAACGGGGCGATGAAGAAGCTTAACGTGCACCACAGCAGAGAGCTGGTGCCTAGCAACAGGTAGAAAAGAACGGTCCTGATTGCCTGGATGATCGACATAGTTGCTTTTACCGTGCGGGCAAGTGCCCGTTCATCAAGCGTACCGCTAGTTGTTTTGCGGAGCGCTATTGTGGATAAGTTCTGCGGCAACGGCCGCGAGATCGTCAAAAACCAACGTACTGACGGGGAGCGACCCTGCCAGTGTTTTCTCTCCTTTGCCGGTTTTAACCAAAACCGGTTGTGAGTCGACGGCCATTGCGGCCTTAAGGTCGCTGCTGCTGTCGCCCACAAACCACGTTCCCGCCAGCTCCACCTGGTAGTGTCGGGCGATGGTCTGCAGCATGCCCGGCTTCGGCTTGCGGCAATCGCAACCTTCATCGGGCCCGTGTGGGCAATAGACGATCAAACCGACTTCGCCACCCTGCCCCGCCACTAGTTCACGTAAACGCGCGTGCATGGCGTCCAGGGTCGCGAGGTCGTAATAACCTCGGGCGATGCCGGACTGGTTGGTCGCGACTGCAACCGTCCAGCCGGCCTTGCTCAGCTGCGCAATCGCCTCGATCGAGCCGGTAATCGGAATCCACTCCGCCACCGACTTTATGTAAGCGTCGGAGTCGTGATTGATGACTCCATCCCGATCGAGGATCAGCAACTTCACAATGCGCCCCTTCTTCAGCCTAGCAGCGAGATGTCAGCGACACCCAGGAACAGGCCACGCAGACGTGCCAGCAGCGCATAGCGGTTGGCGCGCACGTTGGCGTCCTCGGCGTTGACCATCACGGCTTCGAAGAACGCATCAACCGGTTCACGAAGGGCTGCCAGACGTGCGAGGGTCTCGCTGTACTGACGCGCTTCTGCCATCGGCTGCACATCTTGATCCGCTTGCTTGATAGCCGAGTACAGCGAGAACTCGTTAGCGTTATCGAAATACTTGGGCTCGACGGTCTGGGCAATGTTGCCCTCAGCCTTGCTCAACAGATTCGACACGCGCTTGTTCACCGCGGCCAGTGCTGCAGCTTCCGGCAGTTTGCGGAACGCCTGAACGGCTTGAACACGCTGATCGAAGTCCAGCGCCGAACCTGGTTGCAGGGCTCGAACCGACAGGTAAACCGCCACTTCAACGCCTTCGTCTTCGTAGCGCGCACGCAGGCGGTCGAAGATGAATTCCAGTACCTGTTCCGACAGACCGGCAGCTTTGACCTTGGCACCGAACTGACCCACTGCAAACTTCACAGTCTCGATCAGATCCAGGTCCAGTTGCTTCTCGATCAGAATGCGCAGGATACCCAGCGCCGCACGACGCAATGCGTACGGGTCTTTACTGCCGGTAGGCAGCATGCCGATACCGAAGATACCGACCAGGGTGTCCAGCTTGTCAGCGATGGCCACTGCCGAACCGGTCAAGGTCGTCGGCAGGTCAGCACCTGCACCGCGGGGCATGTATTGCTCGTTCAGTGCCAGCGCTACATCGTCCGTTTCGCCGTCAGCCTTGGCGTAGTAGTAACCGGCGATACCCTGCATTTCAGGAAATTCGCCCACCATCTCGGTGGCCAGGTCGCACTTGGACAGCAGACCGGCGCGCGCAGCGCGTTGAGCATCGCCACCGATACGTGGCGCGATGAATGCGGCCAGTTTCGAAACGCGTTCAGCCTTGTCGAAAACGCTGCCCAACTGAGCCTGGAACACGACGTTCTGCAGACGCTCGTTGAAGGTTTCCAGCTTCTGCTTCTTGTCCTGCTTGAAGAAGAACTCAGCGTCAGTCAGACGTGGACGAACGACTTTCTCGTTACCCAGGACGATCTGCTGTGGGTCTTTGCTTTCGATATTCGCAACGGTGATGAAGCGTGGCAGCAACTTGCCGTCGGCATCCAGCAGGCAGAAGTACTTCTGGTTGTCCTGCATGGTGGTGATCAGGGCTTCTTGCGGCACTTCCAGGAAGCGCTCTTCAAACGAGCACACCAGCGGAACCGGCCACTCGACCAGCGAAGTCACTTCGTCAAGCAAGCCTGGCGGCACGATGGCAGTGCCTTCGTGTTGGGTCGCCAGTTCGTCGACACGCTTGGTGATCAGTTGACGACGTTCGTTGAAGTCAGCCAATACATACGCGTTGCGCAGATCGCTCAGATAGCTGGCTGGCGAGGTGATGCGAACGCTTTCCGGGTGGTGGAAGCGATGGCCGCGGGATTCACGGCCAGCAGTCTGGGCCAGGATTGTGCAATCGATGACCTGATCGCCAAACAGCATGACCAGCCATTGGGTCGGACGCACGAACTCTTCCTTGCGGGCACCCCAGCGCATGCGCTTGGGAATCGGCAGGTCATTCAGGGAGTCTTCAACGATAGTCGGCAGCAGGCTCGCGGTTGGCTTGCCAGCGATGTTCTGGCTGTAACGCAGCTTGGGACCACTCTGATCGATTTCGCTCAGATCAACGCCGCACTTCTTGGCAAAGCCCAGTGCCGCCTGAGTCGGGTTGCCTTCCGCGTCGAAAGCCGCCTGACGTGGCGGGCCGTCAAGGTTGATGCTGCGATCCGGCTGTTGCGTGGACAGGTCGGTAATCAACACGGCCAGACGACGCGGTGCGCCATAAACCTGCTTGGCGCTGTAAGTCAGCCCCGCAGACTGCAGGCCTTTTTCGATACCGGCCAGAAACGCATCGGCCAACGTGTTGAGCACTTTCGGTGGCAGCTCTTCGGTACCCAGTTCAACCAGGAAATCTTGAGCACTCATTGTTGCGCCTCCAGCTTGGCCAGCACTTCGTCACGTAAATCAGGTGGAGCCATCGGGAAGCCCAGCTTGGCGCGAGCCATCAGATAGGCTTGAGCGACAGAACGAGCCAGGGTACGAACACGCAGGATGTACTGCTGACGAGCAGTTACCGAGATGGCGCGACGGGCGTCCAGCAGGTTGAAGGTATGGGAAGCCTTCAGAACCATTTCGTAGCTCGGCAGCGGCAGCGGCTGATCCAGTTCGATCAGGCGCTTGGCTTCGCTTTCGTAGAAATCGAACAGTTCGAACAGTTTGTCGACGTTGGCGTGCTCGAAGTTGTAAGTCGATTGCTCCACTTCGTTCTGGTGGAACACATCGCCGTAAGTCACGCGGCCGAACGGACCGTCAGCCCAGACCAGGTCATAAACCGAGTCAACGTTCTGCAGGTACATCGCCAGACGTTCCAGGCCGTAGGTGATCTCACCGGTCACGGGGTAGCATTCGATGCCGCCCGCTTGCTGGAAATAAGTGAACTGCGACACTTCCATGCCGTTGAGCCAGATTTCCCAGCCCAGACCCCAGGCGCCCAGAGTCGGCGATTCCCAGTTGTCTTCAACGAAGCGCACGTCGTGGACCAGCGGGTCCAGACCGACATGCTTCAACGAGCCCAGATACAACTCCTGGAAGTTATCAGGGTTTGGCTTGAGAACTACTTGAAACTGATAGTAGTGCTGCAGGCGGTTCGGGTTTTCACCGTAACGGCCGTCAGTCGGACGGCGGCTTGGTTGTACGTAGGCTGCGTTCCAGGTTTCCGGGCCTACGGCGCGCAGAAACGTGGCAGTGTGGAAAGTGCCGGCGCCTACTTCCATATCGTAGGGCTGAAGTACCACACAACCTTGCTCGGCCCAGTATTGCTGGAGGGCGAGGATCAAGTCTTGGAAGGTACGCACGGCTGGCGTAGGCTGGCTCACGAAATTCACCTGTACTGGGGCTGCGATTTAAAGAGCGGGAGTATACCCGATTCAGCAGCACCTCCACCCTTGGAAGCCCTATGCCACGCTGCTATTGGTGCAACGAAGAGCCGATTTACATCGATTATCACGATCAGGAGTGGGGCGTGCCGTTGCGCGACGCGCAGAAGCTCTTCGAGTTGCTTTTGCTCGAAGGGTTCCAGGCCGGTCTTTCATGGATCACCGTTCTGAAAAAGCGCGCGCGTTATCGCGAGGTGATGTTCGGGTTTGATGTGCACCGGATTGCCGCCATGACCGATGCTGAAATCGACGTCCTGATGCAGGAGCCGGGCATCATCCGTAACCGTCTCAAGCTCAACGCCGCCCGGCGTAATGCGCAGGCGTGGTTGAAGCTGGACGATCCGGTTGAATTCCTCTGGTCGTTTGTTGGCGGTGAACGGAAGATCAACCATCGCAAGGACCGCAGCGAAGTCCCGGCCATCACGCCAGAAGCCGAGGCCATGAGCAAGGCGTTGAAGAAAGCAGGGTTTACCTTTGTGGGGCCGACCATCTGTTATGCCTACATGCAGTCGAGCGGCATGGTCATGGACCATACCGTGGATTGTGATCGATACGCGGTTTTGGTCCGCTGACGGTTACAATGGCCGCCTTGAGTTTTGGGGAGTGATCTGTGGAAAAGTTTAAAGGTGCCCTCATGGTGGGCGCATTGCGACTGTTTGCCTTGTTGCCCTGGCGCGTTGTGCAGTGGGTCGGTGCAGGCATCGGCTGGTTGATGTGGAAACTGCCGAACCGTTCGCGTGAGGTTGCGCGCATCAATCTGGCTAAATGCTTTCCGGAAATGGACCCTGCCGAGCGCGAGCGTCTCGTCGGCCGCAGCTTGATGGACATCGGCAAAACCCTCACCGAAAGCGCCTGTGCCTGGATCTGGCCTGCTCAGAAATCCATCGATCTGGTGCGTGAAGTCGAAGGCCTCGACGTCCTCAAGGATGCCTTGGCGTCCGGTAAAGGCGTCGTTGGCATCACCAGTCACCTGGGCAACTGGGAAGTGCTCAATCACTTCTACTGCAGCCAGTGCAAGCCGATCATTTTCTACCGTCCGCCCAAACTCAAGGCGGTCGATGACCTGTTGCGCAAACAGCGGGTACAACTGGGTAACCGTGTGGCGGCGTCCACCAAGGAAGGCATTCTCAGCGTCATCAAGGAAGTGCGCAAAGGCGGCTCGGTGGGTATTCCGGCCGATCCAGAGCCAGCGGAATCAGCGGGGATTTTCGTACCGTTCTTCGCCACTACAGCCCTGACCAGCAAGTTTGTGCCTAACATGCTGGCGGGTGGTAAAGCCGTCGGCGTGTTCCTGCATGCCATGCGCCTGCCGGACGGTTCGGGTTACAAAGTAGTGCTGGAAGCTGCACCCGAGGCCATGTACAGCACCGACACTGCAACGTCGGCGGCGGCCATGAGTCAGGTGGTGGAGAAATATGTGCGGGCGTATCCAAGCCAGTACATGTGGACCATGAAGCGCTTCAAGAAGCGCCCTGCCGGAGAGGCTCGCTGGTATTGAT
>NZ_JACONW010000109.1 GCF_014357575.1 Pseudomonas folii | reverse complement strand
GGTGTGCCCGCTATAGGGCTGGACGCGATTCACTTTAGTTCGCGGTGTCCTTATCGCGGGCAAGCACCGCTCCCACAGGGAATGTAGCCAGACTTGTTACTTCCAGCTGTGCACAGGCCAACCTGCTTTCTGGGCATGTTCCAGCAAGGTGGGGTCCGGATTGACGACATGGGGATGATCAACCTTGAGCAACAACGGTAGATCATTGCGTGAATCCGAGTAGAAACTCGCGCCTTCGAGGTTTTCACCTTCGGCGTCCAGCCATTCCATGAGACGGGTGATCTTGCCTTCGCGGTAGGTCAGGGTGCCGACGGTCTTGCCGTTGTACACACCGTGAGCGACGTCCAGTTCGATGGCCAGCACTTCATCAATGCCAATACGTTCGGCAATCGGTTTCACCAGATGAACACCCGACGCTGAAATCACCAGAATCCGGTCGCCCGCAGCGCGGTGTTCGGCGATGCATTTAGTGGCGTCGCTGAAAATGATCGGCTCGATGTAATCCTCGACCCAAGGGCCGACCAGATGGTCGACTTCTTCCGGGGTGCGGCCAAGCATCGGCTCCAGGCTGAAGGCCATGTAGTCTTCCATCGCCAGCTTGCCTTCGCTGTAGGCCTGCATCAGTTCGTGATCGCGTTTGATGAACGACGCTGGATCCACCCAGCCAAGCCTGGCCATCTGCTCACTCCACAGACTGGCGCAGTCGCCGGCAATCAGGGTTTCGTCCAGGTCAAAAATTGCTAAAGCCATGGCGCGCTTTTCCTTACTCTTTATCTGTTCTATCTGTGTTTAGCGCGCAGCGGCAAGCTTCAAGCTATAAGCGGCAAGCAAAGCCGTGCGCCGTATCTGCTTGCGGCTTGAAGCTTGCCGCTTGCAGCTGTCTTCAGACCTCACACAACGCCGAAGCATCAATCCTCAACGTCACCCGCGTCCCGTCAGCCAGCAAATCCTCTGCCGAGCGATTGAGCACGTCCACCACCAACTCCACGCCGCGGGCTGCAACCCGGTAGCGGATCACGTTGCCCAGCAGGCTGTGGCTGCGGATTTGCCCTTCAAGCTCGCCGGTCAGGCTCAGTTGAATGGCCTCCGGACGAATCGCGATGCGGCTGGTGATCGGCCGTTGCATAAGGCGGCTGGCATCTTCGGCTTCGAGCAGGTTGTAGTTGCCAATGAAGCCTGCGGCGAAAACATCCACCGGCGCAGTGTAAAGGGTTTCAGCATCGCCGCTCTGCACGATACGACCCTGATTCATCAGGAAAATGCGATCTGACATGGTCAACGCTTCCTCCTGATCATGGGTCACGAAGATAGTGGTCAGGCCCAGCTCACGCTGAATGGCGCGGATCTGCTCACGCAAATGCTTGCGAATTCGCGCATCCAGCGCCGACAACGGTTCATCCAGCAGCAACAGGCGCGGCCGGGTCACCAGGGAGCGGGCGAGGGCGACACGCTGGCACTGCCCGCCGGACATCTGATGCGGGTAACGACTGGCGAAATCCGTCAGCTCTACCAGTTTCAACACCTCGGCAACCCGCTTGTGGGTATCGTCGGCGTTGACCTTTTGCATGCGCAGACCAAATGCGACGTTCTGCTCCACGGTCATGTTGGGGAACAGCGCATAGCTCTGGAACACCATGCCGATGTTGCGCTTTTGCGGGGTCACCGGCACCAGATCGACACCGTCCAGCAGAATGCGCCCGCTGTTGACCGAGGTCAGCCCGGCGATGCAGCGCAGCAGGGTTGACTTGCCACAACCGGACGGGCCGAGCAGGGTGACGAACTCACCACGCTCGATGGTGCAGTTGATGTCACTGAAGACTGCCGTGCTGCCGTAATTCTTTTGCAGGTTTTCGACGCTGACAAAACTCATATCAGTCTTTGTCCTTATTCAAACGATTGGCGGCCAGGGTCAGCAGCAACACGAAGAGGAAGTAGGAAATCACCAGCGCACTGTTGAAGTGGCCGCTGCTGTTACGCATGTTGTTCAGGTACACCTGCAGGGTTTCATAACGCGTGCCGACCAGCAGGTTGGCGAACACGAACTCGCCGAACAGGAAGGAAAACGACAGCAGCAGGGCGACCATCAAACCTTTGCGCAGGTTGGGCAGCACCACCAGAAACGCCGCCTGCCAGGTATTGGCTCCGAGCAACTGCGCCGCGTCCATCAGGTCGGTCAGATTGATCGCTTGCAGGTTGTTACTGATCGCCCGGTACATGAACGGCAAGGCCACGGTGAAGTAGCAGCCGATCAGAATCCACGGCGTACCGACCATCGCGAACGGCCCGGAACCGTACAACTGCAGCAGGCCCACGGACGATGCCACCGGCGGCACCGCGAAGGGCAGCAGGATCAGGATGTTCATCAGCGCATCCAGGCGCGGGAAGTGGTAATGCACCACAAACAGCAATGGCAGGATCAGTACCACGGACAAGATCAGCGCGCCAACGCAGACCAGCAGCGACTGGCCAAATGCAGCGAGAAAGCGCGGATCGCTCCACAGCGCGATGTACCATTTGAAGGTCAGGCCGCTGGGCAGAATGCTTGCCGACCAACTGGTGGCCAGCGAATACAGCAGCGTACCGGCGAGAGGCAGCAGCAGGATGAAGAACAACAGATAAACGACCGCCCGGTGGTAAAGCCGGGCTGGGCCTCTTTCAGCGCGAGACATGGTAGCTCCTCTTCAGCAACCACTGATGAACGACAGTGACCAGCGTCATCAGACCGACCAGAATCATCGCCAGCGCGCTGGCCATGTTTGGATCGAGGCTGATATCACCTGCAACCATGGCTGCAATGCGGATCGGCAGCACGTTGAAGTTGCCGGTGGTCAGGGCGTAGACCGTGGCGTAAGCGCCCAGGGCATTGGCCAGCAGAATGACGAAGGTGCCGAGCAGGGCAGGGGTTAGCACTGGCAAGCCGATGTAACGCCAGAACTGAAAGCTGCTGGCGCCAAGCAACGATGCCGAATCACGCCAGTCCTGACGCAGGGCATCGAAGGCCGGGTACAGCAGCAATACGCCGAGGGGGATCTGGAAGTAGGTGTAGAGGATGATCAGCCCGGTTTTCGAATACAGGTTGAAGTCCTCGATGATCCCCGCCTGCTTGAGCATCAAGGTCACGGCGCCGTTGAAGCCGAGCAGAATGATGAACGCAAAGGCCAGCGGTACGCCGGAGAAGTTGCTGGTCATGTTGGCGAACGAATTGACGAAGTCCCGCAGCCGCGAATCCACGTTGCGCAGCGAATAACTGCCCAGCACCGCAATGATGATGCCGAACAGGCTGGACCAGAAACTGATCTCCAGGCTGAACTGCATGGCCTGGCGATAGAACCGTGAGTCGAAGGCCTTGATGAAGTTTTCGAGGCCCCAGCCAGCTTCGGAATGCAGGCTGTTGATCGCCACCCAGCCCAGCGGCGCGATCTGGAACACGAAGAAGAACAGTGCAAACGGGAGCAGGCAGAGAAGCCCGAGCCATTTGCCGCGATTGTTAGTGCTCACTTGAGAATCTCCCGGCAGACCGGTTTGTCGTGGGGCACACCGAGCAGTTCGCAGACGATGCCGCACAGCTCGGTTTGCTTGGGCGCAGCCGCAGAACTCAGGCTGAACGCGTCGCCCAGCACGAACAGTGGGACTTCGCGCTCTTCAGGCAGCAGGCCATTGTGGGAGCGGTCGTTGTTCATGCCGTGATCGGCAGTGATCAAGACCTGATAGCCCGCGTCGAGCCAGCCTTGCAGGTAATCCGCGATGATGATGTCAACGCTGCGCGCGCTGTTGCGGTATTGCGGGCTGTCGAGGCCGTGCTTGTGCCCGGCGTCGTCGATATTCATGGGGTGAATCAACAGCAGATTCGGCGCGTGCCTGACCCGCAGGCTTTCTGCGTCGGCAAACAGGTGCGAATCGGGGTAATGGTCAGCGTAGTAAAAATGGCCGTGCTGAATCGGTAATTCGACGTCATCCGTGTGGCGATCACGGGCGGCATCGAACGGCGTACGGTTATACAGCTCGCTGACCCAGTGATAGGCCGCCGCGGCGGTACTGAGTCCGGCGTCAGTGGCGTAGTGGAACATGCTGCGTTGGTTCGATAACCGGGAAACCTGATTGTGGACGATGCCGCTTTCAATCGGCGGTACGCCCGTCAGGATGCATTCGTACAGCGGGCGCGAGAGTGCCGGCAATTCGCATTCCAGCTTGTAAAGCGAGGCTCGACCTGCGTTGGCATAAGCCTGCAGATGGCCCATCGCATGTCTGGCCACTTCGAAGTTGAGGCCGTCGAGCACGATGAGGATGACATTGTGTTTCATGAGCCAATCGCTCCGGCAGGCACAGGCTTATTTGGGGATGACGGGGACAAGCGGCCTCATCCTTGAGGCCCGTAGCGCATCAGTTCATTTCAACGATGACTTGCTCGTTCCACATCTGTGGCAGCGCTTTGGAAGTTTTCTCCCATGCTGCTGCGTTTTTGATTGGCGTCAC
This sequence comes from Pseudomonas folii, assembly GCF_014357575.1. GTDB lineage: Bacteria > Pseudomonadota > Gammaproteobacteria > Pseudomonadales > Pseudomonadaceae > Aquipseudomonas > Aquipseudomonas folii. Next base: position 15,265 of record NZ_JACONW010000109.1, on the reverse strand, counting down.
GCCTTTGTACTGCTCGTTTGGCAGCAGCTTGGCCTGCACTTCAGGTGGCAGGGTAAGGTGCTCGGCACGAATCGGGCGGGCGTTGCCTTTGGCCAGGTTGATCTGACCGGCGTCACTGAAGATGTATTCACGGGCCAGCTTGGCGGCGTTAGGGTTTTTCGCGTATTTGTTGATGATAGTGGTGTAGCCGGAGATGACCGAGCCATCGGACGGGATCAGTACCACGTAGTCATCCGGATTGGTCATCTTGGCCTTGTAGCTCAGGCCGTTGAAATCCCAGACGATGCCCACTTCAACTTCGCCTTTCTCCATGCTCTGGATGTTCGGGTTGTTGAGGGCCAGACGCTTTTGCTTGGCCAGTTCGGTGAACAGTTGCAGACCGGGCGCGATATTGCTTTCGTCGCCTTTCATGGCAATCGCGGCGGCCAGAACCCCGTTGGCAGCCTGAGCTGCGGTGCTCACGTCACCCACGGTAACCTTGTACTTGCCTTCCTTCAGGTCAGACCACTTGGTGGGTACTTCGGAACCGTGCAGTAACTTCTTGTTGACCACGAAAGCGATGGTGCCGGTGTAGGCCAGTGCCCAATGACCATCTTTGTCTTTCGCCCAGTCAGGAACCTGATCCCAAGTGCTTGGCTTGTACGGCTGGGTTACGCCTTTGGCGGCTGCGATAGGGCCGAAGGCCGCGCCGACGTCACCGATGTCAGCGCTGGCGTTGTCTTTTTCCGCGTCGAACTTGGCGATTTCCTGGGCCGAGCTCATGTCAGTGTCCATGTGCTTGAGTCCGTATTTGGTCTGCAAGTCGGCCCAGGTTTCTTTCCAGTTAGCCCAGTCGTCCGGCATGCCAACACTGTTGACTGCGCCTTCAACCTTGGCGGCTGCTTCAAGGGTTTTCAGGTCAGCGTCTGCCGCCATGACTGACGTGCTGAGAGCGATAGCGGAACCGAGGAGTGATGCCAGCAAAAGGTGTTTCATTCGAAGCTCCTTGTGCACTTCTGAAAGATCTTTTTAGAAGTGATCGTTGCGGGTTGGTTGGTCTAGGTCAGCAATACCTGAGCCAAGTTAAGCTTTTTCGATGACATTTTTATGTTGCTGCGGCGCATTGTCTGCCGAAGGTTGAGTCGGCTCGCCGCGTGCGGACTAAGCGTAGACCATGATGAAAGCCTTGATCTGAAAGGCCTTCAGCGGTTTTTCAAGTGAGGCTGGCATGGTTTGTGATGGGCGTTGTCATGGAGCAGTCATCTACACTCCGTAGGCTGTTTCTGCGCACTGATGCGTGCAACGAGAATAAAGAGTGCGCTGTTTTGGCGCTGGTCTAGTCCAGAAAGGAAGCCTGATGCGCGAAGAAGTGCCCCGTGCGGTCACAACGATTTGTAATGCCCTGCAAGAGCAGATCGAGCATGGTCTTTTGCCGCCCGGCAGTAAGTTGCCCGCAGAACGCAAGTTGAGTGAGGTGTTCGACACCACGCGTATCACCTTGCGTGAGGCATTGGTGCAGCTGGAAGCGTTGGGGCTTATTTATAGAGAGGAGAGACGCGGATGGTTTATTTCGCCGCCACGTCTTGCCTACGACTTGATGCGCCGCAGCCACTTCCACGCCATGGTCGAGGCCCAGGGCAGGGTTGCCGATACCCAGGTCATTTCTGCACGCCTGCAACCGGCGTCTGCAAAAATCTGTGAAATGCTTCAATTGCCTGCGTTGTCCAGCGTGATCCAGATCTGCCGCGCGAGGCGTATTGATCAGCGTCTGGTGCTGTACGTCGAGCATTACCTGAACCCGGAATACTTTCCCGGCATCCTCGATTACGACCTCAATCAGTCACTGACCGAGCTTTACGCCAGCCGCTATGACCTGCGTTACGGCCAGGTCCGCTTCGAGATGGTGCCCACCGCGCTCCACGCAGAAGCCTCGGCGGCGCTCAAGGTTTCACTGGGTAGCCCCGGCTTGCGTATCGCAAGGGTGAACTTCGATCAGAACGGCCGCTTGATTGACTGTGATCTGGAGTACTGGCGGCATGATGCGATACACGTGAGTGCGGTGGTGCGGGATATTTGAGGTTGTCCGATCAGAAAGGGGGGGGCGGGAAGAGGTTAGTACAATCACTATATTTTTATCGTCAGAAATACCGCCTTCCCGGCTGAAGCCGGTCCCACGTCAGTATTTCAGGGCAAGATATCGCCGTGCCGGTAGACCGTTTAATCCAGTGAGGCTTGTGCCTCAACTCAACTGCCGAACCTTGAACATCACGGTGTCCAGAACCCGGATCACACCCCGCCAGATCAGGCCCCCACTACGCTCTCGGTAGTTGCAGCCAATGCAAGCAGCGGCATTGCACCGATAACGAGCTGTAACACTGCAAAATTTTCCATAGCACCGATTTTCCTGGTGTGAGAATACTGGTGTAGGTGTCGGCAAGAATAACTTTTCATCAGGCGTTGTATGTCGGCAATAGGTCGCTATAAATTTTTAAACTAAAAATCACTCCGCTTACTTCGATCAGGCAGCGACTATCGCCAAAGGCTATTGGGTATTGTTCTGTTATCGCCAAATAGAAGGTTTAATGTCATTTGTGACAGTGGTTGGTCGTCATCGGTACCTCTATAATTTCGTAAGTTGTAGGTTTTGCTGTGGTGGTGGATTAATAAATATCGGTTATGGAGATGTTGAAATGGTTATCAAGGCAGAAAGACCCGTAATTTTAGAAGTGAAAGGTCCCAGCGGTAATGTTCCCAATGGGGGGGTTACCCGTGACACAAGTTTTGAAGTATCAGGGACCGCAAGTCCTGGCTCTCAAGTGATGATTAGTTATAACGGAGATCTATGGGCGATTGATGTTCCTGACACGGGGAGGTGGCTAAGTTTTTCTTCTACCCTCCGTGAAGGGCTGCAAACGTTGGTTGTGCATGAGGGTGATTTAGCTTCAGAAAACTGGACGTTTACCATCGTCGTAGGAGGTGTTGATCCTGAGATCTCGCGAGTCGATGACGCGAATGGCAACCCTATCCTCAATGGCGGTTCTACAGAGGATACACGTGTCACGTTTTCAGGGAGCGCTGAAGCCAATTCTTGGGTCGAGCTGCTTGATGACACAATTTCCTGGGGCACAGTACAGGTGTCGATAAGCGGTACCTGGAGCAAACCGGTGGCCGGATTGGGCGCTGGAACCCATCGCTTCAAGATCAGAGATACGACCAGTCACCTTGAGTCCCAACCTTGGGTATTCACTGTCGTGCTGGAGTAATCCATATCTGGTGGATACAGCGGCTGTGCTCCTGACAGGGGCACAGCCTGTATGCGGCGGGACATAATTGAAGTGACTTTCCCGAAGGATCGAAGAGGTAAAGTTTCATTGGTTGGGGTAAGCGACCACTTCTGTGGCGGATCAAAAGTCCAGCGAAATGCGTTTTTGTGATGTGTTGCTTTATGCAGTTGGTGTTTCTGGCAGGGTAATTGTCATCGTTGGTAAAGAAGAGCTGTCGGAGTCTTTAGGTTTTTATAGAGCTTTAATTAAGGTTTTAAGATGTTAATGTGTTTTAAGTTGCGGTTTAAAGGGGGCAATTAATAGGTCTGGAGCGGGATAAACGACTATTAATGAAAAAGGGTTGGAAATAATGCAGGTCTTGGTGGATATTCTGACTCCCAATAATAGTGTTGCGCGGGGGGGGGCAAAAATATCACCTCCGTCGCACCGATGGACTTCCAGATGACCCACCGCGGGCATCTCGTGAGCTGGGAAACACTTGAAGTATATTACGTAGTCATCGACAAGCAGGGCGCGGAAAAGGGAGAGTCGGATCGGCAAGCCGTCGAGATTATTTAAACTCGCCAGTGACGTGTATGTCTTTGCAATCGAAACTGTTAAACGTGATGTGTTGTGAAATGAGTGACCATGCCAGCTCAGTTATCTCGCTGCAGGCATGGTCACTTGGCATTTGGGTCAAGGCAACTCATGACTCGCATAAAATGCGGTCAGTACTTTCACCAGATGCGCCAGGTCCTGACTGCCCGCCAGTTCTCGGATCGAGTGCATGGCAAACGTCGGCAAGCCGATGTCCACGGTGTGCACGCCCAGGTGGCTGGCGGTGATCGGGCCGATGGTTGAGCCGCAGGCCATGTCGCTGCGTACCACGAAGCTTTGCACTGGCACTTCTTCGGCCATGCACAGATGGCGGAAGAACCCGGCGGTTTCGCTGTTGGTGGCGTAGCGCTGGTTACTGTTGACCTTGATCACCGGACCGGCATTGAGTTTCGGGCCATGGTTGGCGTCGTGCTTCTCGGCATAGTTAGGGTGGATGCCGTGAGCGTTGTCAGCCGAAACCAGCAATGATTTCTGGATGGTACGCACATAATCTGCGCCGTCGGGCAGCAGGCGCTGAATGATCTGCTCCAGCATCGGGCCGTCAGCGCCGCAGGCCGACGACGAGCCTACTTCTTCATGGTCTGTGCAGACCAGCAGGCAGGTTTCGTCAGTGTCGGTGCCCAGCAGCGCTTGCAGACCGGCGTAGCATGACAACAGGTTGTCCAGACGTGCGCCCGCGATGAAGTCGCCATTCAAACCAACCACGGCAGCGCTTTGCGTATCGTAGAAGCTCAACTCGTAGTCGAGCACTACATCGGCGTTCAGGCCATGTTCACGCGCCAACTGATCGGTGAGCAATGCGCGGAAATCTGCGCGCTCATCACCTGCAACCTGAGCCAGAATGGGCGGCAGCTCGGTTTGCGGGTTGATCGTCCAGCCTTCGTTTGCAGTGCGGTTGAGGTGGATCGCCAGGTTGGGGATCACTGCAATCGGCTGCTTGAAGTCGATCAGCTGGCTTTCGACTTTACCGTCGCGACGGAAAGTAACGCGGCCAGCCAGGGACAGGTCACGGTCGAACCACGGCGCGAGCAGGGCGCCGCCGTAGACTTCGACGCCCAGTTGCCAGAAACCCTGACGCTGCAGCTCAGGTTGTGGCTTGACCCGCAGGCAGGGGCTGTCGGTATGGGCGCCGACCATGCGGATGCCGCCGGTCAATGGCGATTGACGGCCCATGCGGAACGCCACAATTGATGAGTCATTGCGTGTGACGTAATACCGGCCACCGGTTTCAGTGGCCCAGGTTTCGCGTTCGTCCAGGCGCTGGAAGCCAGCAGCTTCAAGGTGTTGAACGAGGGTAGCGGTCGCATGGAAAGGGGTAGGAGAAGCCTTGAGGAAATCAATCAGGCCTTTGTTCAGCTCATCGCGCATAAGTCACTCCAGACAGCAATGGCGGGAGTTTACCGTATTGGTGTCGGGCGCGGTGGCAAGTCATTTGAGTTGTGGTGACCTTATCGCGGGCAAGCAACGCTCCCACAGGACCGCGATCGATCGTTGTGCTCGCGGCGAGCATCACTCCCGCCAGAACGGCTTCAACCCTTCCCGCATCGCCTGACCGGAACTAAGCCCGATATCGCGCAGTTGTTCTTCTGTCAGACTCAACAGCGCCCGGCGTGACATCCAGCGATGGCGATACAGCGCCCAGCGGCCTAGCTTTGGTGCGTTGGCTGTCTTGGTGACAACTGCTCGCCCGCTGCTCAGTTCCTGGCTGTAAAGCGCCAACCGCACATCACTTAACCCGTTCATGTTCCCAACCCTCGTTACGTTGTGGTGTAGGTACATGATGAATCGGCGTGACAAACCATTACAGATTCAAATAAATCTATTTATATGCATACAGACGTTTTCATATGGGCGCTGAATGCTGTATTTTTCTCCCATCTGTATGGTTAGCCCATAGAAAAAATCGAGAGTATGCTCATGACGCTCTACGTCAACCTCGCCGAATTGCTCGGTACGCGTATCGAAAACGGGTTTTATCGGCCTGGCGACAGGCTGCCTTCGGTGCGCGCTTTGAGTGTTGAACACGGCGTCAGCCTGAGTACGGTGCAGCAGGCGTATCGTGTGCTGGAAGACAGCGGCCTTGCCCTGCCCAAACCCAAGTCCGGGTATTTTGTGCCGGTCAGCCGCGCTGTTCCGGCGCTGCCGGTCATTGGTCGTCCTGCGCAGCGTCCGGTGGATATCTCCCAGTGGGATCAGGTGCTCGACCTGATGCGGGTCAAGGCGTTGCCTAATCTCGTGCAATTGGGGCGCGGTATGCCCGATGTCAGCAGCCCGACACTGCGGCCGTTGATGCGCGCCCTTGGGCGGATCAGCCGTGATGAGCAGATGCCTGGTCTGTATTACGACAGCATCCAGGGCAACCAGACACTTCGCGAGCAAGTTGCCCGACTGTTACTGGATTCGGGCTGCAACCTGACCGCCAACGATTTGCTGATCACCACCGGCTGCCACGAGGCGCTTTCGGCCAGCGTCCGTGCTATTTGCGATCCGGGAGATATCGTCGCCGTCGACTCGCCAAGCTTTTTCGGCGCGATGCAGACGCTGAAAGGTCTAGGCATGAAAGCGCTGGAAATTCCTACCGACCCCGTGACCGGTATCAGCCTTGAAGCACTGGAGCTGGCGCTAGAGCAATGGCCGATCAAGGTCATACAGCTGACGCCCAACTGCAACAACCCGCTGGGTTACGTCATGCCGGAAAACCGCAAGCGCGCCTTGCTGACGCTGGCTCAGCGCTTTGATGTGGCGATCATCGAAGACGATGTGTATGGCGATCTTGCCTTCAGTTATCCGCGGCCGCGGACGATCAAATCCTTCGACGAAGACGGCCGGGTTCTGCTGTGCAGCTCTTTCTCCAAGACGCTTGCGCCAGGGTTGCGCATTGGTTGGGTTGCGCCGGGCCGCTATCTGGAGCGCGTGCTGCACATGAAGTACATCGGCACCGGTTCCACAGCGCCTCAGCCGCAACTGGCGATTGCCGAGTTTCTCGAGGGCGGACATTACGAGCCGCACCTGCGGCGCATGCGCAGTCAGTACCAGCGCGGCCGCGAACAGATGATCGACTGGGTGATGCGTTACTTTCCGGCGGGTACGCGGGTCAGTCGCCCACAAGGTGGCTTCATGCTGTGGGTCGAACTCGCCGAGGATTTCGATACTCTGCGTCTGAATCGTGCGCTGTTGACCAAGGGCGTACAGATTGCCGTGGGCAGTATTTTTTCTGCCTCTGGCAAATACCGTAATTGCCTGCGAATGAATTTCGCTGCCAAGCCGTCGCCAGAGGTCGAGAACGCGGTGCGGACGGTCGGGAGTACGATTAAAGAGTTAATTGAAACAATTTAAATGGGTTTATGTACGGCTGTATTCAGGGTGGGCAAGCCTTCCACTTTAAAGTTGCTCAAAAGGAAGGCCTGGGTCCGATTTATGACGGCCAGTGTTTACTCTCTCCAGAACGGCTTGAGTCCTTCCTCGCGAGCATATTGTGGATCGATCCCTGCATCTCTTAGTTGTGCCATCGTTAATTTCAGAAGTTGTTCACGATTGGTCCAGCGCCTTAGGTACAAGGCCAGCAGGCCCTCACCGGTTTTTTGTGGCATCGTTACCGCGTGCTTGTATTCTGCGTTCAACTCCTGGCTTTTCAGTGTTAAACGCACATCGCTAATACCGCTCATTCCCGACTTCCTGTCGAATTAATTGGGCCGCGATAATGTTGGTTTTTTATTCGATTTTAAACACTCAGAGGGTGTTGGGTTTTTTCAAGATGTTATGCCGTTCAACAAAGCTTACAGTCCAATGATGGCTCAAGCCCCTATTTGAGCGGTTCCATGCCTATGGACGGCTCTTTGTAGGCCAATACAAGAGAGTCGGTGCTTACATTCTGTGCGACTTTATCTAAAAGCTGCGGTCATACACGCCATGTCGTAACGCGGTTGGGGTAGTGAATTTGAAGAACACATGGGCGATGCCCTTTTGCCTGTTGGCGGCGCTGTGCTTCAGTGGTTGTGCTCATATCAATGTCCCTAACGAACCGAGTCAGGCGTTGCCGCCGACGGATTCGGCGTTTGGCCGTTCTGTGCAGGCGATGGCTCAGCCTCATGAGGGTCGTTCGGGGTTTCGCCTGCTGTCCAACAGCACCGAAGCCTTCATGGCGCGTGCTGAACTGATCCGCAATGCCCGCACCAGCCTGGACTTGCAGTACTACATCGTCCATGACGGGCTAAGCACCCGCGCCTTGATTGATGAGCTGCTCAAGGCTGCTGATCGCGGCGTTCGCGTGCGCATCCTGCTGGACGATACCACTAGCGACGGACTGGATCATTCCATCGCTACCCTGGCGGCGCATCCCAACATTCAGATTCGATTGTTCAACCCCCAGAGCCTCGGGCGTGAGACCGGCGTAACCCGCAGTGTGGGGCGGCTTTTAAATCTGTCGCGGCAGCACCGGCGCATGCACAACAAACTGTGGCTGGCCGATAGCAGCGTGGCCATCGTGGGTGGGCGCAATCTGGGTGATGAATACTTCGATGCCGAAGAAAACCTGAATTTCACCGACATCGACATGCTCAGTGTCGGTCCGGTAGCCGAGCAACTCGGGCACAGTTTTGATCAGTACTGGAACAGCACCCTGAGCAAGCCCATCGCCGAGTTCATGTATTTCCTGCCGACGACTCGCGATCTGGCCAAGGCGCGCAAACGTCTGGAGGCATCGCTTGTCGAGTCTCAGCATAAACACAAGGCGCTGTACGACCGCCTGATGGCGTATCAGAAAAACCCACGTCTCAAAATCTGGTTCAACGAGCTGATCTGGGCGCACAACCAGGCTCTGTGGGATGCGCCCACCAAAGTGCTGGCCCGTGGCGAACCTGACCCGCATCTGCTGCTAACCACGCAACTGGCGCCTGAGCTGCTCAATGCGAACAAGGAACTGATACTGGTTTCCGCCTACTTCGTACCGGGTGAAGAAGGTTTGCTCTACCTGACCGGGCGTGCTGATGCCGGGGTTTCAGTCAGTTTGCTGACCAACTCGCTAGAGGCGACTGACGTGCCTGCGGTGCACGGCGGTTATGCGCCGTATCGCAAGGCGCTGCTGGAGCATGGTGTGAAACTGTTCGAAATGCGCCGCCAGCCGGGTGATCCCGGCAGTGACAGCGGCGGCAGCGGGCCTCATCTGTTCAGCAAAGGCGGTACGTTTGGCGGTGGTTCGGATTCCAGTCTGCACAGCAAGGCGATGACATTTGATCGCCGTAAAGTGTTCGTGGGCTCCTTCAACTTCGACCCGCGCTCAGTGCTGTGGAATACCGAAGTCGGCGTATTGGTGGACAGCCCGGAACTGACCGAAGCGCTGCGTGAACTGGCGTTGCAAGGCATGCAGCCGACGCTGAGTTATGAGGCGAAGCTGGAAGACGGCAAGGTGGTGTGGGTCACCGAAGACAACGGCAAAATCCACACCTTGTACAAAGAGCCCGGCGACACCTGGCGACGCTTGAATGCGTGGTTCAGCCGGGTAGTGGGCCTGGAGAAAATGCTCTAGGCCGTTGCCGCCGGTTGAACCCCGAATGCCCCGCGCCGGGATGACAGGATCACCAGGCCAAACGCACCTGCCGCCATCAACAGCGGCAGCGCCTGACCGCTGACCCACTGGCTGCCCGCTCCGGCCGCCAGTGGTCCCAATAGACAACCGATTCCCCATAGCTGGGCGACGTGCGCATTGGCGCGAACCAGTGCGTCATCGCGAAAGCGTTCCCCAATGAGAATCAGCGACAGGGTGAACAAGCCGCCTGCGCTGGCCCCGAACAGCACCCACAGCGGCCAGATCAGCACGGTATCTACCAGCAGCGGCACCAGCAGACTTGAAATCATCAAGGCCACGGCACAGCTTGAAAACAGCGTGCGCCGCGAAACCTTGTCTGCCAGTGCGCCAATCGGCAATTGCAGAAGCGCGTCGCCCACGACGACGGTGCTGATCATCGCCAGGGCGATTTCCGGCGTGAAGCCCTGACGCAGGCAATAGATCGGCAGCAGCGTCAGGATCAACGCCTCAAATGCTGCGAACAGCGCCACCGCCCAGGCGATCGCGGGCATGGAACGACAAAAGGCGAACAGGTCGATGAAGGTCACGCGGCATGCATCGGCGCTTGGCGCCCCGCTTCTGCCCAGCAGCAAAAACGGCGAAATGATCAGCAGCGCCACGCCGACCCAGAAGCCTGTGTCGTGCTCGGTGCCCAGTGCGCCAAGCAGCAGCGGCCCGGCCAGTTGGCACAAGGCGTAAGTGCTGCCGTATAGCGCCACCAGGCGGCCGCGCCATTTTTCAATGACGAGTTGGTTGATCCAGCTTTCACCGAGGATGAAGACGATGGTCAGGATTACGCCCAGCATCAGGCGCAGTAGCAGCCACACTGAGTAATACGGCAGCAGTGCCAACAGGCCTACGGAAACCGCGCCAGCCCACAGGCAGCGCCGCATCAACGCGGCAGTGCCGAAGCGTGCAGCGAGGCCGCTGGCCAGGCTCGCACCGAGCAGAACGCCAATCGCGGGCATTGCCGCCATTACGCCAATGGCGAACGAGCCGTAGCCCCAGCTTTCCAGTCGCAATGACACCAGCGGCATGCTGACGCCCAACGCCAGCCCGACAGACAGCACCGACGCCAGCACCGCGAAATAAGTACCCCAACGCATCCCACGCTCCTGTGGATCAAAAGGCCAAGACGAAACAGCCGGGCTATCCCAAGGGAGGCCCGGCTGTCTTGAAGCAAATCACCACTCCCTGTAGGAGCTGCCGAAGGCTGCGAACAGCGGTGTCTCAGGCTAACCGCTTCGCAGCCTTCGGCAGCTCCTACAGGGCGGCGCGTGAGCGCTTACAACTTAATCCACGTCGATTTCAGTTCGGTGTATTTGTCGAACGCATGCAGCGACTTGTCGCGGCCGTTGCCGGACTGCTTGAAGCCACCGAATGGCGCAGTCATGTCGCCGCCATCGTACTGATTGACCCATACGCTACCGGCACGCAACGCTTTGGCAGTCAGGTGGGCCTTGGACAGGTTTGCGGTCCAGACGGCAGCAGCGAGGCCGTAAGGCGTGTCGTTGGCGATCTGGATAGCCTCTTCGGCGGTATCGAACGTCAATACTGACAGAACCGGGCCGAAAATCTCTTCCTGAGCGATCTTCATGGCATTGGTCACGCCGTCGAAAATCGTCGGCTCGACGTAGGTGCCACCGGTCTCCTGCAGGATTCGCTTGCCGCCCACCACCAGTTTGGCGCCATCGGTGTGGCCTGCTTCGATGTACGACAGGACAGTGTTCATCTGCTGAGTATCCACCAGCGCACCGACCGTCGTGGCCGGGTCCAGCGGGTTGCCCGGCTTCCAGCTCTTCAGCGCTTCAATGACCATCGGCAGGAATTTATCCTTGATCGAACGCTCCACCAGCAGGCGCGAACCCGCGGTGCAGACTTCGCCCTGGTTGAACGCGATAGCGCTGGCCGCGGATTCAGCGGCAGCCTGCAAGTCAGGCGCATCAGCAAACACAATGTTCGGGCTTTTGCCGCCTGCTTCCAGCCAGATGCGCTTCATGTTCGATTCGCCGGAGTACACCAGCAACTGCTTGGCGATTTTCGTCGAGCCGGTGAACACCGCCGTGTCGACATCCATGTGCAGGGCCAGCGCCTTGCCCACGGTGTGACCATATCCTGGCAGCACGTTGAGCACCCCGGCCGGAATGCCCGCCTCGATCGCCAACTGGGCAATGCGAATGGCAGTCAGCGGAGATTTTTCCGAAGGCTTCAGGATGACCGAGTTACCGCTGGACAGCGCCGGGCCGAGTTTCCAGCTCGCCATCAACAGCGGGAAGTTCCACGGCACGATAGCGGCGACAACGCCCACAGGCTCGCGGGTCACCAGACCGAGCTGGTCATGAGGCGTGGCAGCCACTTCGTCATACAGCTTGTCGATGGCCTCGCCACTCCAGCTCAGCGCATTCGCAGCGCCAGGGATGTCGATGCTGTACGAATCGCTGATCGGCTTGCCCATGTCCAGGGTTTCCAGCAGGGCCAGCTCTTCAACGTTTTTGTTGATCAGTGCGGCAAAGCGCAGCATTGCGGCCTTGCGCTTGACCGGCGCCATTCGCGACCAGACGCCGGAGTTGAATGTCTTGCGAGCGCTTTCAACAGCGCGTTGGGCGTCGGCGGCGTCACAGCTGGCGACTTTGGCCAGCAGACGGCCATCGACCGGGCTGACGCATTCGAATGTCTCACCGGAAGCGGCGTCGGAGTACTCGCCATTGATAAACGCGCGGCCCTCGATTTTCAGGTCCTTGGCGCGTTGTTCCCAGTCAGCATGGGTCAGGGTGGTCATGCGTATGTCCTCCGCTTGTATCGATTAGGGTGTGCGTGGTGGGTAGATCTGTGCAAAAACAAACAATCTGCAATCCACCGCCACCAGGCAACGGCACTCACCACCCTAAACCAGTGACCTGGCGATTTCCAATATCTTTGACATAAAGGGCCTGAATCGGGTCGTCCTGTTCGATTTATGCAACATCGTGACGCGTGCCTTTGGCACTATTGGTGAAGCTCTTCGTCAAACCAGCAACGCATCTACCGCGAGGGTAAGAAATGACTATCGACAGCATCGTGGATTTCAGCGAAGCGGGCACCGAAGCTGAACGCTATCGTCCGGCGCCGGAAAAAATCTTCAAGGGCAACCCGGAGCAGACAATCTACAACCACTACAACAGCCCCTGCGGACAAATGAACGCGGGTGTCTGGGAGGGCGAAGTGGGTCAGTGGTCGGTCAACTACACCGAGCATGAGTATTGCGAAATCGTCCAGGGCGTTTCGGTGTTGCGCGACGACGCAGGCGGGTCGAAAACCCTGCGTGCGGGAGATCGCTTTGTGATTCCTGCTGGCTTCAAAGGCACATGGGAGGTGCTGGAGCACTGCCGCAAAATCTATGTAGTGTTTGAAGCGAAAGCCTGACTTTTCCATCAGGCACAAAAAAGCCCGCATCGCTGCGGGCTTTTTCGTAAAGAAGAAAAATCAATTACTTGATTTTGCCTTCTTTGTAGATCACGTGCTTGCGAACAACCGGATCGAATTTTTTGATTTCGATTTTGTCCGGAGTGGTGCGCTTGTTCTTGTCGGTCGTGTAGAAATGACCGGTGCCAGCACTAGAAATCAATCGGATCAATTCACGCATGATCTTCTCCCTTAAATTTTGCCGTCGCGACGGAGTTCAGCGAGCACAACAGTGATGCCACGCTTGTCGATGATACGCATGCCTTTAGCAGATACGCGCAGACGAACAAAACGTTTCTCTTCTTCAACCCAAAAGCGGTGATGCTGCAGGTTTGGCAGGAAACGACGACGGGTTTTGTTGTTTGCGTGGGAAATGTTATTCCCAGTCACCGGACCCTTACCGGTAACTTGACATACTCTCGACATGCCTCAGCCCTCTAAAACCTCATGCCCAACCCGGCATGGGTTGGCCGCTTAATCTCTCAGTCATTTGGCGCCAGGCGCCGCGTTTCTTTAAGGGTCTTACCGGCTACACCTACAGTGAAGGAACCGGGCCCCTAGAAAAGAGCGCTGCTTTATACCAGAAAGGGTTTGGTGTCACAACAGGCAAAGCACTTTACCCCAACATCAGGCAACGCGTTCAGCCCAATGGTCAGGCCATTGCGGGGGTACTGGCAAAACTACCGCCGGTCGGGTTGTAACCATTGTTCTGCGTCCAAGCATGGTCTAGGGTAACTCCCTTACCAGACTGCGCCAGCAGATGGGGCCCTTTCTGACAGGAATATAGCCATGCGTCTTGCTGCGATACCGTTTTTGTTAGCACCCCTATTGTTCCCGGCAATGGCCAGCGCCGCGACCGCCTTGAGCGTCTGCACTGAAGCCAGCCCGGAAGGTTTCGACGTGGTTCAGTACAACTCGCTGACCACCACCAATGCTTCCGCCGATGTGCTGATGAACCGGCTGGTGGATTTCGACGCCCAGAGCGGCAAGCTGGTGCCGAGCCTGGCGCAAAGCTGGACAGTGTCGCCTGATGGTCTGACCTACGATTTCAAGCTGCGCAAGGGCGTGAAGTTTCACCACACTGACTATTTCACGCCGAGCCGCGAGTTGAATGCGGATGACGTGGTGTTCAGCTTCCAGCGCATGCTTGACCCGCAAAACCCTTGGCACAAAGTCGCTCAGAGCGGCTTCCCACATGCTCAATCGATGCAGTTGCCTGCGCTGATCAAGAAGATCGACGCACCCGACCCGCTCACCGTGCGCTTTACCCTTGATCACCCGGACTCCACGTTCCTGGCCACGCTGAGCATGGGGTTTGCCTCGATCTACTCGGCCGAATACACCGCGCAGTTGCTCAAGGCGGGCACTCCGGAAAAGCTTAACAGCCAGCCAATCGGCACAGGACCGTTCGTGTTTGAGCGTTTCCAGAAAGATGCCGTGGTGCGTTACGAAGCCAACGCGGATTATTTCGCGGGCAAGCCGGGCGTCGACAAATTGATCTACGCCATCACCCCGGACGCCAACGTGCGTTTGCAGCGCATTCGTCGCGACGAGTGCCAGATCACCCTTTCACCCAAGCCGCTGGATATCCAGGAAGCCGCTAAAGATCCAAATCTGAAAGTCGAGAAAACCGAAGCGTTCATGACCGCGTTTCTGGCGATCAACAGCCAGCATCCGCCGTTCGACAAGGCTGAAGTGCGGCAAGCGGTCAATCTGGCATTCGACAAGGACAGTTACTTGAAAGCGGTATTCGAAGGCACCGCCGAAGCCGCCAACGGCCCGTACCCGCCAAACACCTGGAGCTATGCGAAAGATCTGCCCGGTTATAAGCAGGACGTCGCCAAAGCCAAAGCGCTACTGACCAAGGCCGGCGTGAAGGATGGTTTCAAAACGACTATCTGGACGCGCCCGACCGGCAGCCTGCTCAATCCGAATCCGAACCTGGGCGCGCAGTTGCTGCAAGCGGACCTGGCTAAAGTCGGCATCACCGCTGAAATCAAAGTCATCGAGTGGGGTGAGTTGATCCGTCGCGCCAAGGCTGGCGAGCATGACCTGTTGTTTATGGGCTGGGCGGGTGACAACGGTGACCCAGATAACTTCCTGACGCCGCAGTTCTCCTGCGCTGCCGTGAAGTCCGGTACCAACTTCGCCCGCTACTGCGATGCCACGCTGGACAAGCTGATCAGCGACGGCAAAACCACCAGTGATCAGGCTGCGCGCAGCAAGCTGTATCACCAGGCCCAGCAGCAGATTCAGCAACAGGCACTCTGGTTGCCACTGGCGCACCCAACCGCTGCCGCCCTCACCCGCAAAGACGTCAGCGGTTATCAGGTCAGCCCGTTTGGCCGTCAGGACTTCTTCAAGGTGCAGGTTAAATAACATCAACACGTGATTTGAATTG
>NZ_JACONW010000108.1 GCF_014357575.1 Pseudomonas folii | reverse complement strand
CCGATGACGTGGGACCGGCTTCAGCCGGGAAGAGGCCGGGACGGACGTTGAATCTTCATCGGTAGAAACACCGCTTCCCGGCTAAAGCCGGTCCCACGTAACATTAGCTTGCGGGCAGACATAGATCTCCCACCTGAAACGCGCCGCTTAAACCTTTGGCAACCGCTGCTCCAGCAATTGGTGCAGCGCGCTGTCAGCGGGCCAGTTGCGCATGAAGCGGGCGCGGTCGCGGGCAAAAGCGGTCGCGAAGGAAGCCTGGGACGTGTGCTGGCACATCGCGTCCAGATCGATCAACGCCCAGCGATCCTGATGCCAGAACACATTATGGCCTTTCAGATCACCGTGGCTGATGCGCTCCCGCACCAACTGTTCGAAGAGCTGATCCAGCGCCACCAACTCGCTTTCCGGCGCGTCTCCCGACGCCACATACGGCGCAAAACGCTCGATGATATCCGGCCCCGGCAAAAACTCGGTGACCAGATACGCCTTGTTCCGCAAACCGAAAAAGCGTGTTTCCAGCAACGCCAGCGGCTTGGGCGTGGCGATGCCGAGGAACATCAGCCGGTTGCCTTCACGCCACGAATGCCACGCGCGGCTCGGACGCCAGAAGCGCTTGAACCAGTGGGCGAGATCCTTGATGTTGTAGCGCTTGATCACCAGTGCGCGGCCATCGACTTCGATCCGGGCGACACTCGCCGCACCGCCAGTCTTGTAGAGGTGGCCCTTATCCAGCAGTGCATCGGCATCCGCCAGCACCGGCAGCATCGCAGGTTCTTCTTCCCGGCGGATGGCGCGCAATTGCGACGGCTCATCAATGACGCTGAACAGACTGCAATCACGCCCGACCTTGTCCAGATAATCCTTCAATCGCCAGGCCCGGACCTTATCGATCTGCTTTTGCAACGCTTCCATGGGCAAACCATGCTCGCCATTGCTCAACAGATAATGCACCAGCAACTCTTCAGTGAAGGGTTCCAACGACTTGGGCAACTGAGCGAAAAACACGCCGAGGTTTTCCAGCACTTTTTGCCGGGACAGCGGTTTGCCCGCCTCTTCAACACGAATTCCCGCGCCATCGATCAAGTACAACTTGTCGTTGCAGCGCAAGAGGTTGTCCAGATGCAGGTCTTCCTGCCAGAGCCCTTTGAGGTGCAACTGGGCGATGGCCGAAAGCGCCTCCCCCAACACTTCCTGCTGCGGGTCGCTCAATGGCGTCTGATCTTCCACTTCAAGCCACGCATCACCCAGGCTGCGGGACTGTTCGAGAAACTCGAAAAGCAGCCAGCCGCCCTCACCGTCCTGGAGGCCGTCAGCCAGCAATAACGGTGTGGTCATGCCTTGTGCAGCCAACGCCCGCACACCTTCCAGTTCGCGTTGAAAATGCCGTGCGGCTTTGGGGCCGACCAGTAATTTCGCCAGCACTGGACGGCCACGCCACACCCCGGCACCGACATAACGCTGGCCGGGCAAAACCCGCAGCAACGTCAATAATTGCAACTCAGCAGGGCCGGCCGCATCCGCCAGTGACAGGTTGATCGGCAAGACGGGCTTACGTCCGGCTTCTTTGAGTTCAGACAAACGCATCAACGGATCTCTTCATGTTCGCTGCGCCGCGTAGCGCGCTTGTGAGTGCCGCGCTTACCGAGCCGCACATACAAATCCTCGACCTGCGGGCTCTCGATCCCCGCTTGCAGGTAAGCCGCCAGCAATTCCCGAACCTGCGCACTGCTCCACATCGGCGCCCGACGCAACAGTGGCTCCAGGTCCTTGATCCGGTCACGCATCCCAAGCAGCAAGGGACGGGTCTTCTCCAGATCGATCAACTGCGCGCGATAAAAGCCCGCCTTGGCCCGCATGAAAATATGCTTGGGATAGAAGCAGCCATGCACCTGCCGGGCCGCGTGCAGCGTGCGCGCCAGGTCACCGCATGATTGCAGGATCGCTGACTGTTGCTGGTTCTCCATCTCGGGCCACTGCAGCAGCAGCGTATCCAGATCAGTCCAGCCATCCAGCGCACGCGTCATGAGGATTGCGCGGCGCTCGCCATTCACGCGCTGTTCGCCGTAAAACACCGCCTGCAACGCAGGAATGCCCAACTGTTGGTAGCGGCTGATATTACGAAACTCGCGGGAAAACGAAGGCTCGCCAAACGGATGGTGCAAGGTGCGAGTCAGGTAGTTGCTCTGGCGCTTCAGATAGAAGCCCGTGCCTTCAAGCTCCATGCGGAACACGCTGCTCCAGCCGCCGCGACCGGTATTGGGCTCGTCGACAGCATCGAGCTGGACCTCCCAAAGCGAGTCGAAATCAGCCAGGCCGTGGCGTTCAAGCAACGGGCGCTCGCTAGGTGCAATAAAATCAGTCATTCGCGCCCCTCAAAGAAACTGACAACGTGGCGGATACGTTTCTTGTCGGACGCGTTCAGCCGCGCTCGCTGTCGATACTGCAAATAGAAGCGCAGACGCTGCGTGTTAGACAGATGGTATTTGCCCAACTTATCCAGACACGCCAGATCCTTGGTAATTCGATACCGCAACATGAAGCTCGTCCAGAACGCGCCATTGGGGCAATCGATCAGGAATACCGTGGCTTGATCGTCGACCAACAGGTTGCGCCACTTCAGGTCGTTATGGGTAAAGTTCTGATCATGCATCGCACGCGTGTAGCGGGCCACCTGACGGCTGACCGTATCCACCCACGAACGGTCTGACAGCCGCGGGTCTTCACGCTTTGCCACAGCAGACAGGTCTTCGGTATTGGGCAATTCACGGGTAATCAACGCCCCGCGGTCATAAGCGGTGCCGCGACGCTCAAGCCCCCACGCCACAACTTCGGCAGTAGGGATGCCCCATTTGGCAAAACGCTTGAGGTTCTGCCACTCGGATTTGACCCGCGGTTTACCCAGATAGCGACGCAAGCCTTTACCAGCACCCACGTAGCGTTTGACGTAGTAATTCACGCCCTGGCGCTGGACCTTGATCACTTCCGACAGCGGATCCCGGGTCAGTCGTTCGCCTTGCAGCGCGAACACCGCGTCAAGGCTGCCAAAGTCGTCACCCAGGAACGCGTAGGCCGGTTCCAGATTCCAACCCGCCATCAGAGCGCATCCCCGTAGCGGACTTTACGCTCATAAAGCTTGTCGGCTTTGACTTCCAGCCAGCGCAGCAGCCTGGCTTCTTGCGCCAGAATCTGGCGCAACGGTTGCTGGAAGTAGCCCTTGAGAAAGCGCAGCTTGTCGCGCCGCGTCAGGCCGATATCCAGCGCCGAAAAATACAGTGCGGCCAGATCCTTGTCGCGCCAGCGCGGGGTAATCGCCCGGCGGGTCTGGGCGCGGTGCAGGTCGATCACCGAGAGGCGGAAATCATCGGCCGTGACCGGCTTGTCGGTGTGCAGCAGGAAGTGGCAGATGTAACAGTCGCGATGGTTGACCCCGGCGCGATGCATCATGCCCACCAGCCGCGCCACTTCGGCAATGAACGCCCGCTTGAGGCGTGGCTCCGGCGGCTCATTGCGCCAATTGATACTGACGTCTTCAAGACTTTCGGTGGGTGCCAGCTCTTCGGTGACAATAAAGGAATGCTGCGCCGCCGGGTTGTTGCCCCGCTCGCCATAGGCCACGGCGGTCATGGTCGGTACGCCCACTTCTTTCAGGCGAGCGATGGCTTTCCATTCCATGCCCGCACCCAGCACAGGCAGTTTGGCGGTGAGCAGGTTCTTGCCGATTTCACCCCAGCCAATGCCGCGATGAATCTTGACGAAGTAACCGCGACCGTCAACTTCGGTGCGCAGCGTGCGCCGACCTTCGAGCTCGCGATAGACCTGACCGTCCAGACGCTCGACTTCGGCAAAGGCATCTTGGCCTTCCCAAAGGGTCTTGAACGGTTCAGCGAGGAACAACTTCATGCGTAGTGCTCCGCCAGAATCACATCGGCCGCGTGCTGCGGCATGCTGTAAAGGTCTGCTGTATCAGCGAAGGCCAGGCCATTGCGGCTCCAGTTGGCGCGTGCCGTGTCGTCAGCCAGCATGGTCTTCAGGTATTGATTGAGCTGTGCCTGTTCGAACGGCTCGTCCAGCACCAGCCCGCTGTCGGCTTCGGCGATGTAATGAGCATAGCCACACACCGCGCTGACCAGCACAGGCAGCCCCGCCACGAGTGCCTCCAGCAGCACCGTGCCGGTATTTTCGTTGTACGCCGGATGAATCAAGACATCGGCCCCCATCAGGAAACGCGGGATATCGCTGCGCCCCTTCATGAAGGTGACGTGATCACCCAGGCCCAGCGTTGCACTTTGTAGCTGGAATACTTTGGGGTCGTCCTGACCGATTACAAACAGCCGGGTGCGTTTTTTAAGTTCGGCTGGCAGCGCGGCCAGCGCTTTTAGGCTGCGATCCACACCCTTGGTCTTGAAACCGGAGCCAATCTGCACCAGCAGCAGGTCATCATCAGCCAGCCCGAATTCCTTGCGAAAACCAGCGCGAATCTGCGGCGCGTCAGCCGGTGCGCGACGATCCTGGGCAATGCCCGGCGGCAACAGATGAAAGCGCGATAACGGCGTGTCGTAATACTTGATGAACAGCGGCTGCTGGACTTCGGAAATCATCAGCACCTGAGTCTTCGCGTCTTTGGCGAACACCGCTCGCTCATACTCGGCGAAGTGGCGATAGCGGCCCCATTGGCGATATAGCGAGTGGCGCAAGGTCTGCGCCTTGTCCTCGAAGCAACCGTCGGCGGCGTAATACACGTCCAGGCCCGGCATCTTGTTGAAGCCGATCAGGCGATCCACCGGGCGTTTGGCCAGGTCCGCTTCCATCCAGGCGCTGAGCTTTTCATTGCGGCGATGGTTGAAGAACGCTTTGACCGGCGCCACCAGCACTTCAAACCCTGGCGGCACTTCGCCCTCCCAGATCAGGGTGTAAACGCGGATCTTGTGCCCACGCTGCTGGCACTCCAGAGCGATGCGCATGAAGTCACGTTGCAACCCGCCAAACGGGAAGTATTTATAAAGTACAAAAGCCAGTTGCATCAGCCGGGCTCCTTTGCCAGCAACAGCGAACCCAATTGGCTCGCTACCCGCTCGGGATTCAAACGAGTGAAGCACATCGGCCACTCGCGTTTTGTATCGAACTGACGGCGGTCTTCATCCGTAGGTTGATACGTGCATTTCTTTTGCAGGCATGGCGCACACGCCGGGTAGTCACCCGCCAGATGAACCTGTGACTTGCCGTAAGCGCCGGTCAGCCCCGGATTGGTCGGGCCAAACAGGGAAACCGTCGGCACATCCAGCGCTGCGGCCAAGTGACCGATGCCGGTGTCCACCGCCACACAGGCTTGCGCACTGGCCAGCACCTGGGCGACGCCTGCCAGATTCAGCTTAGGCAGCACCACCGCATGTTCCAGTCCTTCGGCGATGCGCTCGGCACGGGCTTTTTCGGTCGGGTTACCCCACGGCAGGCGCACTTGCAGGCCCTGCGCGCCCATTCGCTCGGCCAACTGCCGCCAATAAAGCTCGGGCCAGTGCTTAGTGTCCCAAGTGGTGCCGTGCAGAAATAGAACGAATGGCGGCGTGTTTACGTCTGCGCCAAGCAGACGGCCACGGTCCAGACCATAATCGCCCAACCCGGCAGGCACTGCGTAACCCAGCGCCTGACCGAACAGCTGCCGCAAGCGCTCCACCGCATGCTGCCCGCGCGGGACGGTATAAGCCTGATCGTAGAAACGACTGGCGAGTGGTTCGCGAGCCGAATCCTTGTCCAGCCCGGCAACAGGCGCGCTGACATAGCGGGTCAGCCAGGCGCTTTTCAGCAAGCCCTGAGCGTCGATCACCAGGTCGTAGTGAGTGTCGCGCAAGCGCTGTTTGAAGCGCCGCCACTCTCCGGTCTTGAACGTTTGCCAGAGATTCTTGCGCCAGCGCCGGATCGCGACCGGAATCACGTTGCCAACCGCCGGGTGCCAGGTCGGGATCTCGGCGAAACCTTCCTCAACCACCCAGTCAAACTGGATACCCGGTACGGCCCGCGCCGCATCAGTCAGCGCTGGCAGCGCATGAATCACATCGCCCAGCGACGAAGTTTTGATCAGCAAGACCCGCAATCAGGCGACCTCCACCGGCGTGGCACCCAGATTACCCAGCGCCTGCACCACGGAATCCGGCTCCAGCAGGCGCATGCAATTGTAGTGGCCAAACCGGCAGGTGCGATCAAAGCAAGGGCTGCATTCCAGGCCCAGACGCACGACTTCCACCTGATCGGCCAGCGGCGGCGTGAAGCCCGGCGATGTCGAACCGTAAACCGCCACCAGCGGGCGATTCAGCGCCGCCGCGACGTGCATCAGGCCCGAGTCGTTGGACACCACGGCATCAGCGCACGACAACAGATCAATGGCTTCAGCCAGCGAAGTGTCGCCGCTGAGGTTGACCGACTCTTCGCGCAAGCCTGGAATCAGGCGCTCACGAATGCTTTCGCCCACTGGATGATCTTTCTTCGAACCGAACAGCCAGACTTGCCAGCCTTCGCGAATCTTCGTTTCAGCCACTTTCGCGTAATGCTCGGCAGGCCAGCGCTTGGACTCGCCGAACTCTGCACCCGGACACAACGCCAGCACCGGGCGATCCAGGCTCAGGCCAAACTTGGCCAGTGCCGCATCGCGGGTGGTGAGATCAATGCGCAGGTCAGGTTTTGGGTACGGACGCGGCAGCTCGGCACCGGGTTCATACGCCAGTGCCATGAAACGCTCGATCATCAGCGGATAACGCTCTTTGTCGAGGGTCCGTACGTCGTTGAGCAGACCGTAGCGGAACTCGCCACGCCAGCCGGTACGTTTTGGAATACCCGCGAAAAAAGGCACCAGTGCGGACTTCAAGGAGTTGGGCAGCAGAATGGCCTGATCATATTGCCCCGCCAGGGACTTGCCGATCCGGCGACGCGTGGCCAGTTCCAGCGCGCCATGGCCCAGCGGAAAGCTCAGGGCCGCGCGCACTTCAGGCATACGCTCCAGAATCGGACGGCTCCATTCCGGTGCCAGGACATCGATGTCGCATTCGGGGTGGCGCTGTTTCAGACACTGGAACAGCGTTTGCGCCATTACCATGTCGCCTACCCAGCTGGGCCCAACGATCAGAATTCTCATGTTTCATCCAAAACGACAGAAACGATCAGGGAGGCCGATCGGCTTGCGTGACGTTCCCACACAACCCGACGCCTCCCTGTCATAGCCTTATATAGTGCACATGCATCATGACGTGGGACCGGCTTTAGCCGGGAAGAGGTCAGTACATCCGATGCATCCTCTACGTCAGGAATGCCGCCTTCCCGGCTAAAGCCGGTCCCACGGGTCTGAGGGACCTAAGATCAACTCAACCCCATCTCGCCCCAGACCCGCATCACTTCGCGTCGCTGGGTTTCAAACTGATCCCCCGGCACGACACCGGCCTGATTCTGCAAGGCCTGACGGTGAGCGGCCGAGCGGTAGATCTTGTAGACCTCGCGCAACAGGCTGGCATCACTGGCGGGGATCAGCCCGGCCTCTTCCAGCCCTTCAAGAATACGAATGTTATCGGTGTAACGTAGCAGTGCCGGATGTTCCCGGGACCACGCCAAGGCCGCGTATTGCACCATAAATTCGATATCGACGATACCACCGGCATCCTGCTTGAGGTCGAAGGGCACCGATGCGAGGAAGGCATTCGCCGCCGTACCGGCCGCTGTAGCCTTGGTCCCGAGGCTGCCGCGCATCTTGGCGCGCATCTCGCTGACCTCTTGCTGCAACCTGGGCAAATCCCGTTCACGCCCCAGCACCGACGCACGCACACCTTCAAATGCCTGCCCCACTTCCCGACTGCCCACCAGCACCCGGGCGCGGACCAGCGCCTGATGTTCCCATGTCCATGCTTCATTTTCTTGATAGCGGGCAAAAGCCCCCAGCGAACTGACCAATAACCCCGACGCGCCGGACGGGCGCAGGCGCATGTCCACTTCATATAACTGGCCGGAGTTGGTTTGTGCCGTCAGTAAGTGAATGATCCGCTGCCCCAGCCGCGTAAAGAACTGCGCGCTATCAATCGGTTTCGCGCCATCGGTTTCAGCCTGCAAGTCGCCATCATGGATGAACACCAGATCGAGGTCCGAGCCATGGCCCAGCTCGATGCCACCGACCTTGCCATAGCCGACAATGACAAACCCCGGATCACACAGGCTGCCATCCGGTCGCGACGGCGTGCCGTGGCGCGCAACTGTGTGCCGCCATGCCAGCGCCAGCACCTGTTCGAGGATCGCCTCAGCCAGCCAGGTCAGGTAATCGCTGACTTTCATCAAAGGCAAGCTGCCGGTGATTTCCGATGCAGCCACGCGCAGTCGGTGGGCCAGTTTGAAGTGACGCAAGGCTTCCATCTGTTGCTCAAGGTCATCTTCGGGAATTCGGGTCAAACGCTCGCGCAACTCTGCAGCCAGCTCCAGCGCCTGTGGCGGGCTGAACAGTCGGCCTTCGTTGAGCAACTCATCGAGCAGCAGCGGGAAGCGGGCGATCTGCTCGGCAATCCACGGGCTAGCGGCGCACAGCGTCAACAGTTGACGCAGCGCGTCAGGATTTTCGGTGAGCAGCACCAGATAGGCCGAACGTCGCGCGACGGCTTCAACCAATGGCAGCACCCGCTCAAGCACAAGATCCGGATTGTCATGCTCGACCGCCTGCGCCAGTAGACGCGGAATAAACGCATCCAGTCGTTCACGGCCAAGACGCTGCATGGAACGCAGTTGTGAGCTGTTGCGCAAATCGTTGAGGTTCTTCAGTGCCTTGTCGGCATCGACAAACCCGCCAGACAGCAACTGGCGGCAGGCGGCGTCTTCGTCCTGAGATTCCTCCCACAACGGCAGCCATTCCACGCCGACCACAACCTCGGCTTCTTCCTGCTGTTCGTCGTCCGGATCAGAGTCCGGGTCCGCAATAACCTGACGAAAGTGCCACGACACTCGCCCACGCCAGTGCATCAACCGCTCGTGAAAGCTCTTCCAGTCGGCAAAACCCAGCATGAAGGCGATTCGGGCCTGATCCTTTTCATCTTCAGGCAACATTTGCGTCTGACGGTCTGCAATGGCCTGGATGGCGTGCTCGGTATAACGCAGGAATTCATAACCCTGACGCAGCTCGTCGATGACGGCAGCAGGCAAATAGCCCTGCCCTTCCAGAGTGCGCAGCACTTTAAGCAGAGGGCGCTGTTGCAGACTCAGGTCCCGACCACCGTGAATCAGCTGGAATGCCTGTGCAATGAATTCGACTTCGCGGATACCACCGGCACCGAGTTTGATGTTCTCCGCCATGCCTTTGCGGCGCACTTCCTGCTGAATCAGCTGCTTCATGGTGCGCAGCGCTTCGATGGCCGAAAAATCCAGATAGCGGCGATAGACGAACGGTCGAAGCATTTCCAGCAGTTGCTCGCCCGCCACCTGATCGCCGCCCACGACACGGGCCTTGATCATCGCGTAGCGTTCCCAGTCCCGCCCCTGATCCTGGTAATACTGCTCAAGCGCATTGAAGCTCAGCACCAGCGCACCCGATGAACCGTAAGGCCGCAGGCGCATGTCAACGCGGAACACGAAGCCGTCAACGGTGATCGGGTCCAGCGCTTTGATCAAGCGCTGACCCAGGCGAATGAAAAACTCCTGATTATCCAGCGGGCGTTTAGCCCCCACCGTTTCCCCACCTTCCGGATAAGCGAAGATCAGATCGATGTCCGACGAAAGGTTCAGTTCCACTGCGCCCAGCTTGCCCATGCCGAGAATCACCATCTGCTGCGCTTCGCCACTGCGCCGACCGGTGGGCGTGCCGAACTGCTGGCAATGGCGTTCATACAACCATTGATAAGCCAGGTCGATACAGCCATCAGCCATGTTGGACAGATCGCGACAGGTTTCCACCAGATCGGCCTGACGGGTCAGGTCGCGCCAGATAATCCGCACTTGCTGCCGCGCACGCTGGCGACGTAGATTACGCCCCAGTTCATCCTCGCTAACGGCCTCGGCCACCGCTGCCGCCAGCTGCCCGCGCAGCTCTCCGGCAGCAAAACTGCGCTCCAGCTCGCCGGATTCAGCGAGGTCCAGCAAGAGTTGAGGGTCACGACAGACCTGCTCGGTGACGAAGTCACTGGCCGCGCAAACCCGGTCGAAAGCTGCACGACGAGATTCAGGCCAGGCGTCGAAAGAGGTCGAAGCACCGTCCGACGAAGCAGCAAGGGATGTGCGAAACGTCTGTTGCGCACGAGAGACTAAAGGCAGCAGGATGGCCGGAATATCGGCCAGCGAAGGTAGGCTCATGGTCTATCCTAGATCGGCGTGCGAAGCGCTGTGTAGCGTGCAAAGAACCATCGCACTGCCCACAGGACTGTCGAACAAAAGTCATAAATTGCTGGGATAGTTAATTTTGTAGCAGCCAGCATCTGATTTGATTCGCTTATGTTTGTTTTCAACCAACAGGAACGTTTTATCCCACAACACATGACGAACCTTTTATACGCTTCCCTGTAGCTTTACTACTGCCCCTACAGTTCGAAAGGCTGAAATAGCCGACGATTTGTAGTAAAACTACACGCCGCCGGAACAACCGCCGGTCATCCAAGAATTTATGTCGTCTGCCCACAAGGCCAGTCGCAAACACTCAGGCAACCGATTCTGGAAGCCTTTCCGCCCTGGAGCAAGCCATGCAAGACCTCGATCCCGTCGAAACCCAGGAATGGCTGGACGCCCTGGAATCGGTTCTCGACAAAGAAGGCGAAGACCGTGCTCACTACCT
Source organism: Pseudomonas folii (assembly GCF_014357575.1). Lineage (GTDB taxonomy): Bacteria > Pseudomonadota > Gammaproteobacteria > Pseudomonadales > Pseudomonadaceae > Aquipseudomonas > Aquipseudomonas folii. Next base: position 9,228 of record NZ_JACONW010000108.1, on the reverse strand, counting down.
GATGACCCGTATGGGCGAGCTGGCCACCCGTAGTGGTTCGCAGCTGCCGTACGCCATCACCACGCCTTATCGCAACACGATTCCGGTTACTCACGAAGCACGCATGCCTGGCGACCTGTTCATGGAACGCCGCATTCGCTCGCTGATCCGCTGGAACGCGTTGGCCATGGTTGTCAAAACCAACCTGAATGACCCAGACCTGGGCGGTCACATCTCCAGCTTCGCATCCAGCGCCACGCTGTATGACATTGGCTTCAACTACTTCTTCCAGGCCCCGACCGACGAACACGGCGGCGACCTGATCTACTTCCAGGGTCACGCATCGCCAGGCGTTTACGCCCGTGCGTTCATGGAAGGCCGGATCACCGAAGAACAAATGAACAACTTCCGTCAGGAAGTCGATGGCAAAGGCCTGTCGTCTTATCCACACCCGTGGCTGATGAAAGATTTCTGGCAGTTCCCGACCGTATCCATGGGTCTGGGTCCAATCCAGGCGATCTACCAGGCGCGCTTCATGAAGTACCTGGAGCATCGCGGCTACATTCCTGAAGGCAAGCAGAAAGTCTGGTGCTTCCTGGGCGACGGCGAGACCGACGAGCCGGAATCCCTGGGCGCCATCGCGCTGGCCGGTCGTGAAAAACTCGACAACCTGATCTTCGTCGTCAACTGCAACCTGCAGCGCCTCGACGGTCCGGTACGTGGCAACGGCAAGATCATCCAGGAACTCGAAGGCGTGTTCCGCGGTGCTCAGTGGAACGTGACCAAAGTGGTCTGGGGCCGTTTCTGGGACCCACTGCTGGCCAAAGACGTCGACGGTATCCTGCAACGTCGTATGGACGAGGTCATCGACGGCGAGTACCAGAACTACAAAGCCAAAGACGGCGCGTTTGTTCGCGAGCACTTCTTCAACACGCCTGAACTCAAGGCGATGGTTGCTGACCTGTCCGACGACGAAATCTGGAAACTCAACCGTGGCGGTCACGACCCGTACAAAATGTACGCGGCGTACCACCAGGCTGTTAACCACAAGGGTCAACCGACCGTGGTTCTGGCCAAGACCATCAAAGGTTACGGTACCGGTGCTGGCGAAGCGAAAAACACTGCGCACAACACCAAGAAAGTCGATGTCGACAGCCTGCGTCACTTCCGTGACCGCTTCGACATCCCGGTCAAAGACGACCAGCTGGAAGCCCTGCCATTCTTCAAACCGGAAGAAGGCAGCGCCGAAGCCCGTTACCTGAGCGAGCGTCGTGCTGCGCTGGGCGGCTTCGTTCCACAGCGTCGCGCTGAAAGCTTCAGCCTGCCGACTCCACCACTGGAAACCCTCAAGGCAATCCTGGACGGTTCGGGCGACCGCGAAATTTCCACCACCATGGCCTTCGTGCGGATCCTCTCGCAACTGGTCAAGGACAAGGAAGTTGGCCCACGCATTGTGCCGATCATCCCGGACGAAGCCCGTACCTTCGGTATGGAAGGCATGTTCCGCCAACTGGGCATCTACTCTTCCGTCGGCCAGCTCTACGAGCCAGTCGATAAAGAACAAGTGATGTTCTATCGCGAAGACAAGAAAGGCCAGATTCTCGAAGAAGGCATCAACGAAGCAGGCGCCATGTCCTCCTTCATCGCTGCCGGTACTTCGTACTCCAGCCACAACCAGCCGATGATCCCGTTCTACATCTTCTACTCGATGTTCGGTTTCCAGCGTATCGGTGACCTGGCCTGGGCCGCTGGCGACAGCCGCACCCGTGGCTTCCTGATCGGCGGCACCGCCGGCCGTACCACCCTGAACGGCGAAGGTCTGCAGCACGAAGACGGTCACAGCCACATCCTGGCCTCGACCATCCCGAACTGCCGCACCTTCGACCCGACTTACGGTTACGAGCTGGCAGTGATCATCCAGGACGGCATGCGCCGGATGTTCGAAGAACAGCTGGACGTTTTCTACTACCTGACCGTGATGAACGAATCCTACGCCCAGCCAGCCATGCCGGTCGGTGTCGAGGAAGGTATCGTCAAGGGCATGTACCTGCTCGAAGAAGACACCAAGGAAGCGGCGCACCACGTCCAGTTGCTGGGCTCGGGCACCATCCTGCGTGAAGTTCGCGAAGCGGCGAAAATCCTGCGTGACGAATTCAACATCGGTGCTGATGTCTGGAGCGTTACCAGCTTCAACGAGCTGCGTCGCGACGGCCTGGCCGTAGAGCGCAGCAACCGTCTGCATCCTGGTCAGAAGCCAGCTGTCAGCTACGTTGAAGAGTGCCTTGCTGGCCGTAAGGGTCCGGTAATCGCATCGACCGACTACATGAAACTGTTCGCTGACCAGATCCGTCAGTGGGTTCCGACCAAGGAATACAAAGTCTTGGGCACTGACGGTTTCGGCCGCAGCGACAGCCGCAAGAAACTGCGTAACTTCTTCGAAGTCGACCGTCACTTTGTTGTGCTGGCTGCTCTGGAAGCCTTGGCTGATCGTGGCGATATCGAACCTAAGGTGGTGGCTGAAGCCATCGTCAAGTTCGGCATCGATCCTGAGAAACGCAACCCACTGGATTGTTAAGAGTCTGCTTCGAGATCGTATAACGCGCTGAAAGAGGAGCGACAGGGCAGCTGAAGATGCGGAATTTACTGTTGTTGATGACGGTAATGAGCATTGAAAGCTGTTTTGTCGTAACTGACTGACCCGGCGCAATCGAGAGTGAACAGGTTCTCCGAAGGAGAGACATTGTGAGTGAGCTAATTCGCGTACCCGACATCGGCAACGGTGAAGGTGAAGTTATTGAATTGATGGTCAAGGTCGGTGATCGCATCGAAGCTGACCAGAGCGTTCTGACGCTGGAGTCGGACAAGGCGAGCATGGAAATTCCTGCCCCCAAGGCTGGCGTCATCAAGACCATGAAAGTGAAGCTGGGCGACCGCCTGAAAGAAGGCGACGAGCTGTTCGAGCTGGAAGTTGAAGGCGACGCGGCCGCTGCGCCCGCCGAAGCCGCGGCCCCTGCTGCTGCCGCTCCGGCACCGGCCGAAAAGCCAGCTGAAGCTGCACCAGCGCCTGCTGCCGAGCCAGCTGCTGCCGCTGCTGAAACCGTGCAAGACATCCACGTACCGGACATCGGTTCGTCGGGCAAAGCCAAGATCATCGAACTGATGGTCAAAGTGGGCGACACCATCACCGCTGATCAATCGCTGATCACGCTGGAGTCCGACAAGGCCAGCATGGAGATCCCGTCTCCAGCTGCAGGCGTTGTCGAAGCCATCCTCGTCAAGCTGGAAGACGAAGTCGGCACCGGCGACCTGATCCTGAAATTGAAAGTGGCTGGCGCTGCGCCTGCTGCTGCCCCTGCTCAAGCTGCCGCTCCTGCTGCTGCCGCACCGGCCAAAGCTGAAGCTGCACCGGCCGCCGCGCCTGCGCCAAAAGCAGAAGCTCCAGCCGCTGCCCCGGCCCAAACCGCCGCACCTGCCAAAGACGGCGCCAAAGTTCACGCAGGCCCGGCAGTTCGCCAACTGGCTCGTGAGTTCGGTGTTGAGCTGAGCGCAGTCAGCGCCACCGGTCCACACGGCCGCGTGCTGAAAGAAGACGTGCAGGTTTACGTCAAGGCCATGATGCAAAAGGCCAAGGAAGCTCCAGCGGGCGGCGCAAGCGGCGGCGCGGGCATCCAGCCAATCCCTGAAGTCGACTTCAGCCGTTTCGGCGAAATCGAAGAAGTGCCGATGACCCGCCTGATGCAACTGGGCGCGACCGGCCTGCATCGTAGCTGGCTGAACATTCCGCACGTGACGCAATTCGACCAGGCCGACATCACCGACCTGGAAGCTTTCCGCGTTGCGCAGAAAGCGGTTGCCGAGAAAGCGGGCGTCAAACTGACCATCCTTCCTCTGCTGCTCAAGTCCTGCGCCTTCCTGCTCAAGGAACTGCCAGACTTCAACGCTTCGCTGGCACCAAGCGGCAAAGCGGTGATCCGCAAGAAGTACGTGAACATCGGCTTCGCGGTAGATACCCCTGAAGGCCTGCTGGTACCGGTCATCAAGGATGTCGACAAGAAAAGCCTGCTGCAACTCGCTGCTGAAGCTGCGGTACTGGCTGAAAAAGCCCGCACCAAGAAGCTCTCGGCCAACGAGATGCAGGGCGCCTGCTTCACCATTTCCAGCCTCGGTCACATCGGCGGCACCGGCTTCACGCCGATCGTCAATGCGCCTGAAGTGGCGATCCTGGGTGTTTCCAAGGCAACCATGCAGCCCGTCTGGGATGGCAAAGCCTTCCAGCCAAAACTGATGCTGCCACTGTCGCTGTCCTACGATCACCGCGTAATCAACGGCGCAGCTGCCGCGCGCTTCACCAAGCGCCTGAGCGATTTGCTGGCTGATATTCGTACGATCTTGCTGTAACACCTGGGGGCGCCACCTTCGGTAGGAGCGAACTTGTTCGCGAGACATGTACCTGATACACCCGGTCGTCTGTCTCGCGAACAAGTTCGCTCCTACCGATTCCCCCTGCTACCGCTGCAGATTTACCGAGCCAAACCGCTCGACCTCAACCCCGCCCACATGGCGGGGCTTTTTTTGCCCACGATTCAATCACCTGCACAGAACCCATACCCGGTAGGAGCGAACTTGTTCGCGAGGCGTGTACCTGACACACCCGGTCGCCTGTCTCGCGAACAAGTTCGCTCCTACCTTTTTTGCCCACGATTCGACAAGACGCTATGCCAATCATCAGGACGGAACCCATAACCCGGTAGGAGGGAACTTGTTCGCGAGCCGTGTACCTGACACACCCGGTCGCCTGTCTCGCGAACAAGTTCGCTCCTACCTTTTTGCTCACGATTCGACAAGACGCTACTCCAATCATCAGGAAGAAACCCGGTAGGAGCGAACTTGTTCGCGAGCCGTGTACCTGACACACCCGGTCGTCTGTCTCGCGAACAAGTTCGCTCCTACCTTTTTTGCCCACGATTCAACAAGACGCTACCCCAATCATCAGGAAGAAACCCGGTAGGAGCGAACTTGTTCGCGAGGCGTGTACCTGACACACCCGGTCGTCTGTCTCGCGAACAAGTTCGCTCCTACCTTTTTTGCCCACGATTCAACAAGACGCTACCCCTATCATCAGGAAGAAACCCGGTAGGAGCGAACTTGTTCGCGAGGCGTTTACCTGACACACCTGGTCGTCTGTCTTGCGAACAAGTTCGCTCCTACCCGTACTGCTATTTTTCAGCTGACCTCAGCGCCGGGGCTTTTTTTGTGTGCTGTTTCGCAAAGTGCGGCGAAATGCCGCTAATCCGGGATCTCGGCTCGCCGCCAGCAAAGCCTTGATCTAGAGCGCTTAATTCATAAACTGCATACAACCGGTCTATTCTGGCCAAACATTTATAGCACTAAGCCACCGCGCTCCCTTGTCAGCCAGTGCTGCATGATGCAACCTTGCCACACGCGAAATCAGAAAGGGCCCCGCCCGCACGCGTTCAGTATTCCGGAAGCGAGTTTCTTCATGAAGAGCCAACCTGATGCTGCCGGTAGAACGGCGGCCGAGGTAGTGACGCAATTGCCGGTGCCTTCGCGCCTCGGCATGCTGCGTTTCGAGCGGCTGAATGAAGCCAATTGGGCGCTGCTCTACCTCGATCCAAACTGTGAAAAACAGTTCGGCCTGGCTGCCGTGGAACTCTGCGCCTTATTGGGCTCGCCCTACGCGAGCCTGATGGAACCTGAAGCCCGCTATCAAGTACACGATTCCATTCAGTTGCAATTGGCTGAAACCCCGTATTACACCGTGCGCTACACCTTGCACACAGCCCGCGGCCCGCTCAGTGTGGTCGAAATCGGCGAAGGCTATAAGCAGCACAACCGGCACCTGTTGCGCGGTTACCTGATGGTGGTCGATGGCCTGCAGATCGACGCCGACCTGTACGCCAATCCTGATCTGGAAACCCAGAACTCTCGCCTGCAAATCGCCCTGGAGCTCAATCAACAAGCCCAGCGCGAACAGTTCGAACACCTGGAGCGTGTCCGCGCCCAGCAAAATCTGATCCTGCACCTCGCCCGCCAGCGCTACAGCACCAACAATGCGCTGCAGGAAGCGGCCGAGCTGATCACTAAAAGTGCCTGCGAGATCTACAACATCTCCTGCGCCAGCATGTGGTACCTCAGTGGCCACATGCTTGAACCTATTTCCGCCTATCGCCGCGACGACAAGCAAAGCCACCTGCCGGCCCCCATCGACGCGAGTCCGTTTCCAAGCTACCTCGAAGCGCTGCATAACAGCCGCGCTATTGATGCGCACGATGTCCAGCAAGACCCGCGCACCAAAGAGATGGCCGCCAGCTTCAAGCCGCGTGACATCAGCGCCATTCTCGACGCCAGTATCCGCATCGACGGCCAGGTGATGGGGGTGCTTTGCCTGGAACAAACCGGGGAACCGCGCGCCTGGCAGTCCGATGAGATTGCCTTTGCCGGTGAGCTGGCGGATCAATTCGCCCAGGCCATCAACAACCACACCCGACGCACCGCCACCAGCGCCCTGCATTTATTCCAACGCGCAGTTGAGCAAAGCGCCAATGCTTTCCTGCTGGTCAATTGCGACGGCGTGGTCGAGTACGTCAACCCAAGCTTCACTGCCATCACTCAGTACACCGCCGATGAAGTCCACGGGTACCAACTGTCCGAGCTGCCCGCACTGGAAAACCTCAGCGAAGTGCTCAAGGATACCAACTCAAGCCTTGCCAGCAGCAACAGCTGGCAGGGTGAATTCAAGAGCCGTCGTAAAAACCTCGAACCCTACTGGGGGCAGCTGTCGATTTCCAAGGTATATGGCGACAACCGCGAGTTGACCCATTACATCGGCATCTACGAAGACATCACCCAAAGCAAACTGGCTCAGCAGCGCATCGAGCGCTTGGCCTACACCGACAACCTGACCAACCTGGGCAACCGGCCTGCGTTCATCCGTACCCTGGACGAGCGTTTTACCCGTGATAGCGACACGCCCATGAGCCTGTTGCTGGTGGACATCGACAACTTCAAACGCATCAACGACAGCCTGGGCCACCAGACTGGCGACAAGCTGCTGATCAGCCTGGCCCGCCGTCTGCGCAACACCTTGAACCCCAGCGATGTGTTGGCGCGTTTTGCCAGTAACGAATTCGCCGTGCTGCTGGATCAGACCGGGCCTGATGCGGGGCAAAACATCGCCACGCAAGTGCTGGCAACACTGGACAAGCCGATCTTCGTCGACAACCAGTTGATCAGCGTCACCGGCTCCGTAGGCCTGGCCTGCGCGCCGTTGCATGGTCGTGATCCACAGACGCTGATGAAAAACGCCGGGCTTGCGCTGCACAAGGCTAAAGCCAACGGCAAGCATCAGGTTCAGCTCTTCACCGAGGCCTTGAATGCCGAGGCCAGCTACAAACTGTTCGTTGAAAACAACCTGCGCCGCGCCCTGACGCAAAATGAGCTGGAGGTCTTCTACCAGCCCAAGCTGTGCCTGCTCAGCGGCCGCCTGATCGGTATGGAAGCGCTGTTGCGCTGGAACCACCCGGAGAAGGGCATGATTCGCCCTGACCAGTTCATCAGCGTCGCTGAAGAGACTGGCCTGATCATCCCCATCGGCAAATGGGTGGCCCGTCAGTCCTGCCGTATGAGCAAGCAGCTGACCGCAGCCGGTTTCGGCAATCTGCAAGTGGCGATCAACGTATCGCCCAAGCAGTTCTCCGACCCGGAGCTGGTAAGTGCAATCGCCACGATCCTCAAAGAGGAACAGCTCGATGCTTCGCTGCTGGAGCTGGAACTGACGGAAGGCCTGCTGCTTGAGGCCACTGAAGACACCCGCCAGCAACTGGACGCTCTGAAAAAAATGGGGTTGTCGCTGGCCATGGACGACTTCGGTACCGGCTATTCATCGTTCAGCTACCTGAAGAAATTCCCCATCGATGTGATCAAGATCGACCGCAGCTTCATCCGTGACATTCCGGATGATGAGGACGATATGGAAATCACCTCGGCAGTCATCGCCATGGCCCACAACCTCAAGCTCAAAGTGGTCGCCGAAGGCATCGAAACCGCCGCCCAGCTGACCTTCCTGCGCCGCCATCGCTGCGACGTGGGCCAAGGCTATCTATTCGACAAACCGATCCCCGGTCAGGACCTGATCGACAAGCTGCGCCGCTACCCACGCGGACCGTTGGCCTGAGAGACTTTCCCCAGCCTGCTTTTTTCGGGCACACTTGCTGCTAACTGACATCACGCCGCCCTCGGTAGGAGGCAACTTGTTGGCGAGGCGGCGAAACTGACATCGCCTCGCGAACAAGTTCGCTCCTACCGGGAGTCGCGCCCTGATTACCTTCGCGGCCCGCCCGCATCCCACCATGAGGAAAAGGTTCATGGCTCTACGCTCGGAAATTCTCGTGAACAAAAACGCACTCCCGACTGCTGAACAGGCCCTGCCGGGTCGCGAAACCCCCATGACCCTGCCGGAAACCCACTTCGTCAACGGCAACCCGCTGCTGGGCCCGTTCACCAGCAACGTAGAATTCGCCATTTTCGGCCTGGGTTGCTTCTGGGGTGCTGAACGCCGCTTCTGGCAGAAAGAAGGCGTGGTCAGCACCGTCGTCGGTTATGCCGGTGGCTTTACGCCCAACCCGACCTACGAAGAAGTCTGCTCCGGCCTGACCGGGCATTCTGAAGTTGTGCTGGTGGTCTATGAGCCAGAAAAAGTCAGCTACAACGAACTGCTGACCCTGTTCTGGGAACTGCACAATCCGACCCAGGGCATGCGCCAGGGCAACGACATCGGTACGCAATACCGCTCGGTGATCTACTGCACCACACCCGAACAGCTTGCGGCTGCCAAGGCCAGCGAAGCGGTGTATCAGGCTGAGCTGAGCAAAGCCGGGCTCGGTGAAATCACCACCGAAATCGAAGAAGCGCCGACGGTGTTCTTCGCCGAGGCGTATCACCAGCAATACCTGGCCAAGAATCCGCAGGGTTATTGCGGGATTGGCGGCACCGGGGTGTGCATGCCGCCGAGTCTGGCGGGGAATTGACTTCGTTATTGCCACAGGACTGGTGTAGGGCGTCTGGCGATTGATATCGACGCGGGACCGGCTTTAGCCGGGAAAGCGCCAGGCGTCACACCGCAAAATTGATGGCGCTCAAACCGGCCTCTTCCCGGCTGAAGCCGGTCCCACGTCGGTCTCCGTTTTGCCACACAACCTGAAGGACACCGGGCGATTGATATCGACGTGG
>NZ_JACONW010000107.1 GCF_014357575.1 Pseudomonas folii | reverse complement strand
CCACCGTGCCGCGCCGGAAGACCACATAAACACCTAAAAATCAGGAGAAAACATGAACGAAATATCCCCGGCGGTACTGGCTGACCTGGCGCCTGACGGTGTTCTGCGTGCTGCCATCAATTTTGGCAATCCGGTGCTCGCGCAGCAGGCGGCCGATGGCAGCCCCAAGGCGTTTCTGTGCAGCTCGCGAAAGCACTGGCCGAGGAATTGGGCGTGCGTCTGGAGATGGTTACGTTCGATGCGGCAGGCAAGGTGTTCGCCGCACTGGAACAGGCTGCATGGACCGTCGCATTTCTGGCCATCGAGCCCGTGCGCGCTGAGCAGATCGAGTTCAGTGATCCTTACGTAGCGAATGAGCATTTTTCGCCTGTTTTTAACGCAGTATTGTGCGCGTAGCACCGAAGGTGCCCAGCCTGCAGTAGTTTTCACACAGTCTGTGTAGGAGCTGCCGAAGGCTGCGATAGCGGTGTATCAGGATAAATGCTTCGCAGCCTTCGGCAGCTCCTACAGGAATCGCATTTCAATCCAGATGATCAGTGTGTTTCACACGCTCTTCGATCACGTCCCGATCCATGCGCCGCCCCAGATACCACCCCGTAACCGCCCAGAGTGCCGCACAGATTGCGCCCACCAAGGCCACCGGCGCAGTGCCTTGACCCAGCATGTCCAGCAGGCTCTTGGCCCAGCCGCTGATGGCGTCGCCACCGCGATAGACCACAGTGTCGATGAAGTTCTTGGCCTTGTACTTGGTCTCCGCATCCAGCGGGGCGAAGAGCATTTCCCGGCCGGGACGTATAAAGGCGTACTCGCCAATACGCCGCACGATCATCAACCCAGCCAACATGGCGAAGGTCGGTGCCAGCGCCAGGCCGATGAAGCCGATGCAGACCAGCGCCGGAACGCCCGCCAGCAGCACCCGGATACCGAAGCGTTGAGCGATGCGTCCGGTGATGAACAATTGCGAGACCAGAGCACCGGCCTGCACCGCAAAGTCGATCAGGCCAAATACGCGGATCTGTTCCTCACGTGTAGCAAACAACTCCGAAACCAGTCGTGCCTGCTCGAAATACAGAAAGGTGCTGGCAGTGGCGAGCAACACGACAAACAGGCACACGCCCAGTAGATATGGCGAACGCAGCACTCGCAGCATGCCGCTGAACGGGTTGCCCGCCACTGGCCGACGCGGGTTTTCAGCGGGTGGCGCACCTGGCCGTCCTGCGCCGCCAGATTCGCGCCACGCCATGAGGTAGCGTTTGAGTGCCAATGCCAGCAGCAGCAATAACGCACTGAACAGCGCCAGTCCGCCTTGGCCGAGCACGTCAATAGAGAACGCACTGATCAGTGGCCCCAGCAAGCCGCCCACACTGGCGCCCGCCGCGATAAACGCAAACAACCGCCGTGCCTGCGCGCCATCGAACGCGTCGGCCATCAGGCTCCAGGCCACTGACACCACGTACAGGTTGTAGACCGAGATCCACACGTAGAACGCTCGCGCCAGCCAGACGCTGTCGTCATGAAGGGCAAAAGTCAGGGCAAAAAACAGCAGGTTGATGGCAAAGAATCCGTATACCCAGTCGACGAACTGTACCCGTGGTACCACAGAGTTGAGCCAGCCGAACAACGGAACTGCGATCAGCATGGCCACGAATGTCGCCGTGAATAACCACTGCAGGTTCTCGACACCCGCCTGAATGCCCATGGCTTCACGAATCGGGCGCAGCATGAAATAGCCACAGAACAGGCAGAAGAAGAGGGCAAAGCCAGCCAGTGCCGGTCGCAATTCTTCCGGCTCGGCGTTGATGACACGGGCAGCTCGGCGGATCAGTGGGTGGTTAACAAAGGACACGGATACGCTCCCGGCTTGGGTGATCAGGCGAACTGTTCGGCGATCCGCTCACGCAACCTGGCGTCTGGCAACCGACCCTGGCCTGCCAGCAGGTTGTCGGCAGCATAACGCGGGTTGCTGGTCGCCGGAATCACTGCAGTTAGGGCTGGGTTGGCGAGCACAAATTTGAGCATCAGTTGTGCCCATGAACTGGCGTCCAGTTCGGCAGATGCCCAATCCGGCAATGGCTTGCCTTTGACCTTGGCAAACAGTCTTCCGGCCTCAAAGGTGCGGTTGGCCAGCACTGCGACGCCATTATCGGCGCACCACGGCAATAGACGCTTTTCAGCATTGCGGGCGCCAATGGAGTAGTTGACCTGAACGAAATCGACTTTCTCTTTCTGTAGCACCGCCAGCAGTTCATCGTGAGCCGACTCGACGTAATGCGTCACGCCAATGTAGCGAATACGGCCCTGTTGCTTGAGTTCGCGCAAGGTCTGCAGCTGTGTGGTGGTGTCTTGCAGGTTGTGCACCTGAATCAGGTCGATACGCTCGGTCTGCAGTTGTTTGAACGCTTGCTCTATTTGCTGCAAACCCGCTTCTCGCCCTGTTGACGAAACCTTGGTGGCGATAAAGGCCTGGCCATGGGCTTTGGCGCGGGTCAGCAATTCACCTGTGACGGCCTGTGAGTCGCCATAACTCGGCGCGGTGTCGATCAACTTTGCGCCGCCATTCAGTAGCGTCTTGAGGACTTCCAGCGCCGGAGTCATCTCTTCTGAAGTCAATGCAAAGTTGAAGGTGCGGGCGGTGCCCAGGCCAATCACCGGCAAGTCTTCACCTGATGAGGGAATCTTGCGGTTCAACAGCGATGTCGACGCAAATGCCGGAAGCAGGGGAGACAAGGCAGCCATTGCGGCCAGCGCTGAGCTTGCTTGAATGAAGTGACGGCGGCTTAACGAGTGGGCGGGCATTCGACGACTCCTTTCATTCGGGAATGTGTAACAGGGGTGTCATGGATAGAAACACATCCAAACCCCTTGAGAAGCGCGCCCGTCGGTGAGATGGTCGGTGATGTTTTACAAATCGTTACCCAGATTTGATCGGGTGTGCTGGCGCGCTTAGTCTCGGCCGTCTACCGATTGGCCATGACCTCAGGCGAGTGATGGGCGGGTGGGACCGAATTCATTCGGGAAAGTGGTATTTCAGGCGAGACACAGGTTGCGGATGCACCGGCCCCTTCGCGAATGAATTCCCACGGGAACTGTGTTTGCAGGCCAACGTCGGCACTCCCATAGAACAGCTACATTCCAAATCAAAAAAACACTACTCACCCACCGGCGTCAAAAACCGCAACGTGATCTTCAGCGTCCAGCGCGTCAGTGATATCCGTTTTCGTAGCCTGGCTGAGGGCCGGTGCGAGAAGCGAGGCGAGGGTCAAAGCCAGAATAGTGTGGGTCATGATTGTCCTCGTGGGATGGGTACCAACATCGAGCTGTAAACACAGTACCTGTAGGAGTGAGCTTGCTCGCGATTCGGTCTATCAGTCGATGAATATATTGCCTGTGCTGATGCTATCGCGAGCAAGCTCACTCCTACAGAAGAGCATTCCAAATCATGTGGTTATATTTTGTTTGATGAGCGCTGCCGAATGGATTTCAACTCAATACTGCGCTGCCAGCTCTAGCCGTCGCCCCGGTATCGCATCAATCAGCTCGCGGGTATACGCCGCTTCCGGCTGGTCGAAGATGTCGCTGGCAGCGCCTTGTTCAACGGTCTTGCCCTGGCGCAATACCAACACCTGATGAGCCACGCTGGCGACCACCGCGAGGTCGTGAGACACCAGCACGTAGGCAATGCCCAATTCGCCTTGCAATTCCACCAGCAGATCAAGAATTTGCGCCTGTACAGACACGTCGAGGGCGGAGACCGGCTCATCGAGCAGCAGCAAGTCCGGCTGCAACGCCAGTGCCCGGGCGATGGCGACACGCTGCCGCTGGCCCCCGGAAAGCTCTCGTGGCAAACGATCCAGATACGCCACCGGCAGATGCACCCGCTCGATCAGTTTGCGCGCTGCCTGCTCCAGGTCCCGGCCCTTGAGCAGCCCGAACGACACCAGCGGCTCGATGATGCTCTCGAACAAGGTGAAACGCGGATCGAGGGCGGCGAAGGGGTTTTGCTGGACCAGTTGCATACGTCTACGTAACGGGCGGAAGTCACGCCAGCCGAGATGGGTGATGTCTTGGTCCTCGAACAACACGCGCCCCTGACACGGCTTTTCCAGACCTAATGCAATGCGCAACGCGGTGCTTTTACCCGAGCCGGACTCGCCCACAATAGCCAGTGTCTGTCCCGGATAGACTTTGAAATTGACGTCTTCAAGGGCCTGGAATTCAGCGTTTTCGCCTTTCACATAGGGTAACCGAAACGACTTGCCGACATTCTCCAGCGTCAGAATAGGTGCCGCCCCCTTCGCCAGAGTGCGAGGTGCAACGGGCGTCTTGCGCTGGCCGAAAGCGGGCGCGGCGGCGATCAGTGCCTGGGTATAGGAGTGGCTGGGGTTGATCAGGATCTGTTGCGGCGGACCTTGCTCGACCAGTTCGCCGCCTTTCATCACCAGTACCCGGTCCGCGCGGTCAGCGGCCACGCCCAGGTCGTGGGTGATGATCAGCAGCGAAATACCGCGCTCGGCCACCAGTCTTTGCAGGTGGTCAAGAATCTTGCGTTGTACGGTCACGTCCAGCGCGCTGGTGGGCTCGTCGGCGATGATCAGCCGTGGATTGCCCGCCAATGCAATTGCAATCAGCACCCGTTGACGCATGCCGCCAGACAGTTCGTGAGGGTACTGTCGGGCGCGCAGCAGCGGCTTGTCCAGACCAACCTGTTGCAGCAACTCCAGCACATCGGCGTCCACTGCCGGATAACGACGACCATGAGCCTGAATCAACGCTTCGCCGATTTGCTTGCCGATGCGCAGGGTCGGGTTCAAACCGACCATCGGGTCCTGAGGCACCAAGCCAATAGTGCTGCCACGAAGCTGGCGTTTCTGACGTTCGGATGCGTGTGTCAGGTCCGTGCCGTCGACCCACAGTTCGCCGCCGGTTACTACGGCGTTGTCTGGCAGCAGACCAAGAATAGCGTTCGCCATGGTGGACTTGCCGGAGCCGGACTCACCGACGATGGCCAAGGTTTCACCCTTGGCAACCTGAAAGGACACGCCGCGTACAGCCTGATTGACCTGCCCGCCAAAACGGTAGGCAACAGCCAGTTGGCGCACGTCAATCAATGCATCGGTGATGCTCATCGTTGAGTCTCCTCAAGGGTGCGGGCGATGTGGTTGAAGCTGAACACCACAGCGACTACGAACAGCCCCGGCAGCAACGATACCCACGGCGCTGTCATCAGGAAGTGACGACCGTTGGCGATCAGCGTGCCCCATTCGGCAGCCGGAGGCTCGGCGCCGAAACCGAGAAAGCTCAGGCCCGCGGTGGCGAGAATGGCCGCGCCGAAATCCAGCGTGGCCAGCACCGCAACCGGGCCCCAGGCGTTGGGCAGAATGTGCCGCAACAGCGTCCGGGTCCAGCTGGCACCGCCCAGGCGTGCAGCCTCGACATAGGGCAGGGTTTTGATCCGCAGCACTTCGGCGCGGGTGGTTCGGGCGAAGCCGGGAATGATCCCGACGCCTACCGCGATGGCTACCGGAATGGTGCCGAAGCCGATCGCGGTAACGATAGCCAGTGCGAGCAGCAGACCGGGCAGGGCCAACAGTACATCGATGAAGCGCATGATCACGGCGTCGATACGTCCGCCAGCGAAACCGGAGACGATGCCCAGGCTCAAGCCCCCCGCCAGCGCGATGCCGACCGCGAGCAATGCTGCCTGTACCGAGAGGCTGGATCCATAGACCACGCGAGTGTACAGGTCTCGGCCCAGTTCATCGGTGCCGAACCAGTGCACACCATTGGGCGGTGTAAGTTTGTCGATGGGAGAGGTGGCGTAAGGCGCAAAGTGGGTGAGCAGGTTGGGGGCCAAGGCGGACAACAACGCAAAGGCGATGATTGCCACCGCCAGCACGAAACCCGGTCGGCGCAACAGCGGTTGAGTGGCCTCCAGTGCCCGGCTGAAACGACTGCGGCGGCGCCACAGTGCAGGCGGTGCCGCAGCCGTCTTGGTGAAGTTGCGGGCCAGACGTTCAAGGCGATTATCAAAAATAGTCATGGCGTCAGGAGACCTTTGGTGTGTGGGCGATACGCGGGTCGAGGGCGGGGTAGAGCAGATCGACGATCAGGTTGATCAACACAAAGGCCGCCGCCGAAATCGCAACGATTGCCAGTACCACGGGGATGTCCTGGCGCAGCACGGCTTCTTGCGCAAGCCGACCGACGCCGGAGCGGGCAAAAATGGTTTCCACCAGCACGGCTCCGGACACCGTGTTACCCACTTGCAGCCCGATCAGGGTCAGCAACGGCAGAGCGGCGTTCTTGAATGCGTGCCGGGCCTGGACCTGAGCGCGGCTCAGGCCTTTGGCATAGGCGGTGATGATGTAGGGTTCTTTCCAGACACCCTGAAATCCGCGCTGCAGCACTTGGGCGTAGACCGCTGCACTGGGAATAGCCAGGGTGACGGCGGGCAGGATCAGGCTGGAGAAGCCCTGATTGCCGGTGGCCGGAAACCAGCCCAGGGTGAAGGCGAACAACTGAATCAGCAGCAGGCCCATCCAGAACACCGGCACTGAAAAGCCCAGTGACGGCAGTCGGGCCAAGGCGACCTTCAGCGGTTGCCAGCGCACATAGGCGGTGAGGTACGCCAGACCGATGCCGCCAATCAGTGAAAACACGATGGCCAGGCCAGCCAGCGCCAATGTCTGCGGCAAGCGCTCGACGAGCAATTCAGCCACCGGACGGTTGAGGGTCAGCGAGCTGCCAAAATCACCCTGCACCGCGCCCCACAACAGGTGGAAGTACTGCTGGAAAATCCCGCCATCCAGACCGTAATAGGCTTGTGCCTTGGCGATTTCTTCAGGCGACAGCGCATCGATTTCGACACCCGAGGCACTGAGCATGATCGACAGCGTGTCACCCGGCAGTAAATACAGGATGAAGTACGTCACGCTGTACGCGCCCCACAACACCAGCAGCGCCTGGCCAATCCGGCCGATCACATAGCGGCTCATGGCGCTGCAATCTCGATGTCGTTGAGCAGCGCGAAGCCTTCGGCAGTCCAGTAGAAATTATGGACTTTCTTGGCGGTCGCGGCCTGCCAGACGCGCTCGTAGATCGGGAATGCCGAGCCTTCTTCGATCAGCAGATCCTGCAGATCGCCGTAAGCCTTGGCGCGTTGTTCGGCCTGTGTGGCAGTCAGGCCCGCATCAAACAGTTCCAGTGCGTTGGGCAGGGTTTCCGGTGCATACAGGTTGGTGGCGAGGGTCGAGCTGTTGGCGGAGCGTGGATCGATAATGGTTTGCAGAATGATCGGGTCGGCACGGGTCATGTAGGTGGAGGTCAGGTCATAGTTGCCCGAGGCGTTGGCGGCCGCCCATTCAGCGGTGGTCAGCACGTTGAGCTTGAGCTCGATGCCGATCTTGCGCAGTTGGTCCTGGATCAGCACATCCCCCGCACCTTCAGCGGGGGACAGGTTATAGACCAGCTTGAGGCGTTTGCCGTCCTTGCTGCGATAGCCATCCGGACCTTTTTGCCAGCCTGCTTCATCCAGCAGCTTCTCCGCACCTTGCGGGTCGTAGGTCAGTTGATCGGACTTGTTCTTGTAATACGGCGTGGTCACGTCGTAGATGCTGGTCACCACCGGAAATTGCGGGTTGTACACGGTGGCGGCGTAGGTCTTGCGGTCGATACCTTTTTGCAGCGCCAGGCGCACATTGCGATCCGCGAGGATGCGCGTGCCACGGGTGTTGGGGTAGAAATTCAGCGCCGGGCCTGGCAGCGAACGACTCTGGATGGTTGCGCCTTTGGACTTGAACAGGTTCAGGTCGACTTCGGAAAAAGGCGCGCGGGGCCAGAGAATGTCCACCTGGCCCTGTACGAACTGGCCGTTGCGCACACTCTCTTCCGGTACATAGCTGACTTCAACGGTATTGAGGTGTGCTTCGCCCTTGTTCTTCGCGTTGGCGGATGGCCAGGCATAGCCTATGCGTTTCACTAGCTTCAGGCCGCTTTCCGGGGTGTAGCGCTCCAGCACGAATGGCCCGGTTCCAATAATCGCGCCCAATGAACGCTCCTTCACGCTGCGCTTGTAGGATTCCGGCGCGAGAATCGAAAGGTTGGTGGTGGAGGTGGCTTGCAGGAAGCCCGCGTTAGGTGTGGACAGCACCAGCTTAACGGTGAAGTCATCGACGACTTCTGCGTGGTCGTAGCCTTTCAGATAGGTCGCGCCGAATGTGGTGGGCAGTTGGGCGGCGAAGGCCTTATTGGAGTCGTAAGCGGTTTTTACTGCCTGGGCATCGAAGCGCGTGTCGTTGCTGAAGGTCACGTCTTTGCGCAGATGGAAGGTGTATTCCAGAGCGTTATCGCTGACTTCCCAGCTTTCAGCCAGCCAGGGAATGATCTTGCCGTTCTGCGGGTCCTGATCGGTCAACGACTCGGCAACGTTGCGCAGCACCACGCGGTGCTCCAGCCAGTAAACCTGAAAGGGGTCGAGGCTGACCAACGTGGTGTTATCGCGGAAAAAAGCGATCTTCAGAGTCTTGTTGGCATCCACATCCTGAGCGGACGGTGAGCAGCCCAGCAGGGTGGCGGCGGTTGCACAGGCGGCCAGCAGGCGAAGCAAGGGGAAGCGTTTACTCATTGCGCAATCCTCGACCCTTGACCCATGAGGCTGTGTATCGCTGCGCCTGTGGCGTGATTGGGTGTTGCCGAGGAATGTCTCAGGGGCATGGATGAATCCTTTACACAGCGGGAAAGTAGGCGCACGGAAGGCTGACAGATCATACGGTCAGGCTGATTATCTAAGACCGTATTCTTATGGTTGGCTGCTGTAAAAGGCTTTTTGGTTCTAAGCTAATATGTGTTTTGTTGATTTGTTGTTATTTTTATTATGTTCCTTGGTTATTTAATTTCTTGCTTTGGCCGCGGCTTGCTTATTTGCAGGAAGACCGGGCAGCGCCGTTCACTGAGGACGGTCGATTGATTGCTGGGTTCGACGAGGCGTGTCCGCCATGTGCGGTTATCAACTTTATTACCCGAACCGGCGTCCTGCCTCGCTGGCGTTTTCTCTGGTGGTTGATGCATCGCGTTCCCAGCCCCCACACTTATTGCTGAATTCCACTCATGGTTGCATGCGGATATAGCCCCGTAGTCCTGATCCTTTCAGTGCTTTAACGTCCGAGGATCGTTTGCCCGCCGGGCCCGAGCCCAAGCACATTCATCTATCTGAAAGGCCCATGCATGAAGCTATTAGCAACCGCGTTCGCCACGCTCTTTTTTGCTGCCGCATCCGACGGCAGTGAATCCAGGGCCAGGCCTGATCCGAAGCCGTCGCCTGATGTTCTGGACGTCACGCCTCAGCTTTACCACTACACCACTGAATTGCTGTTCGGCGAAGTCTGGAAGCGCAAGGAGCTGTCGCCTCGTGATCGCAGCCTGATCACACTCTCTGCGCTGGTGGCTGGCGGGCAGACCGCACAGATGACCGCCCACGTGAAGCTGGGTCTCGATAACGGTCTCAAGCCCAGTGAAATCAGCGCGCTGATCACGCATCTTGCGTTCTATTCCGGCTGGCCGAACGCGATGTCGGCGGTGGGCGTGGCGAAAAAGGTCTTTGACGAGCGGGGTATTCCTGCTGAGCAGATCGTGCCACCGCCCACAGAGCCGTTGACGCTTGACCCGGCCAGCGAAGCCAAGCGTAAAGCGGCTGTCGCTGCGGCGACGGCGGATGTTGCCCCGGAGCTGGGACGTTTTACCGACGATGTGCTGTTTGCGGACGTTTGGCGGCAAACCAGCCTGACGGCACGGGATCGCAGTCTGGTGACCGTCGCTGCGCTGATCACCCAAGGTCAGGCAGCACAACTGCCTTTCCACCTTAACCGCGCCATGGACAACGGTCTGACCCGCGAGCAGGCGGCTGAAGTGGTTACGCATCTCGCGTTCTACACCGGTTGGCCAAAGGCAATGTCGGCTGTGCCGGTGTTGAAAGAAGTCTTTGCAAGTCGCGGCACTCAAGGCTGAGTTGCGGCGTCTCGCATCCATGTTTCAGAGCTGAACGAATGCCAGTGAGGTCCATCATGAGAACACTTGCCACTGCCGCTTTATCGCTCTCGTTATTTGCGTTCGAGTCCTACGCGGAGACGATGCCGGTGACTGTCACACCTAACAGATCACAACCCTCGGTCAAGGGCTCGGCGGACTTTTTCACCGGAACGGTGCGGGTCGATGCGCCGTTCAAAGGGACTGAGCCTGCCAGGGTCAGCGGAGCGACGGTGACGTTCGAGCCGGGTGCCCGTTCTGCCTGGCATACGCACCCCTTGGGACAGACATTGATTGTCACAGCGGGTACGGGGCTGGTGCAGGAGTCAGGCAAGGCGATCCAGGTGATCAAGGCCGGTGACAGCGTGTGGATTCCGCCCGGCGTCAAGCATTGGCACGGCGCGACGGCGACCACCGGCATGACTCATGTCGCCATTGCTGAGGCACTGGATGGCAAGGTCGTGAACTGGATGGAGCAGGTGAGCGAGCAGGAATACGCCAAGATACGCTGATCTGAGGGCTAACCGACGGATCAGCAACGTTGAGTTACCTGGGCCACCCCGGTTCTACTCCGTTGAGGGGTGGCCTTTTTTATGTTCAGCGGTGCAGGTCTGGATGTTTGACGCTGAGTGAGCGTGGCGAAGTGAGGTTGTTATCAAACGAGCACGATGGTCTGATTTGAAACCCGATCCTCTTTAGGAGATGCCGAAGGCTGCGATGGCGTCCATCCTGATACACCGCCATCGCAGCCTTCGGCAGCTCCTAAAGAGAAATGTGCATCCGTTCGCTTAAATCATCTCGGGCAATGACTTCAAGACCTTATCCAGGGTAATCGGATACTCGCGAACCCTTGCTCCGGTAGCGTTGTAGATCGCATTGGCAATGGCCGCGCTCACGCCGCAAAGGCCCAGTTCGCCGACACCCTTGGCTTTCATGGGCGATGACACCGGGTCGGTTTCGTCGAGGAAAATCACTTCCTGTTCGGGAATGTCGGCGTGTACCGGCACTTCGTAACCCGCCAGGTCGTGATTGACGAAAAAGCCCAGTCGTTTGTCCACTGCCAGCTCTTCCATCAGCGCTGCACCGACTCCCATGGTCATCGCCCCGATGACCTGGCTGCGGGCCGATGTCGGGTTGAGAATGCGGCCTGCAGCACAAACGGCCAGCATGCGCCGTACGCGGGTTTCCCCAGTTGCCATGTTGACGGCGACTTCGACGAAATGCGCGCCAAAGGTTGATTGCTGGTACTTCTTGGCCAGCTCGGCAAACTCGATGGAGTCCTCGGCCACCAGCTCTCCGTTACGCGCAGCCTGGCCCAGCGGAACGCTGCGTCCTGCAAACTGCACCTGACCGTCCGCGAAAACGGCATCGTCGGCGGTGTAACCCAGGCGTTTGGTGACCGCTTCACGCAACTTCACACAAGCCGCATAGACACCGGCAGTCGAGCAGTTGGCACCGAACTGGCCGCCTGAACCCGCTGAAACCGGGAAGTTCGAGTCGCCCAGACGCACCACCACATCATCCAGCGTTACGCCCATCATTTCTGCCGCTGTCTGGGCAATGATCGTGTAACTGCCAGTACCGATGTCGGTCATGTCGGTTTCCACCGTGACCTTGCCGTTGCTGCCCAGACGTACCCGAGCGCCGGATTTGAGCAGAATGTTGTTGCGATAGGCGCAGCCGACGCCCATCCCGATCAGCCAGTTGCCTTCGCGCTGCATGCCGGGACGCGGGTTGCGTTTGTTCCAGCCAAACCGCTCGGCACCGGTGCGCAGGCACTGGATCAGGTTGCGTTGCGAGAAGGGCCGCTGCGGGTTGTTGGGGTCGACTTGAGTATCGTTCAGGACCCTGAACTCAATCGGGTCCATGTTGAGCTTCTCCGCCATCTCGTCCATGGCAATTTCCAGCGCCATCAAACCCGGTGTTTCACCCGGCGCGCGCATGGCATTGCCTTCCGGCAGATCCAGCGTGGCAAGGCGCATGGCGGTCATGCGGTTTTCACCGGCATACAGAAACTGGGTGGGCTGCACGGCGTTTTCCACGCCACCGCCTGCGAGGTCACCGGACCAGCCTTCATGAGCAATTGCGGTGATCTTGCCGTCCTTGCCTGCACCGATACGAATGCGCTGAATGGTGGCCGGACGGTGGGTAGTGTTGTTGATGATCTGCGGGCGGGCCAGCGCAACCTTCACTGGACGGCCGCACTGTCTTGCGCCCAGCGCTGCGAGGATCGCGTCAGAGCGGATGAACAGTTTACCGCCAAAGCCACCGCCTATGTAGGGCGAGACCAGGCGCACATTTTCCTTGGCCATGCCCAGGGTGGTGGCGATATCACCGACGCTCCAGGCAATCATCTGGTTGGACGTCCACAGGATCAGCTTTTCACCTTCCCAGGTCGCCATGGAGGTATGCGGTTCCATGGCCGCGTGGGACTGATCCGGAGTGGTGTAGGTCGCATCGAATTGCACAGCAGCCGAACTGAACGCCCCCGCAAAGTCGCCGCGCGCGGTATCGGGCGCTTCACCCTCGGTTTTCACGGCTGCATTCAGGTCGCGGCCCAGATCGTATTCGCCGTTACTGCGCAGGTACTCGACCTGCACCAGCTGCGCAGCGGTGCGTGCCTGCTCGAAGGACTCCGCCACCACCAGCGCAATTGCCTGGTGGTAATGCTGGATCTCCGGACCGCCGAGCAGTGTGGCGGTGTTGTATTTGCCTTTGCCAAGCTTGCCCGCGCTGGCGGCGGTAACGATCCCGATGACTCCAGGCGCGGCGTTGGCGGCCTCCAGGTTCATCGAGCTAATACGGCCTTTGGCAATGGCGGAGGTGACCACGTAGCCATAAGCCTGATTCGGCACGGCATCGTGATGCTCGTAGGCGTAATGCGCCTGGCCGGTGGTTTTCAGTTTGCCGTCAATACGTGGTGTGGCCTTGCCGACGACTTTGAGCTGGTCGATGGGGTTGTTGCTGGCCGGGGTATCAAATTTCATGAGGTAGCCCTCGCTTGCGCCATAACCGAAGCCAGCGTGCGCTCGGCGAGGGTGACTTTGAATTCATTCTCGTGGGTCGGCGTGGCACCGGCCAGTAGCCTGGTCATGACCGCCTTGGCGCCGTCGGGCATCAGCGATTCAGCGTCTTCAACGCGCCAGGGTTTATGCGCCACACCGCCCAGCGCTACACGGCCTTTGCCATTGCTTTGAATCACTGCGGCAACTGAAATCAGCGCAAATGCGTAGGACGCCCGGTCACGGACTTTCTGGTAGATGTGCGTGCCGCCAATCGGCGCGGGGAGGGTGACGGCGGTGATCAACTCGTTGGCTGCCAACGAGGTTTCGATGTTGGGCGTATTGCCGGGCAAGCGGTGAAAGTCAGCAATGGGAATGACCCGGGTTGTACCGTCCGGGCGTACGGTCTCTACTTGAGCATCCAGTACCCGCATGGCGATGGCCATATCACTTGGGTGGGTGGCGATGCAGGCACTGCTCACACCAATAATCCCCAGTTGCCGTGTGACGCCGCCAATTGCCGCGCAACCACTGCCCGGATGGCGTTTGTTACATGCCTGATTGGTGTCGTAGAAGTACGGGCAGCGTGTACGCTGCAGCAGATTGCCGGCGGTGGTCGCCGCGTTGCGCAGTTGCCCGGAAGCCCCGGCCAGCAATGCTCTGGACAATAGGCCGTAATCCTTGCGCACACGGGCGTCGGCGGCCAGATCAGTGTTGCGTACCAGTGCGCCAATTCGCAGGCCGCCGTCGGGCGTGGCTTCGATACGATCCAGCGCGAGGTCATTGACGTCGATCAGGTGCAGCGGCGTTTCAATCTCCAGCTTCATCAAGTCCAGCAGATTGGTACCGCCTGCGATGAACTTGGCACCTTCGGTCTGGGCAGCCTGTGCCGCTGCTTCGGCGGGCGACTGCGCCCTTACATAAGTGAAAGGCCTCATGCGCTTACCTCCGCGACTTCGCTGATGGCTGCAATGATGTTGGAGTACGCACCGCAGCGGCAGATATTGCCGCTCATGCGCTCCTGGAATTCACTGGCTATCAGTTGCGGACGGTCAGTCAGATTCTGGCTGACATGGCTAGGAATGCCCTGACGAATCTCATCGAGGACGGCCACTGCCGAACAGATTTGCCCCGGTGTGCAATAGCCGCACTGGAAGCCATCGTGCTTGATGAACGCGGCCTGCATCGCGTGCAGCTTGTCCGGTGTGCCCAAGCCTTCGACGGTGGTGACTTTGGAGCCTTGCTGCATGACGGCGAGGGTGAGGCATGAGTTGACGCGTTTGCCGTTGACTATCACGGTGCACGCACCGCACTGGCCGTGGTCGCAGCCTTTTTTGGTGCCCGTGAGTTGCAAGTGCTCGCGCAGGGCGTCGAGCAACGTAGTGCGGGTGTCCAGATCCAGTTGTCGAGCCACGCCATTCACTTCAAGTGAAACCGGTGCGCGTACCGGGCGCGCTATCTGGTTGGCCGCCGATGCCAGGGCGGAAATGAACGGAGGAAGTACGGCCGTGGTGGCTGTCACCGCGCCCACGATCAGGAATTTGCGTCTGGTTATTTTCATCAGGTCACGGTCGTCCATTGTTTTGTCCCCCTTATGCATGGGGATGGCTGCGAATTCAGCGGTGGCTTGGCAGCGGCATCTGTATCGACGCCTTGTCGGTAAGTTCGCTTATGCCGGGCGTCTCTGCGCCTTGGGCCTGGTCCGGCTGCCCGGTTTCAGGTGGGTCATGTTTCGTACAGGTCACATTTCGTACAGTCAAAGTTACGACTCACCGTCTGCGTAGAAAGTTTGCGGTTTCTGCTCGCTAACAGTTATGTGTTCTGCTCATGAATGCAGACCGGCACGTAGTGGGTGTGCGAGAGCTGTGACGGTAGTTGCCCAAGCCTTGCAGGACTATGCGCATGGACCGCAATACACCCCTGAGCTGAGCTCATCAATGCCCTTGAACCCCGCATAAACGGGCACTTGGTATGTGTCTGTCAGTGGCTACCCCGATACATCTTGCAAACAAATAGCGTGGACGATTAAGCGTTAGCTGATTTAATCCACCCATTAGATGACGAGGGCTCATGAATGGCGCGGGACAGTTATAACGATCTGCTGGCATTCATTGCGGTTGCCCGTGAAAGGAGCTTCACTCGCGCCGCGGCACAGCTTGGAGTTTCTCAATCCGCCCTGAGCCATACCATTCGTTCGCTGGAGACCCGACTCGGCGTAAGGCTGCTGACCCGCACCACCCGCAGCGTGGCACCCACCGAAGCAGGGGAGCGGCTGTTCGAAAGCCTGGCGCCGCGATTTGAAGAAATAGATGCTGATCTGGCCGAAGTAACAGGCATGCGGGACAAGCCCCGCGGGACCATCCGCATTACCGCTACCGACCACAGCGCCAACACAGTTCTTTGGCCGAGGCTGGCTAAAGTCTTGCCGAAGTACCCCGACCTCAAAGTCGAGATCATGACTGACTACGGTCTGACAGACATCGTCGCTCAGCGTTACGACATCGGTGTACGACTCGGCGATCAGGTCGCCAAGGACATGATCGCGGTGCGCATTGCGCCGGACATGCGCATGGCCATCGTGGGCGCGCCGTCGTACCTTGAAAACCGCGCCATGCCGCTCAAGCCTGATGATCTGCATGAGCACAATTGCATCAATCTGCGACTGCCGACTCATGGTGGTTGTTATGCCTGGGAGCTGGCGAACGGCAAGGACGAGCGGCAGATCCGCGTGAAGGGGCAACTGACTTTCAATGGCGTATATCAGATACTTCAGGCCGCCCTGGATGGCGGTGGTCTTGCCTATATGCCTGAAGATCTGGCACAGCCGCACGTCGATGCGGGTCGTTTGAACTGGGTGCTGGAGGACTGGTTTCCAACCTTTCCGGGCCTGCATCTGTATTACGCCAGTCGCCGTCAAAGCTCCCGGGCTTTGGCGATCGTGGTCGATGCCTTACGGCTGAACACATGAATATTGCTCATGACTGCATCTCGCTTTTTGATCTTACTCAATAATCTCTCGTTCTCTAGGATGGGCTGAATTCTTATCTCAGCCACTCTCGAGAGGACTTATGGACTACCGATATTTGGGCCGCAGCGCTCTGAAAGTCTCACCCCTGTGCCTGGGCGCCATGATGTTTGGCGGCGAAACCGATGAGCCAACGTCTAAACGCATCATCGCCAGGGCGTTCGAGCAGGGCGTCAACTTCCTCGATACGGCTGATGCCTACCATGCCGGTGGTTCTGAAGAAGTCGTCGGTCGTGCCATCGCCCGGCAACGCGATAGTTGGGTGCTGGCGACCAAGTTCGGTTACCCCACGCCCCGGACCCAAGGGCCAAACGAGCAAGGCCAGTCGCGCAAATGGATCATGCAATCGGTTGAAGCCAGCCTGAAACGATTGGGTACCGATTACATCGATGTGCTGTATTTCCACCGCGCGCTGACCGATGCACCGATGGAAGAGGGCGTTCGGGCAATCGGCGACCTGATTCGTCAGGGCAAGATCCGCTACTACGGTGTCTCCAACTTCCATGGCTGGCGTATCGCGGAGATGGTCCGGATCGCTGATCAATTGGGCATCGAACGGCCGGTGGCGAGTGAGCCGCTGTATAACATCGTCGACCGTAGTGCGGAAGTTGAGCAATTGCCTGCCGCCGAGCAGTACGGGCTTGGGGTTGTGTCGTACAGCCCGTTGGCACGAGGCGTATTAAGCGGCAAGTACGGGGTTGATGCAGACATTCCGGCAGACTCCCGGGCGGCCCGCGGTGACAAGCGTTTGCAGCAGACCGAGTGGCGTCCCGAGTCGCTGAAAATTGCCCAGACGATTGCCGTGCATGCGGCTGAGCGGGGCACTACGTCTATTGCGTTCGCGCTGGCCTGGGTCTTGAAGAACAAGCTGATCAGCGCCGCGATTGCCGGGCCCCGGACTGAGGCGCATTGGGACACGTATCTGGAGGCGCTGAGTCTGGAGCTGGGTCCGGACGATGAGAAGCTGGTGGACAGCCTTGTGGTGCCGGGGCATACGTCGACCCATGGTTATACCGATCCGGGTTATCCGGTGCAGGGGCGGAGGGTGGGGTAGGGTTGGCTGGGTCGTTTAGCTGTGTACATATCCGTTGTCGGGTAATGGCTGGTATTGGTTGCGCTTTTACAGCGCCTCACTTTTGATGGAGCGCAAAAGTAAGCAAAACGCTCATGCCCCACCACTGGGTGCCTCGCTGTCGCTCGGCATACCCGAAATCCGACATTGCTGCGTGGGGCCGCCGCCACCGGCCATCCTTGGCCTGAGGCGGCTAAACCGGCATCCCTGCCGGTTCACCCCACACAGCAATATCGAATTCCGGCCGGCGTGGTTTAACGGGGCGCCTCAGATCAAAATCAAAAGCAGATCAAAAGCAGCAGTTTCACCTCGGACCGGTAGGAGCGAACTTGTTCGCGAGACACCAGTACAGCCAAAACAGTAATTGTCTGACAAACCGGTTCGCAGCCTTCGGCAGGTCCTACAGAAGCCCGAAAAATTCACAAACAGGTCGGCTCTCAGGCCGCCGCGCTTTTGATTTTGATCTGAGGCGCCCCGTTAAACCACGCTGGCCGAACGCAGATTCTGAAGCGTGGGGCGCTCCTAAGTTGAAGAGTGGCAAGGACGCCGGGTTAGTCGCATTGGGCCATGGATGGCCCGTTGCGGCGGCCCACGGTTCAGGATCTGCGGGCGGGTACACCGAGCGACAGCGAGGTGCCAAGTGGTGGGGCAAGAGCGTTTTGCTTACTTTTGTCTGGGCTGGCTTCCGGATCTATCAAAAGTGACGCGCTGTAAAAGCGCAACCAATATCAGCCATGAACGCAAAAACGGATATGTACACAAGAAAATTGTGTACATCCAGCGAAGGCCAAACACATATCACCACCCATACAGCCGCCCCCAAACCTGCACCCTACCTTCGGCATCAACCGCCTGATACTCCGGAAACTGCGCGCCTGTGGCGCACGCATGGTTAGGAAGAATGCGCAGGCGGCTGCCGATCGGATAGCGCATGGTGATATCGGCTTCGCGAGTACTGACAATCCCGTGTTCCTGATTGGCTCCTTCAAACACCGCACCTTCAACCCATTCGCCGCTTTCGCTGCAGACCTGCCCATAACCGAAATCACGTTTCTGTTTCTGGGTACCCCGATCCCGACTCATGGCCATCCAGCCCGCGTCGGTAATAATCCAGCCTTTCTCTTCCTGATGACCAATGACCGTAGTCAGCACGCTAAGGGCCAGTTCGTCTGGCTGGCAGATGCCGACGTTGAGCATCACCAGATCAAAAAATACGTAAACCCCCGCGCGTACTTCCGTCACGCCGTCAAGGTCTGTGGCCGACAGTGCCGTGGGCGTCGAACCGATGCTGACTTCAGGGCAGGGCAGCCCTTGGGCGCGGATCTTTTCAGCTGCCAGCACGCAGGCCCGACGTTCCTGTTCGGCCATTGCTTGCAAAGCCTCGGGATTGTCGAGCTCGTAACTTGAACCGGCGTGGGTCATGACGCCGAGCAGTTGCATGCCTCCTTCATGAAGCGTTCGCGCAACGTGCAGCAACGTCGGGTCGTCGGCTTTCAACCCGGAGCGATGGCTGTCGCTGTCGATTTCGACCCAGACGTCGAAGCAATGCCCATGCGCTCTGCCAAAGCTGACGATGGCCTGGGCACCGATCAAGCTGTCGGTGACGATACTCAAGCGACAGCCCTTCACCCGTAGCTCAAAAGCCTGCTGCAATTTGCCCGGCGCCATGGCCACGCCGTAAAGAATGTCGTCAATGCCATGGGAGAAACAGTGCGCGGCTTCTTTCAACGTGGACACCGTGATGCCTTGCGCTCCGGCGGTGCGCTGGGCATCGATGACGGCCAGGCATTTGCTGGTTTTCACATGCGGGCGCAGGCGAGCGCCCAGAGAGTGCATTCTTTGCTGCATACGCTGGATGTTGCGCTGCATGCGGGGGATGTCGATGACTGCGGCGGGCGTGTTCAGGGTCTGAAATGTCGGCATGGTCATGGCTCTTGTTGGCGGTGCGTACTGCCAATCTACGTCGTTAACGTAAGTCTGTGCTTCAATGCAGTGGCATTTATCATTAAGTGAAACTGAATGATCGCCATCGAAGATCTGCGTCTGGCAGTGACGCTTGCTCGCTCGGAGTCCCTCAGCGCGGCGGCCAGAAGCCTGAATGTTTCGCCGCCAGCCCTGTCCATGCGCCTGCGCAAGCTGGAAGGTTTGCTGGGAATCAGCCTTGCAAATCGCACTGCTCGACGGTTGAGCCTGACCGCCGAGGGTGAGCGTTTCGCCCGGCAGAGCGCGTTGTTGCTGGAACAACTGGAAGCACTGCCGGAGGATTTCAAACAGGCCGATGATCAACTGAGTGGCACCGTGAGACTGGCAGCGCCGTTCGGTTACGGCCGGTTGCGCATCGCGCCGTTGCTGGCACGTTTCGCCAGATTGCACCCCGAGGTTCGGGTGCATCTGGATTTGCGCGAAACACCCTGGCCCGACCGTCACGACTGCGACGCAGTGATCCATATCGGTAGCGTCAGCGATAGCTCGTGGGTAGTGCGTACGCTGGCCCACAACGAGCGTTGGCTGTGCGCCAGCCCGGCCTATCTTGAGCAACACGGAGTGCCTGAATCCCCTGAAGATCTATTGCGGCATCGATGTATCTGCATTCGTGAAAATGAAGAGGACGTGACCCTCTGGCAACTGCGAAGGCAGTCAACGCGGCGCACCTTGCGCATAGAACCGGCGATGCTCAGCAATGACGGCAGCGTCGCCCGGCGCTGGGCAGAGCAGGACCAGGGGCTGGTGTTGCGTTCCCAGTGGGACATCAAGGACGCACTGGCGAGCGGGACGCTGGTGCGGGTCTTGCCGGAGTGGGAATTCGACAGCGCCCCCATCAGCTTGCTGGTGCGCTCCCGGAAAAACCGTACGGCGCGTTTGCAGGCGTTGGTGGCGTTTCTTGAAGAGGCGCTGAGAGATTAATCTGGAATGTGATCCTTGTGGGAGCAGAGCTCGGTCTGCGCGGCATTTCGACGATAAGGCACCGTACAGGAATCACTGATGGGACGTGGGACCGGCTTTAGCCGGGAAGGCGGTATTCTGCAAATAGAGATTCGGCGTCTGTACCGGCCTCTTCCCGGATGAATCCGGTCCCACGGGTTGTG
>NZ_JACONW010000106.1 GCF_014357575.1 Pseudomonas folii | reverse complement strand
CGGTCGCTTTCCCGGCTAAAGCCGGTCCCACGTCGGAGATCCGCCCAATGGAAGCGCATTCCAGCCAACCTCAGCGTTGCTCGCTCTGCGGCGTCACGCGTAGCACTTCCTCAAGTGTAGTCAGCCCCGCCGAGACTTTCTGTGCGCCGGACAAGCGCAAGCTGCGCATGCCCTCTTTGAACGCCTGGCGACGCATCGCGGTGAGGTCAAGGTCGGCGCTGATCAAACCTTGCACGCCCTCGGACATCAGCATGATCTCGTATACCCCGGCGCGGCCGCGGTAGCCGGTATCGCGACACTCGACACAACCGACCGCACGATGCGCTCCGGCTGGCACAGGCGCTTGCCACGGTCGGGTCAGGCTCTGCCAGTCGCCCTCATCCAGTTGCACGGGCGCCTTGCAGTGCGGACACAACGTTCGCACCAGTCGCTGCGCCATGACCCCGAGAATGGTCGCTTTGAGCAGGTAATGCGGCACGCCAAGTTCGAGCATCCGGCTGATAGCACTTGGCGCGTCGTTGGTATGCAGTGTCGAGAGCACAAGGTGACCGGTAAGCGCGGCCTGGATCGCCATTTCCGCAGTCTCGAGGTCACGAATCTCGCCGATCATGATGATGTCCGGGTCTTGCCGCATTAGTGCACGCACACCGCTGGCGAACGACAGGTCGATGTTGTGCTGGACCTGCATCTGGTTGAACGCGGGCTCGACCATCTCGATAGGGTCTTCGATGGTGCACAGGTTGACTTCGGACGTCGCGAGCATCTTGAGCGTGGTGTAAAGCGTCGTGGTCTTGCCGGAACCCGTAGGCCCGGTGACCAGGATGATGCCGTTGGGCTGACGGGTCATGCCTTCCCAGCGGCGCAGGTCGTCGCTGGAAAACCCGAGCTGGTCGAAGTTTTTCAGCAGTACATCCGGATCGAAGATCCGCATGACCATTTTTTCCCCGAACGCCGTCGGCAGTGTTGAAAGCCGCAGCTCAACCTCGCCACCATCAGGGGTACTGGTCTTGACCCGGCCGTCCTGCGGCTTGCGCTTTTCGGCAACGTTCATGCGCCCAAGGCTTTTCAGGCGGCTGACGATGGCCATGGTCACTTGCGCGGGAAATTGATAGACGTTGTGCAGCACGCCGTCGATGCGAAAACGCACCGTGCCCTGCTCCCGACGCGGCTCGATATGAATATCACTGGCCCGCTGCTGAAACGCATACTGGAACAACCAGTCGACAATGTTGACGATGTGCGCGTCGTTCGCATCGGGCTCCTGATCGCTGGCACCGAGCTTGAGCAACTGTTCGAAATTGCCCATGCCGCTGATTTTCTGATCCGTAGCGGCAGCACCGCTGACCGACTTGGCCAACCGATAGAACTCCACCGCCAAACGCTGAATATCAACCGGATTGGCTACCACACGTCGTATCGGCAGTTTCAGCACATGAGTCAGATCAGCTTCCCAGCCGTGCACATAGGGCTGCGCGCTGGCGATGGTCACTGAGTCGCGATCTACCTCCACCGCCAGAATCTTGTGGCGTTGGGCAAAGGCATAAGACATCAATGGCGTGACCGAGGCGACCTTGATCTTCAGCGGGTCGATGCGCAAATAGGGCTGCCCGCTTTGCGCGGCAAGCCAGGCGGTAAGGGTTTCGAGATCCAGCTTGCGCCCTGGTCGTTTGAGATCGTCGAGCTGTTGCGTGGCGATGAACTCAAGCGGATGCAGTTGCAGGTTCGCGGCACTGCGCCGGTGGGTCAGCGCGTTTTCGGCACTGTTCTGATCGATAAACCCTTCGGCGACCAGATCGCGCAGCAGATCATTCAGATCCAGCCAACGATCCTGTGATGAGGCGTGAACTGACATGCGGATTCCTTTGGACATTTCGGCTCGAACGAACCAAGCGTAGCCCTCAGCGTGTCAGTTATTTCGGCATATGCGTATACATGAGTTACGTTTTTTTTCTGCCAGGCCTAACCGACGGCGAGGGAAACCGTTGAGTTTGAGACGTGCGGCTGGGCCAGTTGTTCCAACTCCACCGAGCAGACATTGATCAGGCTGCGCATTTTCTCCGCAATGACTTGCGCCCGGTGCCAGGTCAGATTGGCGATCTCAACGTCGATACCCAATACGTCGTCCTGTTGCAGAACGTTGACCTGATGAGGAATCAGGTACTGCATCGCAAACAGGTTCAGCACTCGGCACAGTGAATCGGCCTCGGCCTCGATCAGAATCTGATAGCGGGCGCAGCAATGAGCGTTATCCGCCGCCCAGGTATCCGGGCGGTGCGACAGTGAAGTAACGGCTTCAAGAGTGGGCATGCTGACCTCTGCGCTGTAGAGGGTTAATGACTGGAAGAAATTCTTGCATGCCAAAAAAGAAATATCTGGTCCATCATTGATTGATTTAGTCTTGTTACGACTTGTTAATGCGCCATAGCTTCATAGAGAGAAATAGTTATGCACATTGAGCTGGATGCTTATGATCGCAAGATTCTTGCGCTGCTTCAGGAGGACGCGTCGTTATCCAGCGCGCAAATCGCCGAGCAGGTGGGATTATCCCAGTCGCCTTGCTGGCGCAGGATTCAGCGGCTCAAGGATGAAGGGGTCATTCGTCGTCAGGTATCGCTACTGGACCGCAAAAAGATCGGCCTCAATACGCAGATCTTTGCCGAGGTGAAGCTCAATGCTCACGGACGCTCGAACTTCACCGAGTTCACCGAAGCCATTCGCGGCTTCCCCGAAGTGCTGGAGTGCTATGTGCTGATGGGCTCGGTGGATTTCCTGCTGCGCATCGTGACGCCAGACATTGAGGCGTACGAGCGGTTC
Source organism: Pseudomonas folii (assembly GCF_014357575.1). Lineage (GTDB taxonomy): Bacteria > Pseudomonadota > Gammaproteobacteria > Pseudomonadales > Pseudomonadaceae > Aquipseudomonas > Aquipseudomonas folii. The sequence continues at coordinate 17,526 of NZ_JACONW010000106.1, read as the reverse complement.
TTCTTTGAAAAACTTTCGCTGGTGCCGGGCATTCAGGAAGTGAATTCGACGGTTGCCCTGTCGGAGATCAAATCGACGACCAGCTTGCCGGTCACTTAAAACTTGCACGCCCCTTTTAGTAGGAGCTGCCGAAGGCTGCGAAAGCATTTTCCCTGCCACACCGCTTCGCAGCCTTCGGCAGCTCCTACAAGGCGGGTTTTGATTCAACAATGCCGCTACCAACTAATCGATCCGGGTTATGGATATTGAAGGCCAAGCGCCAGCTTGAAAGCTTCGCGTTGGCGGCAGCCATGGATCGTGGCACGATGGCGCGGTTATCGACCGAGATTTTCTGATCATGCCGCAATCCAAAGCCAAGAATCTTTCCCTGATCGCTGCCATTGACCTGGGCTCGAACAGCTTCCACATGGTGGTAGCTCAAGCCAACTCCGGGGATATCCGCATCCTGGAGCGCCTTGGAGAGAAGGTTCAACTGGCGGCTGGCATCAACGAAGAGCGACAACTCAACGAAGAATCCATGCAGCGCGGGCTCGACTGCCTCAAGCGTTTTGCTCAACTGATCAACGGTCTGCCGTTGGGTGCGGTCCGCATCGTGGGTACCAACGCCCTGCGCGAAGCACGTAACCGTAATGAATTCATCGTTCGCGCCGAGGAAATTCTCGGCCATCCGGTGGAAGTGATTTCAGGCCGTGAAGAAGCCCGCCTGATTTATCTCGGGGTGTCCCATACCCTGGCTGACACCCCCGGCAAACGCCTGGTGGCGGATATCGGCGGTGGCAGTACCGAATTCATTATCGGTCAGCGCTTTGAACCGCTGCTGCGTGAAAGCCTGCAGATGGGTTGCGTGAGTTTCACCCAGCGCTATTTCAAGGACGGCAAGATTACCCCGGCACGCTATGCACAGGCCTACACCGCTGCGCGCCTGGAAATCATGAGCATCGAACACGCCCTGCATCGCCTGAAATGGGATGAGGCGATCGGTTCGTCGGGCACCATTCGTGCGATCGGCCTGGCGCTCAAGGCCAACGGTCAGGGCTCAGGTGAAGTGAATGCCGACGGCCTCGCATGGCTCAAGCGCAAGCTGTTCAAACTGGGTGATGTGGAGAAGATCGATTTCGACGGCATCAAGCCTGATCGCCGCTCGATCTTCCCGGCAGGCCTGGCGATCCTCGAAGCGATCTTCGACGCACTGGAACTGCAGCGCATGGATCACTGCGAAGGCGCACTGCGTGAAGGTGTGCTGTACGACCTGATGGGCCGTCATCACCATGAAGACGTCCGTGAGCGCACGCTAAGCTCGCTGATGGAGCGTTACCATGTTGACCTTGAACAAGCCGCCCGTGTGGAACGAAAGGCTCTGCACGCCCTTGAGCAGGTCGCTCATGCCTGGGGTCTGGAAGATGACAGTTACCGGGAACTGCTCAGTTGGGCAGCCAAGGTCCATGAAGTCGGCCTCGACATCGCCCACTATCACTACCACAAGCATGGCGCTTACCTGATCGAGCATTCCGACCTGTCGGGATTCTCACGGGAAGATCAGCAAATGCTTGCACTGCTGGTGCGCGGCCACCGCCGTAATATTCCCAAGGACAAGTTTGCCGACTTCGGCGCAGAGGGCGAAAAACTGATTCGTCTATGCGTGCTGTTGCGCTTCGCGATCCTGTTTCACCACATTCGTGGCGTACAGGAAATGCCCCAGCCGGAGCTCACCGCCAGCGGCAACAATCTTGATGTGGTATTCCCGGAAGGCTGGCTGGAAAACAACCAACTGACCCAGGCCGACTTCGCGCTGGAAGCGGAGTGGCTGACCCGGGTCGGTATCGTCCTCAGCGTACGCTGAGGACCGGGTTGCTCAGGCGCTCCAGCAGGGTCGCCTGAACGTTGCGGGCATTCTGATTGCCAGTCGGGGTGCTTCGCACGTAGGTGCCATCCGGCTGCAGGAGCCAGCTGTGGGTGTTGTCGGTCAGATAAAGCTCGAGCTCTTTCTTCACGCGCAGAATTAGCTTCCTGCCCTCTACCGGGAAGCAAGTCTCGACGCGCTTGTCGAGGTTGCGCTCCATCCAGTCGGCGCTCGACAGATACATCTGCTCGTCGCCGCCATTGAGGAAGTAGAACACCCGGGTGTGCTCCAGGAAGCGACCAATGATCGAGCGCACATGGATGTTGTGGGACACGCCCGGAATACCTGGCCGCAGACAGCACATACCACGCACCACCAGATCAATGCGCACGCCAGACTGACTGGCCTTGTACAACGCGCGGATGATCTTCGGATCGGTCAGCGAGTTGAACTTGGCAATGATGTGCGCCGGCTTGCCGTCCACGGCGAACTGGGTTTCCCGGGCAATCATGTCGAGCATGCCCTTCTTCAGCGTGAACGGCGCATGCAGCAGTTTCTTCATGCGCAGGGTTTTACCCATACCGATCAACTGACTGAACATTTTGCCAACGTCTTCGCACAACGCGTCGTCGGAGGTCAGCAGGCTGTAGTCGGTGTACAGACGGGCGTTGCCCGCGTGGTAGTTACCGGTGCCCAAATGCGCATAGCGAACAATTTCCCCCGCTTCGCGACGCAGGATCAGCATCATTTTGGCGTGGGTCTTGAAGCCGACAACGCCGTAGATCACTACCGCACCGGCAGCTTGTAGACGGCTGGCCAGTTGCAGGTTGGACTCTTCGTCAAATCGCGCGCGCAACTCGATCACCGCAGTGACCTCTTTACCGTTGCGGGCCGCGTCTACCAATGCATCAACGATTTCCGAGTTGGCACCGCTGCGATACAGGGTCTGGCGGACAGCCAGGACGTGCGGGTCTTTGGCGGCCTGACGCAGCAGATCGACCACCGGCGTGAAGGATTCGTAAGGATGCAGCAGCAGAATGTCCTGCTTGCCGATCACGTTGAAAATGTTCTCGCTGTTTTGCAGCAGCTTTGGAATGGCCGGGGTAAACGGCTGGTATTGCAGTTCCGGATGGCTGTCCAGACCGGTAATGCTGAACAGACGCGTCAGGTTGACCGGGCCGTTGACCTGATACAACTCGGACTCGGACAGGTTGAACTGCTTGAGCAAGTAATCCGACAGGTGCTTTGGACAGGTATCGGCCACTTCCAGACGGACCGCATCACCATAACGACGGGAGAACAACTCGCCACGCAGCGCACGGGCAAGGTCTTCCACATCTTCGGAGTCCAGCGCCAGGTCGGCGTTACGGGTCAGACGGAACTGGTAACAGCCTTTGACCTTCATGCCCTGGAACAGATCGTCCGCGTGAGCGTGGATCATCGATGACAGGAATACGAAGTTATCCCCAGCGCCGCCGACGTCTTCCGGCACCTTGATCACACGCGGCAACAGGCGCGGAGCCGGAATGATCGCCAGACCGGAGTCACGACCGAAAGCATCGATGCCTTCCAGTTCGACGATGAAGTTCAGGCTCTTGTTGACCAGCAGCGGGAACGGGTGGGTTGGGTCCAGGCCGATGGGCGTGATGATCGGCGCGATTTCGTCACGGAAATAACGACGAACCCACGCCTTGAGCTTGGCCGTCCAGTGACGACGACGGATGAAGCGTACCTGATGCTTTTCAAGCTCAGGCAGCAGGATGTCATTGAGGATCGCGTATTGGCGATCAACGTGGCCGTGCACCAGCTCACTGATGCGGGCCAGGGCCTGATGCGGTTGCAGACCATCGGCGCCAGCTTGTTCGCGGGCGAAAGTGATCTGTTTCTTCAGACCGGCGACACGAATTTCGAAGAACTCATCGAGGTTGCTGGAAAAGATCAGCAGAAACTTGAGCCGCTCCAGCAGCGGATAGGACTCATCCAGTGCCTGTTCCAACACGCGAATGTTGAACTTGAGCTGCGACAGTTCACGATGGATGTACAGACTGCTGTCATCCAGATTCGGCACGACAAGGGCCGGAACCGGTGGCGTCTCGACGATTGCGGGTAAAACCTCAATGCTTGGCTCGACCACAGTCAGAACTTCCTGATCGTTGACTTCAACAGCAGCTTCGGTGAGTCCTTCGGTATTCATGAATGTTCCTGTACGGCTATTGCCCTTTTAACAATTCTGCAGCGCGGACGGCGAAATAAGTGAGGATGCCGTCAGCCCCTGCGCGTTTGAAAGCGGTGAGCGATTCAAGAATAACGCCTTCACTCAGCCAGCCATTCTGGATGGCGGCCATGTGCATCGCGTACTCGCCGCTGACCTGATAAACAAATGTCGGCACTTTGAACTCATCCTTGACCCGATAAAGGATGTCCAGATAAGGCATGCCCGGTTTGACCATGACCATGTCCGCGCCTTCAGCCAGATCCGCGGCCACTTCGTGCAGCGCTTCATCGCTGTTGGCCGGGTCCATTTGGTAAGACGCCTTGTTGGCCTTGCCCAGATTCAATGCTGAGCCGACCGCATCGCGGAATGGCCCGTAATAGGCGCTGGCATACTTGGCAGAGTAAGCCATGATCCGCACGTTGACGTGCCCGGCCAGTTCCAGTGCTTCGCGAATGGCCTGAATTCGACCGTCCATCATGTCGGAAGGCGCCACAACCTGCGCACCGGCATCGGCATGGGACAACGCTTGCTTGACCAGCGCGTCGACAGTGATGTCGTTCTGCACGTAGCCTTCTTCGTCGAGAATCCCGTCCTGACCGTGGGTCGTGAACGGATCCAGTGCCACGTCAGTGATGACGCCCAGCTCCGGGAAGCGGTCACGCAGCGCGCGGGTGGCGCGCTGGGCAATACCGTCCGGATTCCAGGCTTCGGCGCCATCTAGGGTTTTCTTCTCGACCGGTGTCACAGGGAACAACGCCAGCGCTGGAATGCCCAGTGCGACCCACTTCTGCGCCTCTTCCAGCAGCAGATCGATACTCAGGCGCTCCACGCCAGGCATCGAAGCCACTTCTTCACGACGGTTTTCACCATCGAGTACAAATACGGGAAGAATCAGGTCATCGACAGTCAAAACGTTTTCACGGACCAGACGACGAGAGAAATCATCGCGACGATTGCGACGCAGGCGGGTTAGAGGAAAGAGGCGATTGGCGGGGGTAAAGCTCACGGCGAGACTCCTGAGCCCGCGTACACGGGCAAGCGTGACAGTTATAAGCGGCCATTATGACTAATGTGTGACAGTCGTGGGCCAGCATGCGACTCGGGGCCGCAGTTGAGGTGTTTGCCATTGTCCTTGTAGGAAAGATTAACGTCGAGACACATTTCCACACTTTCCTGAATGCCTTGGCCGAGTTAGGCTGCGCGTTCATTTCGCCAGCATCCAGACAATGCTCCAGAATTTCTTGCACGAATTTGGCTACTTCGCCCTCTTCATAGGCACCTTCTTTGAAGGCGAGACCATTCTGGTTCTCGCTGGATTTCTGGCGTTCCGTGAATACATGGACATCAAACTGGTCGTGGTCGTGGCGTTCTTCGGAAGCTATGCAGGCGACCAGCTCTGGTACTACATGGGGCGCAGGCACGGCCGCAAAATACTGGCGCGCAAACCGCGATGGCAGCTCATGGGCGACAAGGCGCTGGCGCATATACGCAGGCACCCGGACCTCTGGGTATTGAGCTTTCGTTTTGTTTACGGGCTGCGTACCGTCATGCCAGTGGCCATCGGCCTGTCGGGCTACCCGCCACTGCGTTACCTGATCCTTAACGGTATCGGCGCGGCTGTCTGGGCCACGGCGCTCGGGTATGCGGCTTATCATTTCGGCGCAGTGCTCGAAGGCATGCTGGGCAATATCAAGAAGTATGAGCTGTGGGTACTTGGCACATTGCTGGTGCTCGGGTTGGCCCTTTGGCTGCGTCGTCGCTTCAAGAACGCGCGTATTGCCAGAGAAGAAGCCGCAGCTGCTTCCATGGCAGCAGCCGCAGAAGACGACGCTGGTGTCGTGAACCACGTGCCGGCTGAAGTCACCGTTGAAGTGCCCGCCGAAAGCAAGAAACACGGCGACCGCTAAGTCCACCACGAGCGCAATGCCCCGGCATTGCGCTCGTCTGTAAGTCCCCTCCTAACGCCTCATTGGAATGCTTTTCTGCAGGAGCTGCCGAAGGCTGCGAAAGCATTCAGCCTGACACACCGCCATCGCAGCCTTCGGCAGCTCCTACAAGTAAATCGTTTTCTGCGCAGTTTCAGGACGCAGTGCATTGGATTGAATCCCCGCCCAAGACGCTTGTCCCAAGATCAGGTAAAAGTCTTGAGCGGACCGCTGCGCTCGATAGGGAGAATGATCATGCAAAAGAAAGTCGCCGTGATTTTGTCCGGCTGTGGTGTCTATGACGGCGCAGAAATTCATGAAAGCGTGCTGACGCTGCTGCGCCTTGATCAACGCGGCGCAGCGGTGCAATGCTTTGCGCCCAACATCACGCAGCACCATGTGGTCAACCACCTGACCGGCGAAGAGATGCCGGAGACTCGCAATGTGCTGGTGGAGTCGGCGCGTATCGCCCGCGGTGCCATCGAGGACATCCGCGAAGCAGACGTCACAGAGTTCGATGCACTGATCATCCCTGGCGGGTTCGGCGCTGCCAAGAACCTTTCTGACTTTGCCACCGCCGGCGCTGACTGCAAGGTACAGGCTGAGGTCCTGGCATTGGCCGAAGCATTCGCTGAAGCGGGCAAGCCGGTCGGGCTGATCTGCATCAGTCCTGCGCTGGCGGCGAAAATCTACGGACCGGGCGTGACCTGCACCATCGGCAACGATGCTGAAACCGCACAGGCCATCACGCTGATGAAGGGTGAACACCAAGAGTGCGAAGTGACCGACATCGTAGAAGACAAAGCCCGCAAACTGGTCAGTACGCCTGCCTATATGGTTGCTAAAACCATCGGCGAGGCGGCCGCCGGGATCAACAAGCTGGTGGACCGGGTGCTGGAGTTGACGCACGAGGAGTGAGTAAAAGCCCGACCGCTCAAGGACCCATTTCGGGACACGATCCTGTAGGAGACTCTGTGTTTAGGCGCAAGCTGACGTGGGACCGGCTTTAGCCGGGAAAGCGGTATTTCTGCTGAGAAAGATTCAGCGTCTGTCCCGGCCTCTTCCCGGCTAAAGCCGGTCCCACGTCATCAGTTCATTCAGCGTTCGCGCTCCGGCAGGGCGATTTACGTGCCCCTTAACTAAACTCCACTCGCTCCGGCACACGCGTCATCAGCACTTTCCCGCCTCTGATCGACACTCGCGCCTTGGCCTGACGGCGCACTGCTTCGTAGTCACTCTCGGCATCAAGGATGACCAGGTTCGCCGGACGGCCCACTGCGATGCCATAACCCTCGCCCAGATTAAGAGTTCTGGCGCTGTTGTCAGTAACCAGATCCAGACTGCGTGCCAAATCCTCGAAGCCCATCATGTGGCAGATGTGCAAACCGGCATCCAGTATGCGCAGGATGTTGCCATTGCCCAGTGGATACCACGGGTCCTTGATCGAATCCTGACCAAAGCACACGTTCATCCCGGCACGGTCCAGCTCTGCGACGCGGGTCAGGCCGCGGCGCTTGGGGTACGTGTCGAAACGACCTTGCAGGTGAATACTCTCGGTCGGGCAGGAAACGAAGTTGATGCCCGACCTTTTCAGTAGCCGGAACAGCTTCGAGCAGTACGCATTGTCATAAGAGCCCATCGCCGTGGTGTGGCTGGCCGTTACCCGGCTGCCCATGCCACGTACCCGTGCTTCTTCAGCCAGCACTTCGAGAAAGCGTGAGTTGGGGTCATCGGTTTCGTCGCAATGCACGTCCACCAGACAACCGGTTCGCTCAGCCAGGTCCATGAGGAACTTGATCGAGCTGACGCCCTGCTCGCGGGTGTTTTCGAAATGCGGGATACCGCCCACCACATCGGCTCCCATTTCCACGGCACGGGTCATTAATTCACGCCCACTTTCGTAGGATTCGATGCCCTCCTGAGGAAAGGCAACGATCTGCAGATCAATCAGATGGCGGGCTTCTTCACGCACTTCAAGCATTGCCTTGAGCGCGCCCAATGTCGGGTCGGTGATATCGATATGGGTTCGAACATGCTGGATGCCATGCTCGGCCAACATGCGGATGGTGGTGTGGGCGCGTTGCTTGGTGTCTTCGTGAGTAATGGTTTCCTTACGTTGAGCCCAACGCTCGATGCCTTCGAACAGGGTCCCGCTCATGTTCCACTCAGGCTCACCGGCAGTCAGCGTTGCATCGAGGTGGATGTGCGGCTCCACCAATGGCGCAATGACTAACTGGCCGCAGGCGTCGATGTCATTTGACGCAGGCAGCACGCTTTCTGCCTGAGCGGTGATGGCTGTGATGCAGCCGTTTTCCCAGGTGATGGTGTGCAGCCCGTGGGTTTTACGCAACGTGGCATTGATGATGTTCATGACTATTCCTGTCGCTGAGCCTCGGACATGCGCCATACCAGCAGCGCAACCGAAGCGTTCATTCGAAAATTAGCGTCCTCGAGGGCTTGCCCGCTGAGCTGCTCGATACGCTGAATACGTTGGTTGAGGGTGTTGCGATGGATGCCAAGGCGCTGGGCGGCCTTGAGTCCGTTGCCGTTTTCCTGGAGCAAGGCGTCCAGTGTTTCGATCAGGCTGTGGGGCTGCTTGCGGTTGGTCTCGATCAGCGGACCAAGGATCTGTTTGACGAAGCTGTCGATGATCGAGCGATCAGTAACCGCCTGCAGCAGCCGTAACACACCCAGTTCGCTGAAATCGCAAAGGCCGCTGGCGGGTCGCAAGTGTTCGGCAACATCCAGCGCCTGGCGAGCCTCATTCAGCGCCTGACGGTATTGCCCGCAGTCTTCGACTGGATTGGCCAGCCCCATGAACAACGCCATGCCGCCCAGCACCGACGCGAGCTCGCGATACAGCCGCTCCAGCTCACTGCGAATCGCTTCAAGCCTGGGCAACAGCAAAATGAACAAGTCGCCTTGGACGATGACCGGCAAAGCGTCCGGCAAAGCGCGATTCCAGGCGTCGAGATGGTCGAGCACTGCCTGCCGGGTTTGTTGCAGCAACCGCTCCGCAGCCTCCGGGGCATGGCTGTCGAACAACACGCTCACCGCCGACAGGCGCAGCGCAACCAGACGCCGGGGCACCTCCAGCGGCAGGCGCAAATGCGCGGCCCTTTGTCGGGCGATGCTCAGGCTTGGGTAATCACCGCTGAGCAACTGCCCGAGGATGTCGTGGCGCGAACGCTTGGTCTGCGCCATTTGCACCAACGCCGTGCCAATCAGGTGGGTAACGATGACCATCTTCAATAGATACGGTTGCTCGATCAGCGGCAAACCGCATTGCTCCGCCAGCATGATCACGGACTCAGGGATCTGCTGGATGTAGGCATCCCCGGTCAGAATCACCAGCCCGGCAATGCCGCTGGCATCGCCCTCCTGCACCATGCGCAGGAGATTGGCCTCATCGCGCAGGCAATTGATGCCGGTAATGAAAACCAGCTCGCCGCCCATGATCCAGTCGGCAATACCTTCGTTCTCGGCAACGTACGACCAGCGCACGCTGCGATGCAGGTTGGCTGAACCTGCACGCACGACCATTTCCTCAAGCCCCGGGAGCTGGAGAATTTCTTCAACGGTCAGGCTCAAAGCTCCTCCTGTACACCAGCGACCATGCCGCGCTTGCCGGTCACTTCAAGCAGCACGATGTAGCAGATGGCCGAAGCAGCAATGCCCACCAACGGCGCAATCCAGGGCGAGAAGTACGCCAATGCCGCACCAACGGCATAAGCCGACAGACCGAGCAGGTTGTAGCGTGGCAGCGTAACGCTGGCCAACGCCGGGTATTTGCCGTGATGGCGGTACCAGAAGTCCGCCATGATTACGCCGCCAATCGGCGGGATGATCGAACCCAGCAGTACCAGAAAAGGAATCAGCATTTCGTACATGCCACCGATGGCCAGCACGATACCGAGCGCCGCAGCAATCAACGTCATGGTCCGACGCCGCTCGCTGCGCAACATGTGGCAAGCCGCCGCCGAAACGTTGTAGATGGTCGGCCCCTGAATGGTCCACAGGTTCAGACAAAGCATGACCACTGCGGCGAACGACAGGCCCTGAAGCATCATCACTTCCACGATATCGGCCTGCTGATAAACCATCGCACACCACGCGCCAGCGACGACCATCAAACCGTTGCCCAACAGAAAGGCAACGACGCTGGCGGTCACGGCCACGCGTCCGCTGCGTGACAGACGTGTCCAGTTGGTGGCCTGAGTTGCGCCACTGGCGAACGTCCCGAAGACCATGGTGATGGCGGCTGAAAGCGTCATGGTCTCGTGAGGGATGACTGCCGCCAAGCCCTGGAAGCCGCCAATATCACGGGTGGCGATGTACATGGAGATGACCAGCAGCACGAACATGAGCGGCACCGACACACGCGACAGTACGTCCAGCCCTTTGTAGCCGATGATTGCCGTGATGCTGAAGCCCAGACCGAACAAGATCATCAATGGCGAGGTGAAGCCTTCGGCCAGACCGAGCATTTTCACCAACACGATGGCCACCGTCGCGGTGCCCCACGCGTACCAGCCCAGCTCGGCGAAACCGAGCAGCACATCGGACAGCCGGCTGCCCGCTTCGCCAAAACAGAAGCGCCCCATCAATACAGTGTTCAGACCGCTGCGCGAGGCGATGAAGGCCAGCGCTGCGGCATAAATTGCCAACAGGCTGTTGCCGATGGCGGCGATCCACAGCATGTCGGTGAAGTTGAACGCCATGCCCAGCTTGCCGCCCGCAAACATGGTGCCGGTGAAGAAAGTGAAACTGAACAACACCATGGAAATCGACAGCAGCCCCTTGCGTCCTTCACGCGGGGCTTCGCTCAAGGGAAATTCGCTGGGTGAACTCATATCGTTTTTCTCCACATCGACAAGGTTGGGGTTCGGACTCAACGGCAGGCTGGTGCAAGAGCAATAACCAGGCCGTTTCCGGACAACGTTGCGAAGTGGAGAAAAGTGGGCAGAGGCAATATCGAGCGATGTTCACTCTGCACACTTTAAGCTGACGATGCAGGATCAGACTGTGCAGAGTGATTCATTCTGAGGCGCGAACGCACCGTTTTAGGCTGCGACGCCTAGCGGGATGCTTAGCGAGTAAGCCGCGCAAGAATACGGTCCAGGGAATTGGCGAAAGCCTGTTTTTCGCGATCGCCATAAGGCGGCTGACCGCCGCCCATCTGCCCTTGGTCGCGCAGGTCGGTGAACAGGTTGCGCACGGCGAGCCGGTCGCCCATGTTTTGTGTGTCGAACTCTTTGCCACGGGGATCCAGCGCAGCGACGCCCTTCTTGACCAGACGATCAGCGAGCGGCACATCGCTGCAAATCACCAACTCGCCGGGTACGGCATGCTCAACCAGATAGTCGTCCGCAGCATCAGGGCCGCTGGGCACCACGATCAGTTTGACCAGGGTGTACGTGGGCTTGATCTGACTCTGTCCGGCAACCAGCACCACCTCGAATTGACGCTTGAGCGCGAACTTGATGACCTGCTCTTTTGCTGCCTTGGGGCAAGCGTCGGCATCGATCCAGACGCGCATGGGAGGTGTCCTTTCTAGTGACTCACAGTCTGGGTAGGAGCGAACTTGTTCGCGAAGCGCCTCGGCTGGTAGACGCTATCTATCGTCTGTGCCAACGACTCGCGAACAAGTTCGCTCCTACCGGGAATTCGCAACTTACATGGTCTGCGCCCTGCGCTTCTCCGCCAACCAGCTGCGACCATACAGCACTGCAATCGCCAGCAAGGCTATCAACTGCGCACTCAGGGAGTATGCGTCGGCATGAATCCCCAGCCAGTCGAACTCGAAGAACGGCACAGGGCGGGTACCGAAAACACCGGCTTCCTGAAGGGCTTTTACGCCATGCCCGGCGAACACCACCGACAATGCACACAACAGTGCTGCGTTGATGCCGAAGAATAACGTCAGCGGTAGTTTGGCCGAGCCGCGCAGGATGATCCAAGCCAAACCGATCAGCAACACCAATGCCGTGGCGCCACCCGCCAAAACAGCGTTGTGCCCAGCCGGGCCAGCCTGTAGCCAAAGGGTTTCGTAAAACAGAATGACTTCGAACAACTCGCGATAAACCGAGAAGAACGCCAGGATCGCAAAGCCGAATCGACCACCGCCGCCCACCAGGCTGCTCTTGATGTAGTCCTGCCAGGCTGCCGCATGGCGACGGTCGTGCATCCAGACACCCAGCCACAAGACCATCACACTGGCAAACAACGCCGTCGCGCCCTCAAGCAATTCCCGTTGCGCGCCGCTGACGTCGATCACGTACGCTGCCAGCGCCCAGGTCCCAAGCCCCGCCAACAATGCCAGCGCCCAGCCGATGTTCACGCTACGGACCGCTGACTCCTGCCCCGTGTTACGCAGGAACGCGAGGATCGCCGCCAGTACCAGAATGGCCTCAAGGCCTTCACGCAGCAGAATCAGCAGGCCGGAAATGTAGCTCAGCGAAGTGCTCAATCCATCACTGCCCAGCAGGCCTGCCGACTCCTTGAGTTTGGCTTTGGCGAAATCCAGTTTCTGTGCGGCCTTGTCCAGCGGCAAACCGTCCTGCAAGGACTGACGGTAAGCCATCAACGCCTTTTCGGTGTCTTTGCGAACATTGGCGTCGACGTTATCCAGCGAACTTTCAACCAGCTCAAAGCCTTCCAGGTAGGCCGCGACGGACAAGTCGTAAGCCTGCTCATGATCGCCCGCACGATACGCCGCCAGGCTTTTATCCAGCGTCTGGCTGGTGTAATCGAGCAACTGCGCAGGGCCGCGCTGGACCTGAGGAGGCTGGGCACGTTGAGCGCGGAATGTCGCAACAGCCTGTTCACCCTCGGCGGCGCTGACTTCCAGCGGGGTTTGCCGCGCCAGGTCCGCGAGGTTGTAAGTTTTGAAGGGTATTGCCACCGGCTGCGCACTGAAGCTCGCGATATAAGTGGCGATATCCCAACGCTGGCGGTCATCCAGTTGATCGGCGAACGCCGGCATATCCGTCCCGGAAATTCCCAGACCTACAGCGTTATAAAGGTCATAAAGGCTGAGTCGATCCAGACGGGCCGCGTCGCGCAGATTCGAAGGCGGCGGCTCCAGACCGATACCGGCCGGGCCATCCCCCGCGCCAGCGTCGCCATGGCACACCGAGCAATGCTGGGCGTACAGCGGCGCACCCCGCGTCGGGTCCGGCGTGATCACCGGTGCCTGACTCACTTCATACGCCACCGCCAACCGCGCGCCCAATTGGCGAGCCTGACGGGTGATCAGAGCACCATCCTGCTTTTTGGCCACAGCTTCGGAGAGACTGGACACGCCCTTTTCAAGTTCGGCGCGTTCTGCTCGCGCAGGCAGCGCTGCGACCAGCCCCTGCAAAACGCCCAGTGCTTCTACCTGCTTCTGGTATTCGTCTTCTGCCACCACCTTGCTTTCATCCACCGTCGACGGGTAGTCCGCGCCAATGTAATCAAGCAAATGCAGGGCTTGCGCTGCGCCATCGGCGGTGTCGGCCAACAGGCTGGAACTGCATAACGCCAACAACGGCAGCATCAACCAGGCCAGAAAACGGGAACGCATGGACATCAGTGGATCTCAGCGTAATGATTAGGTATCGCATTGTTCACGTGGCTACGCCCTGACTCAAGGCTCAGCCGGAGGTTTGTTGCTAAATATTACGCAAACTCTCGATATCGCCTCAGATTGCAGTCATTCAACCCAGGCTTAATGAGAACGACTAGCATCTATAGCGAAAGGCTTACACGAAGATGAGGCAATTCGCCCTATTGCACCTGCGGGTTCCTGAGTAAGATTGGATCCAACGACTGATGCGCAGGACGCGCACAGGATCAAGGATGATCGACCATGGCCCGGAGGGCTTACCGACAGGATGTTGGAATGGTCTTGAAGAAAACCCGCTTCGGCGGGTTTTTTGTTGCCGATCAAAAAGTCGTCTGTCACACCACGACGTCTCTAGCTCGGGTGCTATAACCCAGGAGCTGAACTAGAGCCATTCGACCGCCGGGGAACATTTGCGCCTTTGCGGGGTTCACACTTTTCAGGCAACTATCGCCATCGAGGCCGACGGGCCGAATCCGAGAGGGTCCGCTCGGCTCAAAGTCATATCTGATCGGGATACCGTCGATGGAATACTTGTTGCCCCAGAGCTGGCTGGAGGCAGTGCCTCTGCCTTGGCTGAAGACCCTGATCGCCGCGTGCGTTGCGGTGTTACTGGCGTTGCTGATCCGCTGGATTGCGCTCAGTGTTATGCGCCGTGTCGCCAACTCATTCGTGCTGCCACAACAACTGGTCTACCGCGCCGCCAGTCCAACCTTATGGTTGCTGCCGTTACTGGCCTTGCAAACAGTCTGGACCTCGGCACCTGACGATCTGGTGCTGATCGGCACTGTGCGTCACGTCAACGGGCTGTTGGTCACCGCCGGTTTTACCTGGTTGGTGCTCCGGTGCGTCAAAGCCGTGGGCGACACGGTCGCGATCCGTAATCCGCTGGATATCGAAGACAACCTTCATGCGCGGCGAATACAGACTCAGGTTCGGGTGCTGGTGCGTTGCTTGAATGCGCTGGTGTTGCTGTTCGGCACCGGTCTGATTCTCATGAGCTTCCCACCCGTGGCCAAGATTGGCACCAGCCTGCTGGCATCGGCAGGCCTGGCCGGTCTGGCGGCAGGTTTTGCGGCCAAGCCGGTGCTGGGTAATTTGATTGCAGGTCTGCAAATCGCCATTTCTCAGCCGATTCGCCTCGACGACGTGGTGATTGTCGAAGGTGAATGGGGTCGTGTGGAGGAAATCAGCGGCACTTACGTGGTCATCAAAATCTGGGATGAGCGGCGCATGGTGGTGCCGCTGCAGTACTTCATCGAAAAGCCGTTCCAGAACTGGACCCGCGCCACTTCAAGCCTGATCGGTTCAGTATTTGTCTGGGTGGACTACTCACTGCCGGTAGAAGAGTTGCGTGCGGAAGTGCAGCGCATCTGTGAAGACATCCCGCACTTGTGGGACGGCCGTGTTTGCGTGCTGCAAGTCGCCGACACTAACGCCAAGGCCATGCAACTGCGGGTGCTGTTGAGTTCAGCCGACTCGTCACGCAGTTGGGATGCGCGCTGCCACATGCGCGAACGCTTGATTGCGTTCATCGCCAAGCAATATCCGCAAAGCCTGCCACAACTGCGCACGGAAATTTCGTCGCGCAATGTACGACCGGAGATCGATGTGCACGAGACGCCGGTCGACATCCCCCGCCAACCACCGGTCTAGAGCCTTCATCACGAACCTTGTCTGCCAGCAGGTGAGGTTCGTCGGGTAAATCAGCAGAACCCCCGAAGCAAGCTATCGTTTCCTCGGGAACGTTAAGGCAAAACGCCATGTCTGTTTCTGCCTGGAATCGGCAGTCAGACCGATGACGTATCCACGTGTGTCGATGCAAAAAAACAATGATTACAACCCTACGCTGAATCGATACAGCGCCGATGTCCCGTGACCAGACTTTGTCCTTTAAATCTTGAGTGTTCTGCCATGAGCTTTTTTTCTCGACTCCGGGGCACATCTGCCAGATCCGGCGGTGTTCTGAACCTGATCACTTCGGCCAGAAGCCTGAGTGAGCAACTTGCATCCGTGAGTTTCGAGCCTGTTTACCTGACGGGATTCGTTTCGCCGCACATCGATATTGATCAAATTGCCCGTAGCATCAGCGCGCGCTTTCCCAACACTGCCATCAGCTTGTGCACCACCTCTGGCGAGTTGTCTTCAAAGAATGACGCGCTGTATTGCGCAACCGGTGATCAGTGGGATCGCGTAGTGCTGGCGTTGTTTGACTCGAGTGTTATTCAGTCAGCCGAAATCGTGCACGTCCCCCTGCACAGCGAAGACATCCGCTCGCCTGGCAAGCGCATGTCGATGCGCGAGCGTATTGCACGGCTGACGGACTCAATCAAACGCACGACGATCAATACGCCTATCGACCACCGCGACACGCTCGCGTACGTCACCTTTGACGGGCTATCAGCCTCTGAATCGTTCTTCATGGAAGCGCTGTATGAATCAGGCCGCTTTCCGTGTCTGTTCGTCGGCGGTTCCGCAGGCGGTAAAGGCGACTTCAAGAAAACGGTCATTCATGACGGCAAGCGCAGTTATGTGAATCACGCCCAGGTGGTGTTTCTCAAAAGCGCCAGAAACGTGCGTTTCGGGGTATTCAAAAGCCAGAACTTTGAGCCGACGCCGTTCAGCATGAGCGTACTGACGGCCTCGCTGGAAGAGCGTTACATCAGCCAGGTGGTGACCTCCAGCGGACAGATCACCAGCATGGTGTCGGCGCTGTGCGAAATCCTGAAGTGCGAACCGGGCCAACTGGAAACTCAACTTGCCCAGTATTCATTCGCCATACGCGTGGGCGAAGAGCTGTTCGTTCGTTCAATCGCGCAAATCGACTATACAAACGAGCGAGTGCACCTGTTCTGTGACGTTGCGCCAGGCGAGGAGTTGGTCATGGTTAGGCGTACCTCCATGGTGGATGCCACGCGCAAGGACTTTGACCGTTTTCTGCAGGGCAAATCAGGCAAGCCGTTGGTTGGCCTGCTCAGCGACTGCATCCTGCGACGCTTGAACAACGGCAACGAATTGAGCCGCATGAATGGTGTGTTTGGCGATACCCCTGTGGTGGGTTTCTCCACCTTTGGGGAAATTCTCGGCTTGAACCTCAACCAGACACTGACCGCCGTGTTCTTCTTCCGCGTCGCGGAAAATCAGGTCTTTCGCGACGATTACATTGATAACTTCATTGCCTACTACGGCGAGTTCAAGGCGTTTTTCCTGCGTCGACAAATCAAGAAGCTTGCGGGCTTGAGCCAGGTGGTCGTCAAGCAGATCGACCAGTTCAAGGTTCGCAATTTCAAAAGTGCGATTGATGCCAATGGCCTGGATGAACACATACAGCCAGTGTTCAACGGCTTGAGCGATCTGGGTGAAGTGCTGGTCAAGGCGCATCACGACCAGGAGGAAATCTCGACCCAGCTGCGGCACTACTCCGGCGAGTTGCATGTATCAATGGACGAACTGGGCCAGACCATTTCCACTCAGGAAAAGGCCATGGACAGAGCCAGTCACACGGTCAAGAACCTCACGAGCCAAGCTGACGAAGTGGTGCTTAGCTCGCGCGAACTGGCTAAATCGAGCCTGAAGATTCAGTCGATTGTGCAGGTGATTCAGCAAATCGCAGGGCAAACCAATCTGCTGGCACTCAACGCGGCTATCGAGGCTGCACGAGCTGGGGAAATGGGACGAGGCTTTGCGGTAGTCGCCGACGAAGTTCGTCAACTGGCGCAAAAGACGTCGCAGAATGCCAGCGAGATAGGCACCGACATTGATCGGCTCGCCGATGAGATCCGCAAGGTAGCGCAGCACATCGAACAGCAATCTTCAGAAGTGGGAACGCTGAACGGTTTACTGGCCGAGCTGGAAGGCTCAAGCGAGATGACCGCAGGAACATCGCAGCGTACCCGCAAGCTGGCGGATACATTGGTGGGACTGACGCAGTAGCGGTGCCACG
>NZ_JACONW010000105.1 GCF_014357575.1 Pseudomonas folii | reverse complement strand
CTACAGGTCGATGTTTGCCGCGAGACAGCGCGGTGCCATGGGCACCGGGGCAGCCTCAATCAATTCCCACAAACCCACCCGTCTGATGCTGCCACAGCCGTGCATACAACCCACCGTGGGCCAGCAGTTCAGCATGGGTGCCGCTTTCAGCAATGCGGCCGTTTTCCAGCACGACCAGCCGGTCCATTCGGGCAATGGTCGACAGGCGGTGGGCGATGGCGATCACGGTCTTGCCCTGCATCAGGGTTTCCAGACTTTCCTGAATGGCTGCTTCGACTTCCGAGTCCAGTGCCGAAGTGGCCTCGTCCATGATCAGAATCGGCGCGTCCTTGAGCAGCACCCGGGCGATAGCGATACGTTGGCGTTGACCACCTGACAGCTTCACACCACGTTCCCCCACCTGAGCATCAAAGCCCTCGCGGCCTTCGGAGTCCGTCAGCAGCGGGATGAACTCATCCGCCCGAGCCTTGCGTACCGCTTCCCAGAGTTGCTCGTCAGTCGCCTCCGGTTTGCCGTACAACAAGTTGTCGCGAATCGAGCGATGCAGCAGCGAGGTGTCTTGAGTGATCATGCCGATCTGTTCGCGCAGGCTCTCCTGAGACACATGGGAAATGTCCTGACCGTCGATCAGGATCTGTCCGCCCTGTACGTCGTACATGCGCAACAGCAGGTTGACCAGCGTTGACTTGCCTGCACCTGACGGCCCGATCAGGCCAATCTTCTCGCCGGGTTTGATGTCCAGGTTCAGGCCATGGATGATCCCGTTACCGTTGCCATAGTGGAAATCCACACCGTCGAACTTCACGCCGCCCTTTTCCACGTTCAGGCGCGGTGCAGGCTTGCGATCGGTGACGCTGACCGGTTGGGAAATACTCGCCAGACCGTCCTGGACCATACCGATATTTTCGAAGATGCCGTTGACCACCCACATGATCCAGCCGGACATATTGACGATACGAATCGCCAGACCGGTAGCCAGTGCAATGGCGCCGACCGAAATCATGGACTGGGTCCACAGCCACAGCGCCAGGCCGGTGGTGGTAACGATCAGCACCCCGTTCATGCTGGTAATCACCGTATCCATGGCGGTCACCACGCGACCGGCCAGTTGGGTTTTTTCGGTCTGCTCGACGATCGCTTCCCGGGCGTACTGTTGTTCGTAATTGGTATGAGCGAACAGCTTAAGGGTGGTGATGTTGGTGTAGCCGTCAACGATACGCCCCATGAGTTTGGAGCGTGCATCGGAGGACACCACCGAGCGTTCTTTCACGCGGGGGACGAAGTAGCAGAGCGCGGCGATATAGGCAGCAATCCACGCCAGCAGCGGGATCATCAGGCGCCAGTCTGCTTCGGCGAACAACACCAGGGCGCTGATGGCGTAGATCAACACGTGCCAGAGGGCATCCACGGCCTGAACGGCAGAGTCGCGCAATGAGTTGCCGGTTTGCATGATGCGTTGAGCGATGCGCCCGGCGAAGTCGTTCTGGAAGAAACGAACGCTCTGCTTGAGCACGTAGCTGTGGTTCTGCCAGCGAATCATGCTGGTCATGCCGGGGCTGATGGTCTGATGCACGAGCAGGTCGTGCAGACCGACGAAAATCGGTCGTAACAGCAGGGCAACCACGGCCATCCAGATGAGCTCATTGGCGTGGATGCTGAAAAAGTCTTTGTCGGGCGTGCCCTGGGCCAGATCAATGATTCGGCTCAGGTAACTGAACATCGCGACTTCGATCAATGCGCCAATCAAGCCGACTACCAGCAAGGCTGCAAAGCTTGGCCAGACCTGGCGCAGGTAGTAGATGTAAAAGGCTAGAACGGTATTGGGCGGGGCATCGGTGGGGGCGTCACGGAAGATATCGATCAGTTTTTCGAAACGACGATAGAACATTGGCAATGATGCCCACGAGTTAGGCGGGCTCTCCTTACTGAGCGGATATTCCCTTGATCGGACCGCACGAAATCAGGAATGCTTAAACTGATTTCATGCGGTGCGTCTGAGTTTATTCGACGCGCTTGGCAGACTTGATATAGATCGGGTCGAGAGGGACGTTCTGCATGCCTTGCTTGTTGCCGGACTGGGCGTTGACGATCTGGTCGACGACGTCCATACCCTTGACCACTTTACCAAACACGGCGTAACCGAAATCGCGCACGCCGTTGTCGAGCATGGCGTTGTCGGCAGTGTTGATGAAAAACTGGCTGGTGGCCGAATTGACCTGCGAGGTGCGCGCCATGGCAACGGTGCCACGCACGTTATGCAGGCCGTTGTTGGCTTCGTTCTTGATCGGGTCTTTGGTCGGCTTCTGCTGCATTTGCGCAGTGAAACCACCGCCCTGGGCCATGAAGCCCGGGATCACACGGTGGAAAATCGTGTTGTTGTAGAAGTTGCTGTCGACGTAGCCCAGAAAGTTCGCGGTGCTGATCGGAGCCTTCTGGTCTTCGAGCTGGATTTCAATCGCGCCGAAGCTGGTGTCGAGCACGACGCGGGTCGGCTTGGCAGGTGTTGCAGCCATGAGGTTAGCGGCGAACAGCACGGAGCAGGCGGCGATGACGATTTTTTTCAGCATGGGTCAGTTGATCCTGATTGATGGTTTCGACTGCGATCGATAATGCAGACACATGAAGCGATGCAGGCTGCAAGGTAATCACGTTTGGCTTTTTTTGCCCAGCGTGAAAGCGCTTTAGGCGTTCACGTCAGGCGGGTGCGGAATCGATGAATTCCAGGGCGATACGGTTGAACTGCTCCGGGTGCTCAAGCGGTGTGGCGTGACGCGAGTCTTTGATGACCACCAGTCGCGCATTCGGGATCAGCCCTACGTACGCCTCTTTAAGCGCAACCGGTGTGTAATCCCGATCGGCACTGATCACCAGTGTAGGGCAGGTAATGCGCGACAGCTTGTGCTCGACGCCCCAACCGACGATTGCATCAAAGCTGGCCAGATAAGCGCGTTTGTCGTTGTTCGCAAAGCGTTCGGCCATGAGGCGGCGTAAATGCGCATGCTCGGGTTTGGGGAACAGGTTGTGGCTGACCGCGTTACCCAGGGTGCGCATGCCCAGCAGCCGTGCCAGCACCCAGCGCTTGGCGTACTGCCAGACGTCGTTGGCGCTGCGCACTTTGACCTGGGGCGCACTGTTGACGATGCACAGGCTTTTCAGCAAGTGAGGATGATCGACCGCCAACTGGAAGCCGATCATCCCGCCCATGGACAGCCCGAGTACATGCACCTGGCCCAGATTGAGATGCTCGATCAGCGCTTCGACGTCGGCACTGAAACCACGAATGCTGTAACGCTCCCGAGGCTTGTCGGAGCGCCCGTGACCGCGCATGTCCATGGCAATGACACGATAACGAGCAGCAAACGCCGGGATCTGATATTCCCAGTCCCGGCAGCTCGAGCCCAGGCCATGCAGCAACAGCAGGGGTGTGCCCTGGCCATATTCTTCGTAATGCAGTGAGCAGCCATCATGTTCGAAATGGGCCATGGACAGGTCCTTGTCAGGCTTGTTGGGGGGCGGCGAAAGCGGCGGTCAGCGGCGCGGTGTCAAAGGTACGAATCAATTCGATGAGAATCTGCGTCGCGGGCCCCAGTGGTTTGTCTTTGCTGGAGTAAAGATAGAAGGTCGGGTTGCGACTGCCACCTTTGTCCATCGGCAATGCCTTGAGTACACCTTCACGCAGTTCGCGCTCGATCATGTGACGCGGCAACCAGGCAAAGCCTAGACCACTGCTGACAAAAGTCGCAGCGGTCGCCAGGCTGCCGACCGTCCAGCGCTGCTCAGCGCCCAGCCAGCCGACGTCTCGGGGTTGCTGACGGCCGGAATCGCGGATCACCACTTGCAGCTGACTTTCCAGATCCTGAAAATTGAGCTCGCGGTGCAGTTGATGCAGCGGGTGTTCCGGATGAGCGACGGCAACGAACTCCACGCTGCTCATTTCATTGCCCAGATAACCGGGAATGCTGAAACCGCTGATCGCCAGGTCGGCCACGCCTTCGAGCAATACTTCTTCCACCCCTGACAGCACCTCTTCCCGCAGCCTGACGCGGCAGCCACGGCTTTGCGGCATGAAAGCGGTCAGTGCGCGGACCAATCGCGCGTTGGGATACGCGGCATCCACCACCAGTCGCACTTCGGCTTCCCAGCCTTGCTCCATGTGATGGGCAAGGTCTTCGAGTTGGCTGGCTTGTTTGACCAACTGTCGGGAGCGGCGTAACAGGACGCCGCCCGCTTCGGTCAGCACGGCCTTGCGCCCGTCGATGCGTAACAGCGGCACCCCAAGCTGCTCTTGCATGCGCGCAACCGTGTAGCTAACGGACGATTGCGAACGGTGCAGCACATCGGCTGCCTGGGCGAAGCCGCCATGATCGACCACGGCCTGCAAGGTTCGCCATTGATCGAGAGTGACGCGGGGGGCTTTCATGTGATGCTCCTCTTTTGCTGCGCTTTATCCTAATCTGCAATCCCTTCTGGAGACTGCCGATGAACAGAATCTGTTGTGTGTTGCTGGCGCTGTTGCCATTGACGGCCTGGGCCTACCCCATCGAGGTGGAGAAAAGCTACGAGGGCGTTCAGGTCGACTACACCGCCCACGATACTTTTCACGACACCGGGTCCATCACCGTGAACAACTACGGCGACGTCGACGCCAGGTGCAGCGTGGTATTTCGCAACGGCCCCGAAGCCCCGCGTACCCGCCGTATCACCGTCGCCGCGAAAAAAAGCACCGACGTGACCGCCAAGTTCAACCGCAGCATCATCAAGCTGCGCATCAGTCTTACCTGCAAAGCCGAGTAACCGCCAACACCCGATTTTTTGAATTGGAATGCATCCCCTGTGGGAGCGGTGCTTGCCCGCGATAAGGCTGGACGCAGTTTACTTTGGATCGCGTCCAGCCTTATCGCGAGCAAGCTCGGCTCCCACAGGGATTTGGCGCCTGAGAAAAAGTTGCAGTTCCACATTGAAACCCGCAGTTCCAATATGTGCTGCATGACAGCGTGATCCCAGAGTAAACGAGCTTTAGGACAAAACAAATTATTAGATGTTTTGTAGCAGGTTTTTACGCTTTTTAATCGATATGGCCATGTTTACTCTTCACTCCATCGAACACATCTTCTTCGTTGGAGCCATACATCATGTCCCGCGTACTCATCATCGAAAGCAGCGCCCGTCAGCAAGACTCGGTTTCTCGCCAACTGACACAACAGTTCATCGGTCAGTGGCAAACCGCGCATCCGGCTGATCAAGTGACGGTTCGTGATCTGGCCGCAGACCCGGTGCCGCACCTGGATTCGACATTGCTGGGTGGCTGGATGAAGCCCGCCGATCAGCGCTCGGCGCCCGAGCAGGCCGCACTGGAACGCTCTGACGTGCTGACCGACGAGCTAGTCGCAGCTGACGTCCTGGTACTCGCCGCACCGATGTACAACTTCGCAATCCCCAGCACCCTCAAAGCCTGGCTGGATCATGTGCTGCGTGCCGGTGTGACCTTCAAATACGGCGAAACCGGTCCTCAGGGTCTGTTGGTCGGCAAGCGCGCCATCGTCCTCACGGCCCGCGGGGGGATCTATGCCGGTAGCAGCCTGGATCATCAGGAACCGTATCTGCGTCAGGTACTGGCATTCATCGGCATCCACGACGTGACCTTCATCCACGCTGAAGGTTTGAACATGGGCGGTGACTTCGTTGAGAAAGGCATGAATCAGGCCATCGCCAGACTGGCTCAGGTGGCCTGATCTGAAGTATCGCTGCACGCTTTTTTGAACCGGCTCCCCTTGGCACCTCCCGCTCCTGGGTGCATGGCCCGATAGACCCCCGGATAGGGTGGTCATTGGGCTTTTTTCTTTGGCGCGTTTTTCAGCGGTGACTTCGTCTGAATTGCATTTCCTGTTTTCCGGCATTTTGACTAGACTCGGTTGTTAGCTGAATCGATTAATCCGATTCAGCCTGATGCTGCAGCGAATCCAATAATTCCAATAAGGACTACCCCAATGAAACCTCTTGCCTGGCTTTTCGGCCTCAGCGCAATTGCCGTCGCTACACAGGCTGCCGCGTGGGACTACGTGCTGCTCGACACCGACAAGCCCGCCCGGAATCAGCAAATCACCAGCGCCCAACTCGGGGTCAAAACCGACAAGCCGTTTTCCATCACGATGCGCACCCTGCATGGCGGACGGCAGGAAGGTGTCAGCGTGATTGATATCGACAACGGCACGATGAAGCTTTCGGTGGTGCCCACCCGTGGCATGAACGTGCTGCAAGCGTCTGTGGGTGACGTGCGCATGGGCTGGGATTCGCCAGTAAAAGACATCGTTAATCCGGCCTTTATCGAACTCAATGGCCGTGGCGGCCTGGGCTGGCTGGAAGGGTTCAACGAGCTGGTGACTCGCTGCGGGTATGAATGGGTCGGGCATCCGGGCATGGATAACGGCGAACTGCTGACCCTTCACGGCCGCGCGGCCAACATTCCGGCCAGTAAAGTGACGTTGCACATCGATGAGAAGCCGCCGTTTGCCATCCGTCTCAAAGGCGAATTGAAAGAACAGGCGTTCAAGAAGGTCGACTTCTCGGTACAGACCGAGCTGGTCACTGATGCCGGTAGCACAAGCTTCACCCTCAACGACACCTTGACCAACAACGGGGACTACCCGAAGGAATATCAGGCGCTGTATCACAGCAACTTCAGCACGCCGTTTCTGGAACAGGGCGCTCGTTTCGAGGCACCGGTGAAACAAGTGTCGCCGTTCAACGAGAAGGCCAAGGGTGACCTTGCCGACTGGCAAACCTACCGTGCCCCAACCCCTGACTACGACGAAACCGTTTACAACGTGGTGCCTTATGGCGATGCCAAGGGCGAGACCCTTGCTGTCCTGCATAACAAGGGCGGTAGCCTGGGCGTGTCACTGGGCTTCAATACCCAGCAGTTGCCGGTGTTCTCACTGTGGAAAAACACCGACACCAAAGGTCAGGGTTACGTGACCGGTCTGGAGCCGGGCACCAGCTTCTCCTACAACCGCCGCTACCAACGCCCGCTGAATCTGGTGCCGACCATTGCTCCAAAAGAGCAGCGTCAGTTCCAGATCAGCTACAGCTTGTTGGCGGATAAGGCTGCAGTCGATACCGCGCTGGGCAAGGTCAAGGATATTCAGGCGGGACGTGCGACTGAGGTGCGCAAAGAGCCGTTGGTGGATTTGAGTAAGGAGTAAGTCTGTTCAGGCGGGCAGATGTTTCTTCTGTAGGGGCGACTGCTTCGTCTTCGCCGCTGCGCTGTCTCACGGCAAGCTCGGTTCCATGTGGGAGCGGTGCTTGCCCGCGATAAGGGCGGCGCGGTCGGAGGACAAATCGCGGTGTTCTTATCGCGGGCAAGCACCGCTCCCACAAAAAAAAACCGTATTTATTCAGTGAGTTATATTTTGTTTGATAGGCACGCCCGAGCTACATGAATTGAATTTGCCCGTGCTTTATGGACACCGCGGACACCAACCCGCTAAGGTCGCCGCCTTCAACGGGGGAGCATTCATGGGTTATCTACTTATCGTGACGCTGATTCAGGCGTTTTCATTCAGCCTGATCGGCGTTTTTCTGGCAGGGCATGTCGATAGCTACTTCGCCGTGCTGATTCGCGTCGTACTGGCGGGGCTGGTATTTATTCCGCTGACTCAGTGGCGACGGGTAGAGCCGGGTTTCATGCGTGGCATGCTGGTCATCGGCGCGCTGCAATTCGGCATCACTTACGTGTGCCTGTACCTGAGCTTCCGGGTGCTGACCGTGCCGGAAGTCCTGCTGTTTACCATCCTCACCCCATTACACGTCACGCTGATCGAAGATGCTCTCAACCGGCGCTTCAACCCGTGGGCTTTGGTGGCTGCACTGGTTGCCGTGCTGGGTGCAGGCGTGATTCGTTGGGACGGTATCGACGGCAACTTCCTTGGCGGTTTCCTGTTGCTGCAAGTGGCCAACTTCACCTACGCCGCAGGTCAGGTGCTGTACAAACATCTGGTCGCCCGCTACCCCAGTGACCTGCCGCACTACCGGCGCTTCGGCTACTTCTACCTGGGTGCATTGATCATTGCCTTGCCCGCGTTCCTGATGTTCGGCAACCCGCAACGTCTGCCGGACGCAACGGATCAATGGGCAGTGCTGCTGTTCCTCGGGTTTTGCTCCACGGCGCTGGGCATGTATTGGTGGAACAAAGGAGCGTGCCTGGTCAACGGCGGCACCCTGGCAGTGTTCAACGTTCTGCATGTGCCGGTCGGGCTGCTGATCAATCTGCTGATCTGGAATCAGGACGAACCGTTGGAACGGCTGGCTTTTGGCGGGGTACTGATTCTGTTGTCGTTGTGGGTTAGTCGGCTGGGCTCGATAGGGCGGACTTCCGCATCCTGAAGACTCAACAGAAGTCTACAGATTCTGAAACCTTCTGTTGAGTGACGCTTTTTTCAGGTATCGGTCTGGTATCGCTTTTTGGCGGCTTGGTCCCTATAGCGCTCTAGCATTTCTGGCGTATTGGCGGCTCCTGCAACGTAGACCTCATCGTCCATTGCGTTGACAGGATGTGCGCCATCCAGGCCCTGAATGCTTACGATCTGATCAAGCCAATCATCACGGCTAGTAACCGGGCTGATAAAGTTGCTCAAATAACGGTCGAGAATTCCCCGTTCGGGCGAATCGATTTCCTGGCTCAGCGCTTGAAGATAGGCAGTTTTCTGAGTTGCAGCCCAGGCGATTGAGAACCCGGCGCGGAAGCATAGCTCCATGTGCACAAGCAAAATTGCCCTACCGTTGCCGTCGAGAAAAGGATGGGCGAAAGCAAACAAGCCCATGACGGTACCTGCTTTTTCTTTCATTTTATTTTTGTCGCTGGCCAGGCGCAGGGCATAGTCGATGGCCAGTTGTATCTGCTCCGGCCGTTCGAATTCTGTACGGAAAGGAGAATCTACGTCGCCCTTGGAGATTTCTTTGTCGGGAGCCGTTGAAAATCGATCACGACCGGCCCAGTGATAAAAATCCTGAAAAAGTGTCCTGTGCGTCTCCAAAACTGTTTGATAGGAGATTTCATCAGTCATAGCCAGCATATCCAGCGCCGACTCGAGCCGAGACGTGAAGGCAACATGCTCCATACGTTTAACTTTTTCGAGATCCTTCTCGGCAGTGGCGTTCTCCAGATATCCCTTTGTTTCAAAAGTCCCGAATGGGTCGAAAACGGCGTGACGTCGGCTACTCATCGAGTTGCGGGATACTTTACGTTCGCCTTGAGCTCATCCAGATAACGCGAGTGCAGTTTCATCATGTCCGGACCCGCTATGAAGCCCTTACGGCTAAGGCTAATGAGCAAGCCCTCAATATCGTCTGGATTTACGTCGTCGCCAGCCAGGCGGGTCACTATACGAGACACCTTGTCCAGCCGGGATTCGGTGTAGTGAACACCGTTGCGTTCCGCCAGAGATCGAATGAATCCGGATACGTTCTTCTCAGGGATGTTTAGAGTTGCCATTTCGAAGGACCTCCTTCTGTTGTTGCCGCAGTGTAGCAAAATTGAGTATGGACGGGGGCTGGCTCCATTGCCTGGAAAACTCAGAAAGGCATCATTTACCCGCCAACCCCACCCGCATATCCGACCCACTCGGCTGTTGATAAACCCCCAGCCCGAAGTCCGGCAGCACCGCCAGCAGATAATCGAAAACATCACCCTGAATGCGCTCGTAGTCGGCCCACACGGTGGTGCGGGTGAAGCAGTAGATTTCCAGCGGTACGCCTTGGGACGTAGCTTCCAGCTGGCGGACCATGCAGGTCATGTCCGGGTGGATATCGGGATGGCTTTTCAGGTAAGCCAGCGCATAAGCGCGGAAGGTGCCGATGTTGGTCATGCGTCGGCGGTTGGCGGATAGCGCTGCGACGTTGCCCTGAGCCTGATTCCAGGCGAGCAACTCGGCCTGTTTGCGGCTGATGTAGTCGGTCAGCAGGTGCACCTGGCTCAGCTGCTGTTCTTCGTCATCGCGCACGAAACGTACGCCGCTGGCGTCGATGAACAGGCTGCGCTTGATGCGTCGTCCGCCGGATTGCTGCATGCCGCGCCAATTTCTGAACGACTCCG
This sequence comes from Pseudomonas folii, assembly GCF_014357575.1. Lineage (GTDB taxonomy): Bacteria > Pseudomonadota > Gammaproteobacteria > Pseudomonadales > Pseudomonadaceae > Aquipseudomonas > Aquipseudomonas folii. The sequence continues at coordinate 10,199 of NZ_JACONW010000105.1, read as the reverse complement.
ACATCAGGCGCCAGGTCGGGATGGAAACAATGGTCTTGTCAAAGTTCTGCACCTTGACCGTGTGCAGGGTGATGTCGACGACATCGCCATCGGCGCCGACCTGCGGCATTTCGATCCAGTCGCCGACCCGCAGCATGTCGTTGCTGGTCAGTTGCACGCTGGCCACGAACGACAGCAACGTATCCTTGTAGACCAACAGAATCACGGCCGACATGGCACCCAGACCCGAAAGCAGCAATAACGGCGAGCGGTCGATCAAAGTGGCAACGATGATGATTGCGGCAAAGATATACAGAATCATCTTCGCCAGTTGCACGTAGCCCTTGATCGAGCGGGTACGGGCGTGGGTGGTGCGGGCGTAGATATCGAGCAGAGCGTTCAGCAGCGTACCAATGGCCAGCGTCATGAACAGAATGGTGAACGCCAGCGCGATGTTGCCGATGACGTTCTGACCCGTCTTGCTGAGGTCGGGCACCAGGTTCAGACCGAACTGGATAACCAGCGACGGGACCATTTGCGCCAGCCGATGAAAGACCTTGTTGTGGCGAAGGTCGTTGACCCAGTGCAAGGCGGGTTGGCGGCCGAGTATTTTTGTGGCGTGAAGAATCAGAAAGCGAGCCAGTCGACCAGCGACCAGTGCAACGACCAATAGCAAGAGCAGGCCAAGACTCGCATGCAGGACGGGATGTTGATCCAGAACCGCCCAGAGGTCCTGGGCGCGGCGCCATAACGATTGAATATCCATAGGTGATCTTAAAATCCGGTAGAGAAAAGCGCCGCAATTAGAACATTCATGAGCCTGGTAAAGGGTTACGTTGGAAAATTGCGTAACAAAATCAGCCATTGGTGGTAAAGAAACTCGGCTCGGGCGGCCGAAACCGTTACGCTATGCGCCGTATTTTTGTATTTCGTCGAGGTAACACCCGTGTTTTCCCAATTCGCCCTGCATGAACGCCTGCTTAAAGCCGTGGCCGAGCTTAAATTCGTCGAGCCCACGCCAGTGCAAGCTGCAGCCATACCTCTGGCGCTGGAAGGGCGTGATCTGCGGGTGACGGCGCAAACCGGTAGCGGCAAGACTGCTGCATTTGTATTACCAATCCTCAATCGCCTGATGGGCCCGGCCAAGGTTCGCGTCGACATTCGTGCCGTGATCCTGCTGCCGACCCGAGAGCTGGCGCAGCAGACCCTCAAGGAAGTTGAGCGTTTCTCGCAGTTCACGTTCATCAAGTCCGGCCTGATCACCGGCGGTGAAGACTTCAAGGTGCAGGCCGCCATGCTGCGTAAGGTGCCGGATATTCTGATCGGCACCCCAGGCCGTTTGCTGGAGCAACTGAACGCCGGCAACCTGGACCTGAAGAACGTTGAAGTGCTGGTTCTCGACGAAGCTGACCGCATGCTGGACATGGGTTTCTCCGAAGACGTCGAGCGTCTGGCGAATGAATGCGCCAATCGTCAACAGACCCTGCTGTTCTCGGCCACTACCGGCGGTGCCGGCCTGCGCGAGATGATTGGCAAGGTGCTGAATAATCCGCAGCACCTGCAAGTCAACAGCGTCAGCGAACTGGCTTCGGGTACGCGTCAGCAGATCATCACCGCTGACCACAACAGCCACAAGGAACAGATCGTCCACTGGCTGCTGGCCAACGAGACGTATCAGAAGGCGATCATCTTCACGAATACCAAGGCCCTGGCCGACCGTCTTTATGGCCGTCTGGTAGCGCTGGATTACAAAGCGTTCGTGTTGCACGGCGACAAGGATCAGAAAGACCGCAAGGCCGCTATCGACCGTCTGAAGCAGGGCGGCACCAAGGTGCTGGTTGCGACCGACGTCGCCGCTCGCGGTCTGGACGTTGAAGGTCTGGATCTGGTGATCAACTTCGACATGCCGCGCAGTGGCGATGATTACGTTCACCGTATTGGCCGTACTGGCCGGGCGGGTGCAGAAGGCCTTGCCATCTCGTTGATCTGCCACGGCGACTGGAACCTGATGTCCAGCGTCGAGCGCTACCTCAAGCAGACCTTCGAGCGTCGCACCATCAAGGAAGTCAAAGGCAGCTACGGCGGGCCGAAGAAGGTCAAGGCGTCAGGCAAAGCCGTTGGCGTGAAGAAGAAAAAGACCGACGCCAAGGGCGACAAGAAGAAAACCGGTGCCAAGGCTCCGACCAAGCGCAAAATCGCTAACCGACCGAAGACCGACGCGTTGTCGCTGGTCAGCAAAGACGGCATGGCCCCGCTTAAAAAGCGCAAGACTGAAACGCCTGCGGCTGAGTAACACGCCCGCAATTCTCTCGTAGGAGCGGCTTTAGCCGCGAGATCTGTTCTCCCGGCTGAAGCCGGTCCTGCGCTGAGAGTTCTCGCTTACATTCTCCCCCATCCAACCACCACCGGGCTGCTTAGGCTGAACGGGGCGCGTCAGCACCTGTCACATTTTTAGCTGCAAGCCTGATGGCTGGACGTCACGAGCCATTCACCCATGTTGACTGGAGGTAATAACAATGGACAAACCTTATGACTGGGATCTCGTTGAGCGCCTGTTGCACGAAGTGCAGAACAGCGCTGACGACACCTTCAAACCCCGTGAGTACGCAGAGGAACACGCCGCGGCATCAGCTGCAGTGGGAGAGCCGGTGGCAAATCTGGATCACCTGAAGGCAGTTGCCAGTGAATACGAGAAACTGCTGCTGGATCGCGGATTCATCCAGTCACGTCCGGAAGCAGAGGGCGGGAACGGCGAAAACTTTGTGCTGACCCCGCGTGGCGCACAGTTGCTGGCGTTGATCGACAGCAGCATCCCCGGCAATGACCACCCGCGTCAGGTACTGGATGAGCAGGAGGACGCTCTGGATCCGGCGACCTTTGAAGAGGTTGCGGCCAAAGCGCAGATTGCTTGAGGTTAAGAATGTTATGAAGATTCTGTAGGAGCGCACGAGCAACGCGAGGCCGCGAATGCGGTTTATCAGGCAGACCGCTATCGCTGCCTCGCGTTGCTCGTGAGCTCCAGGTAATGATTACCCTGCCTTGACCGCCTTCAAACAGCTCAAATCCGTAAAGTCTTTCCTGGTATCGGCGATCTTGCTCAACAGGCGCTGGCGCTGTTCAGGCGTGCTCTGTGCCATGAGGTCCACCAGCAGCGAGATGGCTGCCTGTTCGGTCCTGTCGTAGGCCTCGCGATATTCAGGCGTCCAGAACGTCTCGCGATCCTGCAGCAGTTTGGCGATTCTGTTGGAAAAGTCTGGCGCTTTGCGATCCTGTACCGTCGCAACAAACCGCTTCTGCCAACTCGCCCGGTTATCAAGCCACGCCCGGTTCTGTTCGCCGAGCGATTCCGACCAACTCTGAATGCGTTGCAGCTGTGCGGCGTTGAGTTTACCCATCCACGGACTCAGGCGTTTTTCCATGCGTTCGGCACGGTCGCTGATCTGTTTGGGCAGTGGCTCTTTAAGGTATTCATTCTCACGCTTGCGCTGATCCTTGGCGAAGGCGTTCTGCATTTCCAGCACCTGCTTATCGTCCAGTTGGGCGAGCAGTTCGACGGCCGACGGGGTGATCTGTCGTGAAATCTGCCCAATCGCCAGCTTGGCCTCATCGGTGCGTGCCTGCAGTTCATCTGGCGTGACCTGATTGGTTTCAACCATGCGTTGCAGGCGGTCCAGCCATCCCAGATAACCCGGCAACTGAGTGGTGCAGTGCCAGCTCAAATGCTCTTTGAGGCGCTCATCGAACCAGTCTTTTTGCGCTGCGTTCATCTCCAGATAGTCGCTGAGCGACCAGGGAATGATGATGTCGAGATTGCGGTACGCCAGCCCCACGCGGGTACAACCGCCAAGAATGACCACGGCCATCAACAATGATATGAAGGCTTTGAACGGGGTGCGCATAACGACTCCTCAATGGACCTGCCTGTTTGTGTAGAGCGGGTCAGAGAGTAGCAGTTCACTGCATTAGAAGAATGAGCGCACGGCCTTGAGGGTCAGAGTACCTTCGCAGTTGGGATTATGTCCGCTGTAAGCGCTGCAGCCGTCACCGGTCAGGCTTGAGCCGCTGTAGATCAGGTTCATGTCGACACCCAGCCAGGGACGCGACAGATTCAGCGACCAGTCATTGAAACTGGTGACCATGCTGCCATCCGAAATTTGCTGCGGCGCATCGTATTGATGATTGGCGTACTGCATGCGAACGCCCAGTCCCAGCTGTTCGATTCCGCCCAGATCGACGATCAGGGTGCTGTCACGACGCCCTATGTCGTTGCTGAAGGCTGCGCCGATGCGGCTGTCGAGAATGCGCAGGCCAGCATAAAACTCGTGGGTATCGATCTGGCTGGTGTCCGGGTAGCTGTAGCGGATCATGCCCAACTCGTAGCCAAGGGTCTGGTCGAACGGCTTTTTGAATCCCATGTAGGAATCCAGTTCCAGCGTGCTGTCCTCGGTAACGCCAGCATTGGGCGTCCACTGGCCGAAATAGAAGCCACTGTCGTGAGTCAGGTCCAGCCCGCCATGGAATGAACCCGAGCCACTCTGGGTCACCAGGCCTTGCGCCATGCTGCGCGTAGGGGATGTACCCAATTTCAGGCTGAAGTCGCCCAATTCCCGCTCAATCAACTGGGCGGAGGCATGCTGACAAACAAGCAGGGCGCTTACAGAAAGCGCGTAATGGCGAAAATTGAGCATCGTGCTCACTCCTTCATGTTACGGAGAGGGCAGGTTGAAATGGCCAAAGGCCCAGTAGGAACAACAGGGGAGCCGCGATCTAGAGCCTCGCAGCATACCTACGAAAGTCGTAGAGCGAACACCGTTCGTCGATCCACAGAAGAATCAGTTCGAGGCGGTCGCTTGAGCCGAGGGAATAATCAAGCCGCGAATGACCACCAAAGCCTGATCGAACGAAGGGTAGCCACTCTTGGCAACATCCAGTTCAGCGTACTCGGCGCGGTATTCTTCGGACTTCTTTTGATCCGTCATGCTGAGCTGTTGGGATAGCAGCGCAATTGCCAGCGGGTGCTTGTGTCTCGCGGCATCCTCCAGCAATTCGATCACCCGGGGCTGGTCTGACTGTTGACGAATCAACAGCACCGCGAGGTAAAACTCGGCTTCACCCGACGCATCATTCACGCCTGCACGGCGCAGCATAGCTTCGGCCAGTTCGTAATTCTCCCGGTCGGCTTCACTGATCAATAGCTTGGCTTGCAGCATGTCGTTCTGATACAGCAAATGCTCTGCACGACAGTCGCTGCCGGAAGGGTGGCCGCCATCTGGAACCGTGTTGCAATTGTGAGACGCGCAACCTGTCAGGTAAATCAGTGCGCCGAACAGCATCCAGTTCTTCATTCGTGCATTCCGCAAAAGGCTGGCTTCAAGACATCATCCTGCCCGTCGTCGAGCGACTAGGCAATGGGGCCTTGCAGTCAGGATGAAACGGGTGTGTGCAACGAAGCTTAGCAAGCTCTGGCGCCTTGAGAGCCAAGACGCATAGAGATCGATAACTGGAGCGGGGGGAATTACTTTTTGCCGAGGGTGATCTGTTTGGACGGGCCGAAAGTCTGGCCGCTGACGCCTTTGGCAATCTGCTGGATTTCGCCACCGGACTTGAGGAAAGCAGCAATCTGGGCGTTGATCGAGTCGCTCGTTTCAACGGCTGGAGCTGGCTTGGCTTTCGAGTTGGATGCTTTTACACGCATGGCTGCCATTAACCTATATAAACTTGATACGGCCAGCAATGGTACACGAATGGCTTGACAATTGCTTGGGAAATATCCCCTTGAACACCGGGTTAAATCAGCCCGGCTCAAGCCTTAAATAATTAGTGATATCGAGCTAAGCAGTTGTTTTGATTCATAAGTTATTTTCAAAATTAATTCTCTTCACTTGAAAAGCGCACCGTTAAAACCGCTGCTCATCTGACGAATGGAGCGACTGAGGGGCTCATGGCCATCAGGCAAATATTTGATTTTCCTTGTCTTTTTGAGCGCCCGGTGCAGCGACATTCTGCGCCAGCATCATCGCCTGCAAACTCGGGTAGAATGCCGCCCACGTAATGAGGGTATTTGCACATGGCTTTAATCGGGCGTTACAACAGCTTGCAAGTGGTTAAACACACTAACTTCGGTCTGTATCTGGATGGCGGGGCGGACGGCGAAATTTTGCTGCCCAATCGTTATATTCCCAAAGATATTCCCAGCGAAGATGAAGACTGGCTCAACGTTTTCATTTATCTGGACAGCGAAGACAAGCTGCTGGCTACTACAGAAAAACCCAAGGTTCAGGTCGGTGAGTTCGCCAGCCTGAAGGTGGTTGAAGTCAACAGTATCGGCGTGTTCCTGGACTGGGGCCTGCCCAAGGACCTCCTGCTGCCGTACTCCGAAGAGAAGCGCACGTTGCAGGCCGGTGATTATTGCGTGGTGCATGTCTATCTGGACAAACACACCCGCCGCATCACCGCGACTGCACGTCTGGACCGCTACCTGGACAAGACACCGGCCAGCTACAGTGTCGGTCAGGAAGTCGACCTGTTGGTGGCTGAAGCGACCGATATGGGCTTCAAGGCAATCATCAACAACAAGCACTGGGGCCTGATTCACAAGAATGAAGTCTTCAAGTTCATGCGCGCCGGCAAGCAGGAAAAGGGCTACATCAAGGAAGTCCGTACGGATGGCAACATCAGCCTGAGTCTTCAGCCAGTGGGCGAGCAAGCTGCCAGCAGCCTGAACAGCAAGATCCTCGGCAAGCTCAGGGACAATAACGGCGTATTGCCGGTCAGCGACAAGAGCGATCCGCAAGTGATCAGTAACCTCTTCGGCGTCAGCAAAGGCAACTTCAAAAAAGCCATTGGCGCGTTGTACAAGCAGGGCCAGATCGTGATCCACGCAGACCGCATCGAGCTGGTCTGACGTTCATCGGTTAAAGCAGGGACGATGGATCGTTCCTGCCTGGTCTGGGGTCCAACCCGTCAACGCTCATCGGGGCGCTTCGCGCACTGCGGGCCCACTCAGACAAGGACGCCTTTCATGAAAAGAACCCTTACGGCTTACTTCAGTATCTTACTGACCTTTTTGATACTGGACGGCATCTGGTTAGGTGTGTTGATGGGGCCGAGTTATCGGGCATGGCTGGGGCCATTGATGCTCGACAAGCCGGTGATTGCCCCTGCCGTGGTTTTTTACCTGCTTTACGCCTTTGGCTTGCTCGTCCTGGCGGTTCAGTCAGGGCTGCGTCGCAACAGCATCAGCCATGCGGCTAAACGAAGCGGACTTGTTGGACTGGTGGCTTACGGCACCTATGACCTGACCAACTGGGCCACGCTGCAAGGCTGGCCTGCGCAGTTGGCGTTGGTGGATCTGGCGTGGGGGGCGTTTGCGTCGGCGGTTGCGGGGACTGTGGGCTTTCTGGTTGCCAGGCGGTTTGCTTGATGTCTGGCGCAGAAACTGGACTGAAATGCTGCCTAATTGTGGGAGCGGTGCTTGCCCGCGATAAGGCTGGACGCGGTTCGCATTAGAACTGAGGTTTCCTTATCGCGGGCAAGCACCGCTCCCACAGGATTTAGGTCGCCCGCGGACCTCTATCAAGCTAGGGCTGCAGGAAGTCCGCGAAGCTCAGATTTGCGCCCAGCGGCCTGACATCCTTCAGATAAGAATCCTTGTCCGCACTCAGCTCCAGGCTGACGGTGGACTTGCGCTGGCCTTTATTGCGAATCACAAGACCCTCCATGTGATCCCGCAGGAATACAGTGGTGACTTTCAGGTGCAGTAACTGATCGCTGCTCGGCGTGTACAGCAGCAGATGCATCCATTCGTACTGACCCACCGCCAGGCGCGGTACGGGCAGGTCAAACCACCAGATGTTCTTGTTGGTGTTCAAGGTTGCGAAGTGGGTGTTGTTGGTACCCAGCACGGCACCGCCCAGTTCCTGGTTTCGGCGTGCGATGGCCTGCTTTTTATCGAATTTCATAATGTTCCTGCGGATCGTTGTCTTCAGCGCGACGAGCGTTGGCCCGGTGCAGCCGGATTGCGTTGCGCATTCTCGTGGGTTGCTGTGCAAACTTAAAGGCAAAGTTTCTCGACTCCCGGATTTACAGGCCAGCAGGCAAGCCGACGAACGGCTACGACGCTGGTGAAAATAGTTGAAACTCCCCGCAAATGAGTCAGGTCAACCATTACGTCGAGGCGATGACCTCTCATTGATTCTGCGGAGTAAGACCTATGAGCAGCACTGGCGATAAAGTTAAAGGCATGGCTAACGAAGCAGTCGGTAACGTCAAGCAAGGCGTGGGTAAGGCGACCGACAACACCAAACTGAAAGCTGAAGGCAAGGCCCAGGAAGTCAAAGGCGAAGCCCAGCAGGTCAAAGGCAAGGCCAAAGACGCAGTGAAAAAAGGCGTCGATAAGGCGTGAGCATGACTTCTCGAGTTGATCTCGGGAGTCGATGTTTGAATAACGGCCATCCTCGGATGGCCGTTATCATTTGCAGCGTCTGGAAATTAAGGTTTTGAAACCTTTTTCAGGCCGTTCAGTCCACTGAATTAAGGTAAAAAGCCCGTATCTGCGAACAGCTTGTGTGAGAGGCGCAGTGCCCATCAATGTGAATGTGTAAGCTGCGTCAGTTATGTAGCGAAGGAGACGCCATGATTTTCCCGGAATTGCGCCAACTGCCACTGGGCAAGGTGATGGTCCGTACGGTTAGCGAATTTCTCGATGACGAGATGTCCACCTACGCGTCAGCGTTGGCCTACCAGATGTTGTTTTCGCTTTTTCCTTTCCTGCTGTTTCTGATTGCCCTGATCGGTTTTCTGCACCTGCCGGATTTCTTTTCCTGGCTGCGCTTGCAGTCAGAGCTCGTCCTGCCGCCTCAGGCACTGGAGCAGGTCAACCCGGTGATCGATCAGTTGCAACAATCCAAAGGCGGGTTGCTCTCGATCGGTATCGTCATCGCGCTCTGGACGGCTTCGGCTGGCGTGCGCTTGATGATGAGTGCGATGAACGCCGCCTACGACGTGGTTGAAGCTCGCCCGGTCTGGAAGCGCATTCCGCTGTCGGTGGCGTACACCATCGGTATCGCCATGATGATGCTGGCAGTGGCCGCGTTGATGGTCACAGGGCCGCAGGTCATGAACTGGATTGCCGCGCAAATCGGCATGGAAGACTTCATCGTTACGCTCTGGACCATCCTGCGTTGGCCGCTGATCGTCATGCTGCTCATGGTGGCCGTGGCATTGATTTATTACGTCATGCCGGACGTCAAACAGGAGTTCCGCTTCATCACCCCAGGCTCTGTGCTGGCGGTTGTGGTGTGGATCCTCGCCTCGTTGGGATTCGGTTATTACGTCAAGACATTTGCTGACTACAACGCTATGTACGGCAGCATCGGGGCAATCATCGTCCTGCTGCTGTATTTCTACATTTCTGCAGCGGTGCTGTTGCTGGGCGCGGAGATGAATGCGGTGGTCGAGCACATGTCTGCTGAAGGCAAGGACAAGGGCGAAAAAGTCGAAGGTGATGGTGCAATTGAGTCGACAGAGAAGCAGCACGTTTCCGGTTTGGGGCGTGATCATTCTCTGCCATTGCCTGCCAAGGCCGGGGAATCCTGAGCCGGACTGTGGCAGCATGACGTTTTTTCCTTACGGAGCCAGGCCCGCATGATCCGCCCCATTTTGAAAATGGGTGATGAGCGTCTCTTGCGCATCGCCCCACTAGTGCCTCAATCGATGTTCGGCAGCGCCGAGCTCAAAACCCTGATCGCCGACATGTTTGAAACCATGGAAAGCGTCGGCGGTGTCGGTTTGGCGGCTCCGCAGATTGGCGTTGACCTGCAATTGGTGATCTTCGGTTTTGAGCGCAACGAGCGGTACCCGGACGCTGAAGCCGTGCCTCAGACTATCTTGCTCAACCCGGTGATCACGCCGTTGCATCCGGCCGTTGAAGAGGGCTGGGAAGGGTGTCTGTCCGTGCCGGGCTTGCGTGGCGCGGTCAACCGCTTTCAAAGTATTCGCTACGAAGGCTTTGATCCGGACGGCCAGCCGATCCGGCGCGAAGCCCTCGGCTTTCACGCCCGCGTGGTGCAGCACGAATGCGATCACCTGATTGGCCGCCTTTACCCTTCGCGCATTACCGACTTCAGCAAGTTCGGGTTTATGGATGTGATGTTTCCGGATATGGATCCGAACGCGGATGAGTGAGCCTTCGGTAGGGCGCGATGCTCTGAATTGAAATG